>CAZDRM010000124.1:0-7199 GCA_964507745.1 uncultured Lachnospiraceae bacterium
CGGAGAAGGCCAGCATTGCAAAAAGTGAATTTCTTGCAAATATGTCCCATGAGATCCGCACTCCCATGAATGCCATTATCGGACTGAATGACATTATCATGGAAGAATGCGGGGATACTGAGATTTATTCCCATGCCAAGGATGTGCAGTCAGCAGCTAAAAATCTGCTGGCAATCATTAATGACATTTTGGACCTGTCCAAGGTGGAAGCGGGCAAAATGGAATTGGTCTATGAAGATTATTACATAAAATTCATGGCAAATGAAATCATGGCAATGATGGATATGGCGGCTTCTCAGCGCGGGCTGATCTTAAAATATGAATATGACGAAACGATACCCTGCTGTTACAGCGGCGATGATGGCAGAATCAAACAGATTCTGCTCAACATTCTCAATAATGCCATTAAATTCACGCAAAAAGGATATGTACATGCATACATTACCGGGAAACCCGGAAGAAATGCAGATGAGGAAATGCTTATTTTCTATATAGAGGATACCGGATGCGGCATTCGGGAGGAAGACCTGGAAAAGATTTTTGAGGATTTCCGGCAGGTGGATTCCAAACGGAACCGGAGCGTGGAGGGAACCGGACTGGGGCTCGCAATCGTGAAACATCTGGTAGAACTGATGGAGGGTACCATAAAGGTGGAGAGCACCTACGGCAAAGGAACAAAGGTTACAATCATGATTCCTCAGAAGATCGTAGACAGACGTCCGGTTTCAGAAACGCCGGAGAAGGCTCCCCAGACAGAACAGAAAATTACGGATAGCTTTACTGCGCCCGGTGTGAAAGTGCTGATTGTGGATGATAATGTGATCAACCGAAAGGTGGCCAGAAACTTTCTCAAAAATTATGCCTTTGACCTGACCGAAGCGGAAAGCGGGGCGGAAGCTGTGGAGCTGGTACGCACTGTCCGGTATGATATTATCTTTATGGATCATATGATGCCCGGCATGGACGGTGTTGAGGCGGCAGAGATTATCCGCAGGGACTGTGGCGAAAACGGGGCGGCTCCTGTTATGGTTGCATTGACCGCCAACGCCATGGAAGGTATGAAGGAATATTTTCTGGAGCGCGGTTTTCAGGATTTCATATCCAAACCCCTTGACAGGAAAGAGTTGAACCAGCTTTTGCTGCGTTGGGTGCCGGAAAAATACAGACAGATGAATGACGAAGAGGAGGAATCCAGACCGCTGGATCCCGAGGCGCTCCGAATTGACGGAGTGGATATGGATGCCGCAATGAAATATTATTCCGGCGATGAAGAGGGCTTTATCGAGCTGCTGGAGCTTTACTGTACGGATGGCAAACGCAAGACGGAGCTTTTAAGTCAACTTGTAAAATCAGATATTTTACAATACCAGATAGAGGTGCATGGGCTTAAAAGCGCATCGGCCAATATCGGAGCCATGGAAGTTTCTGCTATGGCTCGTGCACAGGAAAATGCTGCCGCACAGGGGGACAAAGAATTTATTGACCAAGAGTTTCCGGTAATGCTGGCAGAATATGAAACTCTTTTGACGAATATCGGGCAGTTTCTGGAACAACGCAGGAAGGAGCAGGGCAGCAAAGAAAAGCTTCCCCGTCTGTCCATACAGGAACTGAGGGAACAGACAGCTTCGGCTTTGGATGAATTGAAGCGTTTTCGGTCCAGGGAGTGTGCAGAAAAAGTGGAGGAGATACTGCTCCATGAGCTGCAGGAGGATGTGGAAGAAAGACTCCTGCATATAAGGGAACAACTGAAATTATATGAAGATGATAATGCGGAAGAACTGCTGGGGCAGCTTCTGGACATACTTGAAAGGGAGGTAGAATAAAATGAGCCAAATGGAAGTCGGAGGTTCTAAAAAGCGCATTTTAGCAGTGGATGATACTGCGATTATCTTAACACGTATTTCCAATACTCTGAAGAATGATTATGAAGTGATTACCGTTAATTCGGGAGTGCGGGCTTTGAAATATCTGGAGCAGGAGAAACCTGATCTTATTCTGCTGGACATTCAGATGGGGCAAAAGGACGGAATTGAGACGCTGAAGGAGATACGTGCCATGAAAGACCGGGCGGACATACCGGTCATCATGCTTACAGGTGTGGAGGATAAGGAGATTGTTTTAAAGAGCGCTAAACTGGGAATCTGTGACTATATATTGAAACCTTTCAGTTCCGAGGATCTTCTTGACAGGATTCGTCTTGTCCTGGCGCTGGAGGAACAAAAGGATATGGGTTCGCAATAAAGAGAGGTTTGTGAGATGAATACTGCTATGGCAAAAGAGGAACTTGTGCAGATACCGGATTGTTGTACCGCATGGCATGCAATTCTTTTCATGAAGAAACGGTCAGTCCCGAGGATGTGGAGGAGTTCAGTAAAGAATATTTTAATGTACTATGTGGCAGGATAGCCGGGGCTATGTTTCGGGCCACACAGGTTCCGGCTCATTTTGGCCCGCCTGTGTTTTATCACGGGCGTTATGAGCCCGAGGGGCGTGAGGTACAATTTGTGCTTACGTATTCTGATGAGCGTTCCGGAGGGGTGCAGCTGATTCACCATGTGCCCAGTTCAAATTAGAGCAGGGTCGTTTTGGCTAAAACCTGAGAGAAGGGAGCATATAAAAATGAGTAAACGAATAATGGTGGTAGACGATTCCCGGCTGGTCCGGGTTCAGCTGGAAGATGTTCTTGAGGGAACGGATTATGAGATTGCAGCATATTGCCGAAGCGGAGAAGATGCCATTGCGCAGTATGATGAGGTAAAGCCGGATTTGGTAACCATGGATATTATTATGCAGGGAATGGACGGACTGGACGCTACTGAGCTTATTCTGAAAGAGCATCCGGATGCAAGAATCGTCATGATTTCATCTCTGGCATATGACGATACTTATGATAAGGCAAAAGCCATTGGCGCAAGAGGCTTTGTGGATAAGCCCTTTCATCAGGAGCAATTACTCAGGGTATTTGAACAGGCGCTATCTTAACACGAAAACTTAAGTCAATTTTCTCTTTTTTTCGTTCCGTATTTATGATACAATGCATAGTAGTGTGTAGTGAAATGGAGAAATGCAATGGTCGGACAGGAAGATGGACAGTTGCAAAGGAGCCGCCGTAAAAGGGTGGAACGATTAAAAAAAATAATTTTAATTACGGTTTTTGCAGCTATACTGGTACCTGTATTTGTCAGTATCTGTTTTGGAATCCTGTTATACAGAGCGAATGTCAGATTAGGCAGATTAGAAGCGGAAAAAGCCGATATGCAGTCTCAAATGGATGAATTAAGCTCAAAGATTGATAATTTGCAGGAAAATATCACATTCTATGAAGAAGAGCAAGAGGATGACCGGGCGGCAGCGGAAACAATTTTGGAAAACGAGAACAGCGGACAGGATATTATGACAGGAGACGGTATTAAAAGGGTTTATCTTACTTTTGATGATGGGCCCAGCAGGTATACCGATGAAATTCTTGATGTTCTTTCCGAATATAATGTTAAGGCAACTTTTTTCGTGGTAGGAGATACAAGCGAAGAAGCCAAGGCTCTTTATAAAAGAATTATAAACGAGGGGCACAGCATCGGCATTCACTCCTATAGTCACAGATATCAAGAAATTTATGCGTCAGAAGAGGCATTTTTCGAAGATTTCTATTTATTATCCGATTATATATATGACGTAACGGGAGTAAGACCGGACATATGCAGACTTCCGGGAGGAAGCAGCAATACTGTCAGTAAAATCGATATGGCTGAAATTGTAAATCAGCTTAATGACCAGGGAGTTACCTGTTATGACTGGAATATTTCAGGCGGCGATGCGGACGGACACGGTTTGTCAGCAGAGCAGATTGCTTTGAATGTTATAAGCGGGGTGGGCACCTTCCAGACTTCCATTGTGCTTTTGCATGACGGAAAAGACAAGGCTCAGACAGCGGACGCATTGCGGATGATCTTGAATGAGCTGACGGGAAGGGAAGAATTGGAAATAAAACCGATTACCGAAGAAACACCGATCATTTTGCATATTACACATTAGAAGAAATGGAGGAACTATAATGGGCTTTTTTCAGGACTTAAAAGAAGATTTATCCATGGCTGTAAATGAATTGCTTCCAGAGGTGGATAAGGAACTGGAGAATCCGGAGAAGATGGCAGAAAATGAAAGTAAGATCGAGCCGGAAGAAATAAAGTCAGAAGCAACGGAGCCGAAAGAGGCGGTACAAAAAGAAGAGCCGAAGCAGGAAACAGCAGATGATAAAGAGACTGCTATCAGTGATGAGGAGGCTTTCCTTGCAGCTGTTGCCAGGTTAGATGAAAATGCCGACATATTTGCATCGGAGCCGCAGGCGGAAGTGGAGACAGAATCTGAAGCGGTGGCAGAGGTTGAAGAACCTGAAGCTGAATCGAAAGATGAGGCAGAAGAAACCAATCTGCAGGCAGAGAACGAATCAGAAGAAATGAATGAGGAACCGAAGACGGAAGACGAAGCTGAAGGGCCTGAAGTGACGGCAGAAGTTGAGGAAGCCGAGGCAGGGGGTGAAGAGCCCGAAGTGACGGCAGAAGTTGAGGAAACCGAAGCAGAGGCTGAAGAGCCTGAAGTGACGGAAGAAGTCGAGGAAACCGAAGCAGAGGCTGAAGAGTCCGAAGTGACGGCAGAAGTTGAGGAAACTGAAGCAGAGGCTGAAGAGCCTGAAGTGACGGCAGAAGCTGAGGAAGCCGAGGTTGAAGAGTCCGAAACGGAGACAGAAGTTAAAGAAATAGAATCTGTAGCAGGAGAAAATAATCTGTCAGCGGAGAAGGAACCGGAAAAAATGAGTGAAGAGCCGGAGAAGGAAGCTGAGGAAAGCAATCTGCTTGGAGAAAGTGAACCGGAAGAAACGGTTCCTGAAATAGAAAATGCATTGAAAAATGAGGCAGAAGAAATAGAGGAAGGAGTCCAGGAAGAAATGCAGGATGATATCATCAAAGAAGTTGAAGAAACAGAATTAAAAGAAGAGGTAGGTAATGTTATGGCACAGCAGAATGAAACAGAATTAACAGGCGAAGTAATGGATGAAACAGGCGTTATTACATCAGGTATGATGGTAACCGGCGATATCAGCAGCCGGGGTTCCATGGACGTTTTGGGAAATGTAAAGGGAAATGTGGAGATTCTTGGAAAACTGAATGTTTCCGGCGGCATAGAGGGAAATTCCATAGCAGAGGAAATTTATGCTGATTCCGCTAAAATTACAGGCGAGGTTCATGCCAGAGGCAGTGTAAAAGTAGGACAGAGTTCTGTTATTATCGGAAATATCTATGCTACAAGCGCAGTGATTGCAGGAGCTGTAAAAGGCGATATCGATGTACAGGGACCGGTTATACTGGACACTTCTGCTATCGTTATGGGAAATATCAAGTCCAAATCAGTACAGATTAACAATGGTGCGGTTATTGAAGGTATGTGCTCACAGTGCTATGCGGATGTTAGTCCTACTTCCTTTTTTAAAGATTTGGATAAATAATACCGGGGGCTCTGGATTATGAAAAGAATTATGTTGAAGCTAAGCGGAGAAGCTTTGGCCGGCGCCAAAAAGACCGGTTTTGATGAGGATACTGTAAGAGGCGTTGCCCTTCAGGTAAAGAAGCTGGTTGATGAAGGCAAAGAGGTTGGCATCGTCATCGGCGGAGGAAATTTCTGGAGAGGCAGAACCAGCGAGCATATTGACAGGACAAAGGCGGACCAGATCGGAATGCTGGCCACAGTTATGAACTGTATTTATGTGTCCGAGATTTTCCGTTCGGTGGGAATGAAAACCAGCATTTTAACACCTTTTGAATGTGGTTCTTTTACGAAGCTGTTTTCCAAGGACAGGGCAAATAAGTATTTTGGAAAAGGCATGGTGGTGTTTTTTGCGGGAGGAACCGGTCATCCCTATTTTTCCACAGATACAGGAGTGGTTCTGCGGGCTGTGGAAGTAGAAGCGGAGGTTATTCTTTTAGCGAAGGCGGTAGACGGCGTTTATGATGACGACCCCAGGGCTAATAAGGACGCAAAGAAATACGATGAGGTTTCCATTGATGAAGTGATCGAAAAAAATCTTCAGGTAGTGGATATGACTGCGTCGATTCTGGCAAGGGATAATAAAATGCCCATGTGGGTATTTGGTTTAAATGAAGAGAACAGCATTGTAAATACTGTTTCCGGTAAATTTAACGGAACCAAGGTAACGGTATAAAACGGGAGGATAATCCAAATGGATGAGAGACTGAAAGTATATGATGAAAAAATGAAAAAGGCAATTGATTTCCTGGCTTCGGATTTTGCGTCCATCAGAGCGGGACGTGCCAACCCCCATGTGCTTGATAAGATCAAGGTTGATTATTACGGAACGCCTACTCCTTTGCAGAGTGTGGGAAATATCAGCGTGCCGGAGCCGCGCATGATTCAGATTTCTCCATGGGAGAAAAGCCTGATTAAGGAGATTGAAAAGGCTATTTTAACGTCTGATGTGGGAATTACCCCTACCAATGACGGTGCGGTTATCCGCCTGGTGTTCCCGGAATTGACGGAGGAACGCCGTAAGGAACTGGTAAAGGATATTAAGAAAAAGGGCGAGGACAATAAGGTTGTCGTAAGAAATGCACGCCGTGACGGAAATGATGCCTTCAAAAAGCTGGGAAAGGGAGAACTTTCCGAGGATGAGGTAAAGGACCTTTCCGATGAGCTGCAGAAGCTGACAGACAAATATATTAAAGAAATCGAAAAAATGGTTGAAGATAAGTCCAAGGAAGTTTTGACCGTTTAAAACGGATAAAAATCAGGGGATCTACTCGATTGCGAATAGCGAGCAGGTCCCCTGCCCTTTGAATTTTCGGAAAGGCGGATTAGATGAATATACCCAGACATGTAGCGATTATTCTGGACGGAAACGGAAGATGGGCAAAAAGCAAGGGAATGCCCAGAAATTATGGTCATGCTCAGGGCAGTAAAAATGTGGAAACTATTTGTGAGGAAGCCTATAAAATGGGAATAGAGTATCTGACGGTCTATGCCTTTTCCACAGAAAACTGGAAGCGGCCCAAGGATGAAGTGGATGCCCTTATGAAGCTTTTGCGTAATTATATGAAGACTTGTTTAAAAACGGCGGAAAAGAACCGGATGTGCGTCAGGGTAATCGGAGATAAGACCGGGCTTGATGAGGATATCAGGAAGCGGATTGA
>CAZDRM010000125.1:0-1905 GCA_964507745.1 uncultured Lachnospiraceae bacterium
AGGAGGGAAGAATATGAGAATCACAGATTTGCTCGATGTAAGAAGTATTTCTTTGGATGCAGCTCCCAAGACAAAAAAGGAAGCCCTTGATACTCTTGTGGAACTGATGGTTAAGAGCGGAAAAATCAATGATGTGGAAGGATACCGGAAGCTGGTATATGCCAGAGAAGAGGAAAGCACCACCGGTATCGGGGAAGGAATTGCCATTCCCCACGGAAAAGGCGATTCGGTTGATAAACCGGGTCTGGCGGCAATGGTTGTAAAGGACGGTGTTGATTTTGAATCTTTGGATGACGAACCGGCAAGTCTTTTCTTCTTAATTGCGGCGCCCAATACAGAGGATAATGTGCATCTGGACGTTTTAAGTAAGTTATCAATGATGTTAATGGATGGGGAATTTACAGAAAGTCTGCGGAATGCATCTTCGCCGGAGAAGTTTATAGAGATCATTGATAAGGCAGACGAAGAGAAAAAGAGCGTGGATGAGAGACTTTCCGATATGGGAGAGGCATCGGCGGACCAGGTTAAAATCCTTGCGGTAACTTCCTGTCCTACAGGAATTGCACATACTTATATGGCTGCTGAGGGACTTGAGAAGGCGGCAAAGGCACAGAATTGTTTTATAAAGGTGGAAACAAGAGGCTCAGGCGGAGCGAAAAACGTTTTGACCAGTAAAGAAATTGAAGAGGCGGACTGCATTATTGTAGCTGCGGATGCACAGGTTCCCATGGACCGGTTTGACGGAAAGAAAGTTATTGAGCGTCAGGTATCCGACGGTATCAATAAAGCGGATGAACTGGTTTCCCTGGCGATTTCCGGCGACGTTCCCGTATATCACAGCGCCAATGCTTCTGCAAAGTCCTCTGCATCGGCTAAGTCAGGCGGCAGCGTGGGACATCAGATTTATACCCAGCTGATGAACGGTGTTTCCCATATGCTTCCCTTCGTAGTAGGCGGCGGTATTCTGATTGCCATTGCATTCCTCATTGACGGTTTAATGGTGGATATGAATGCGTTATCTGCTGCCGAAAGGGCAAACTTTGGTACCATTACACCTGTAGCGGCGTTGTTTAAAAATATCGGCGGTGTAGCTTTTGGATTCATGCTTCCCATTCTGGCAGGATTTATCGCAATGGCAATCGGCGACAGGCCGGCCCTTGCAGTAGGTTTTGTAGGCGGCATGATGGCAGCAAACGGAAGCTCGGGATTTTTGGGAGCTCTGGTAGCAGGTTTTGCGGCAGGCTATATTATCAAAGTCCTTTTCAAGCTTTGCGAGAAGCTGCCTGAAGCAATTGAAAAGATTGCGCCGGTGCTGATTTATCCCGTTGTGGGCATTCTGGTCATGGGGCTTTTGATGACCTTTGTTGTAGAGCCTGTTATGGGCGGCATCAATACAGCTTTAAATAATGGTCTTTCCGGCATGGGCGGTACCAGTAAGATTCTCTTAGGTATGATTCTCGGCGGAATGATGGCAATTGATATGGGCGGCCCCTTCAATAAAGCGGCATATGTTTTCGGTACAGCAGCAATCGCTTCCGGCAACTATGAAATTATGGCAGCTGTTATGATCGGCGGTATGACACCTCCCTGTGCAATTGCCCTTGCAACACTGTTATTCAAAAACAAATTTACAAAAGAAGAGAGAGAATCAGGTCCTACCAACTTTATTATGGGTCTTGCCTTTATTACGGAAGGTGCGATTCCCTATGCGGCAGCTGACCCCCTTCGTGTACTGCCTTCCTGTATCATAGGTTCTGCAGTGGCAGGCGCATTATCCATGGCATTTGGATGTACCCTGATGGCGCCTCACGGCGGTATCTTCGTAGTACCGGTAATGGGAAATGCATTGATGTATCTGGTAGCTCTGGTAGTCGGCACAGCCGTTTCTACGGTTCTTTTAGGAGT
>CAZDRM010000125.1:2005-4746 GCA_964507745.1 uncultured Lachnospiraceae bacterium
AAGGAGGAATTATCAATGAAAGAATTCAAGTATGTAATCACAGATGAAATGGGAATCCATGCACGTCCGGCAGGCCTGCTGGTAAAAGAAGCAAAGGCATTTTCCTGCGCTATCAAAATGGAAAAGGACGGAAGAAGCGTAGACTGCAAAGGCATTATGGGCGTTATGAGTCTGGGAGCTAAAAAAGGCCATGAGGTTACTTTGACCTTTGACGGCGAGGACGAAGATGCAGCATGTGAGGCAATCAGCAAATTCATGCAGGAAAATCTGTAAATCTGTATTGGCTGTATAACGGATAGTATAGCAGAATTTGCTTTGGTATGGTAAAAGGAGACGGGTTATGGAGACTTATAACGGTAAAAGCGTATTCAGCGGTATCGCCATTGGCAGAATCAGCGTATATAAAAAGGGCGAGCAGCAGGTAAAACGCAACAAGATTACTGATGTGGATGCAGAGATAAACCGTTTTGAGGACGCAAAGAAAACGGCAATTGAACAACTTCAGGGCTTATATGAAAAAGCCCTGAAGGAAGTGGGAGAGGCAAATGCAGCCATATTTGAAGTACATCAGATGATGCTTGATGACGGGGACTATAATGAGTCCATTACAAACATCATCAAAAGCCAGGAAGTAAATGCGGAGTATGCAGTTGCTTCCACAGGAGATAATTTTTCACAGATGTTTGCGGCTATGGAAGATGATTATATGAGAGCCAGAGCAGCAGATATCAAGGATATATCAGAGAGGATCATTTCTATTTTAAGCGGAAACAGTGACGCGGCTATCGGTGCCGATGAACCGGCAATTATTGTGGCGGATGATCTGGCTCCTTCGGAGACGGTGCAGCTGGATAAGGATATGGTACTGTCCTTTGTAACAGTTCATGGTTCCTTAAATTCCCACACTGCGATTCTGGCAAGGACCATGGCGATTCCCGCTCTGGTGGGCACGCCCCTTCCTTTAGATGAAACCGTTGACGGAAAGCTGGGCATTGTAGACGGCGAATCGGGAATCATTTATGTGGACCCGGATGAAAAGACTCTGGAAGAGATGAAAAAGAAGCAGCAGGAAGAGCTTCAGAAGAAGGAACTGCTTCAGAGTCTGAAAGGAAAAGAAAACATTACTCTGGACGGGCAGAAGATTATGCTTTATGCTAATATAGGAAATATTAAGGATCTTGCCACAGTTTTACAGAATGATGCGGGAGGCATCGGACTTTTCAGAAGCGAATTTATTTATCTGGAAAGCGAGGATTATCCTACAGAGGAAGAACAGTTCCAGATTTATAAGAAGGTTGCGGAAACCATGGCGGGTAAGAGAGTGATCATAAGGACTCTGGATATCGGCGCTGATAAGCAGTGCGACTATTTTGAAATGGAGCACGAAGAAAATCCGGCTATGGGATGTCGTGCAATCCGTATCTGCCTGACGAGGCCGGAGATATTCAAGACCCAGCTGCGTGCATTGTTCAGAGCAAGCAAATTCGGTAATATTGCCATTATGTACCCTATGATAACCAGTGTGAAGGAAGTAGGTCAGATTAAGGAGATTGTGGCAGAGGTAAAAGCGGAACTGGATGCAGCAGGAATCCCTTACGGCAATCCGGAGCAGGGCATTATGATTGAGACGCCGGCAGCGGTAATCGTAGGCGATGAGCTTGCAAAAGAAGTGGATTTCTTTAGTATCGGAACCAATGACTTAACCCAGTATACTCTTGCTATTGACCGTCAGAATACAAAGCTGGATGAATTTTATGATTCCCATCATCCTGCCATCCTGCGTATGATATCCATGGTAGTGGAAAGCGCTCATAAGGCGGGCATCTGGGCAGGCATTTGTGGAGAACTGGGTGCAGACCAGACACTGACACGGGATTTTCTGGCTATGGGAGTGGATGAGTTGTCCGTTTCCCCGGGAAGCATTCTTCCCATCCGTAAGATTGTGCTGGAAACCAATGTGGCGGAATACAAGGCAGGAAAGTAAATGTTAACAAGACAGAGACAGGATTTGATTTTAAAGCTTCTGGCGGAAAAGGGAAGCATCACGGCAACAGAAGTGAAGGATATTCTTGGTATTTCGGAATCTACGGTACGCAGGGATATTACGGCGCTGGACAAGGAAGGAAAGCTTGTAAAAGTATTTGGCGGCGCTGTTGCTGCAGAGGCGGAGGTAAGCGCCCATGAATATACCGTGGAGCAGAAGAGTGATCTGAACACTGATGAAAAACAGAAGATTGCAAAATATGCGGCTTCTCTTATAAAGCCGGAGGATTTTGTTTATCTGGATGCAGGTACGACTACGGCATATATGCTGGATTATATAGAGGAGCAAAATGCCACCTATGTAACCAATGCCGTGGTCCATGCCAGGCGGCTGCTTTCCCGCGGGATGAAAGTTTTGATGATAGGCGGGGAACTGAAGGCCTCCACAGAGGCGGCAGTAGGCAGTCTGGCTGTGGAGATGTTGGAATCTTATCATTTTACCAAGGGATTTTTTGGCACCAACGGTGTTAGTAAAAAATGCGGCTGTACCACGCCGGATGTGAATGAGGCTATGGTAAAGCGCACGGCTATAGGTCGGTGTAAAGAGAGTTATGTTCTTTGCGACAGTTCCAAGTTTCAACATATCAGTCCCGTGACTTTTGCACCTTTTGAAGGGCCGGTTTTTCTTACGGAAAGAATGCCGGAAGGATATGAAAAGTGTGAGAATGTTGTAGTGGTGGACTGAACTTGAAATTTTG
>CAZDRM010000125.1:4846-7177 GCA_964507745.1 uncultured Lachnospiraceae bacterium
GGAGTACATATTAGGGTTGATAAGGGTGTGGAGCTGGTTCCTGTTGAAATAGGATATAGTCATTTAACAGCGTGGGTTAATAGTAAATTTGTAGATGTAGCGGATTGTTCTGTATATTTAAGGTATAAAGATGACGCACGAGCGCCGTTTTGGGAGCCGGCTACTGTTGTGTTTGGAAGAGTCAGTGTAGATGATATCAAAGATATGATAGAAGATGGGGATACTATAGAAAGAAATGTATTTATTAATACAAAAACCAATAGGGTTGTAGGTGTAACTAAGAACGGTAAATCCATATTGTCTTTGTATTATTTTAATAGCAAGATGTTCCGGTATGGAATATTGATAACGATTATAGTTGATATTTTTGTCGGATTGCTTATAAAATCTGCAAATGCAAAAAGTAAGAAGACAATTGACATGAGCCAATATGGGTATTATCCGGAGGATAAGAAAAAGCTGCAGCTCAATGAAATACTATTTAAAATGAGGAATTTTCGGGCTTTGTATATTTTTACGTTTCTTATTTGGTTAGTGTGGGGATTTTTTTATACCTTTGCCGTTTTACTTATTTTGATGAAGGGTGCAACAGCGGCAGGCTGGGTTGCGGGAGGTATAGTTATATTCATTTTATGTATGCTTCCCTGGGGTATCGTTATTTTGATTAAACGCGGCGCAAAAAACAAGGATGAAAAGAATAAAATCCTTGAGAATGCAAATGCATATCTGTCAAATGTCGGGGGGGATTTTATAGAGCTGCTGCAGGCAGATTTAAATAAAGGTTTGCCGTTTATGAAAAAGCATAATCTGACAATTTCGAATCGTTATGTTATTGGCTCAATGACAGGCGCGTCGTTTAATCCCATTGCTATTCCCAAGGAGCAGATCAGGGAAATCGCTTATGTGTATTATTCGCGGGCAACTTTTAGAACCCGGTATGTTGAGCAAGATATTTATTTTCGTCTGAAAAACGGGAAGGAAATTAAGCTTCCTGTAAATGACCGGGATAATCTGGGACTGACACTGAGAGCCCTGGAGGATTGCGGGGCCCCGATAATAGATATAACGCAGACGAAATATGTTATCTAGAACGGGAAACCCGGGTTGTTGACAAATATAAAAGATAATAGGATAATTTTTTTATTAAGATATGGCAAATTTTAGGATATATGAAGGGAGAATATTAAAATGGGTATAAAAGAAAATAACGGGGAATCGGTTCAAAAACTTTCGCTGCAGTGGCTTGAAGATGAATTGAAGAAATTTTTTGAAAAAGAGGAAATTACTTCCCATGAATTGGAACAGATTAAGTATTTTAGCATCAGCATTGACGGCGGATTTATAATTGAAATATCTTTGGAAGAACCCCCTGTTCCGTATACAACCCCTTGGGGTGGAGAGGAATGGGAGTATTGCGTGCTTAATGGCAGCCAAATTAAAGAGTACGTAGATTGGATAATTGAGAATGACTATAGTAAAATAAAAATTCCCAATTCCTCCGAAGGATATTGTTTATCTACATCGCCTATCTCATACAAGCATGAAGAATATGAATTATCTGATGAAGATATTGCCAAAGCTAAAAAGTTTGGCGACACGGTATCCGAATTGCATTATTCAGAGGCATTCAGCAATGATGAGGAATGGGAAAAATGGTTTATTGAAACAACTAAGGCAGTAGGAACAGAACTGGAAAAATTCCCCAATCTTAAAGTAATTCGTCTGCATGAAGGCACATATAAAGATTTTACATTTGTTGAAAAATTAGAGCATTTGGAAGTTCTTGAACTTGTGGAAGCGGATTTTGAAAGTATTGAGGGTTTTGATAAACTGCCAAATTTGCAACAATTATGTTGTTGGCTGGATTAAAGGATAATCAGAAAACTTAATCATTATTTAAAAAGACTTGTGAATTGATAACTTACACAACCACAAGTCTTTAATATTATTTCAAATGAATAAAGGGGGAGCATAAACATGCAAATAGTTGAAACAGAAATTGGAAGAGCGAACAGTCCGTATTTTGGAGAGGTGGTATGTCTAGCAGATGATTCAGGAAATCCTTGTTTTTGGGCAATTAAAAAGAAGATGGATTTTTGAATATTGTAGACAGCGATCTGATTATTGCTTTAGACATTTATTGCTACGATCGAAATTTTGTATCTTCGTATTCAGAGGCCGATACCGAGAAAATAAACAAAGACATTAAGGCTGCATATGAAGTTTTGCAAAACGATTGCAAAATGATGGACGAGCTTTTTGTAAAAGAATTTAACGGGGAAAAAGAAGATTGGGAGATAGGAGAAGAAATTGAAAGCATTGATGATGTAA
>CAZDRM010000126.1:0-7143 GCA_964507745.1 uncultured Lachnospiraceae bacterium
CTGCTGCACTTCCAATCTGAGACGCTTTCTGAACTACTTTGTCTGCAAAGGAGCCGGCTCCCTGGAACAATACTTTTAAAGTATTTATGTTTGCCTTCTTCAAAGCATCCGCATCAACCTTTAACTTATTATCATCGCCAATGGTAATGCCTGCCTTTGCCAACAGTTTGGAATTGGTCTCTGTCAGCTGGGTAAGCCATGTGGCATTTCTCAATACCTTCTTGTTGTCGCTTTCTCCCGTAGCTCCTACAAGGGCATTATAGCTGTCTACAAAGGAATTAACCGCCTTTGTAATAGCCTCCCAGTCATAGTCTTCTTTCTCTGTTTCTTCGCCTGTCTTTTCGTCCTTGGTCTTAATGGTTTTCTTCTTAAATAAATCCTCATCCATTAAGTCCAGCATGGAATTTTTCAGATTGTCCGCTTTTGTCTTTAACAGGGACAACTGTTTCTTTTCGGTCTCGGTAGCTTCCGCATCGCCGGCATCTTGTTTTTTGTAATAAGCTTTTAACAATTTGCCATAGCTGCCGCTTTTAATGCTCATGTAATCTGTCAGACTAAAAGCATTATTACTTTCCGTGCCCGAAGTTCCCATCATACTACTGAAAATGTCAGTGTAGTTGGTGTTTACATTTGTCATAGTATCATCCTCCTTGATTAATAATATTTAGAATAGCAA
Source organism: uncultured Lachnospiraceae bacterium (assembly GCA_964507745.1). Taxonomy (GTDB): domain Bacteria; phylum Bacillota; class Clostridia; order Lachnospirales; family Lachnospiraceae; genus UBA2882. The sequence goes on from CAZDRM010000126.1 coordinate 677, forward strand.
ATCCATTTGCTAGTCTGTCATATTGTATTTCGGATTATTTTAAATAATCATTAGCTTTTTTTGGAAATTTTTTTAATTTTTTTTAAATTTTCTCTCATATTTTTGTATCAAATGGCCGATATATATAATTTTTTTCGTCTTCCGGGACTTTTTCGACCTGTAAAAGTACATTTTCCGGCTCCGTATCCATCCCGTTTTCCACAGCCTCTGCACTCTCTTCCAGAATCTCCTCAGTACCCTCTCCGGACAGAGCTTCTTTTGTAGCCTCCAGTTCTTCCATAACCTCAAGAACTTCATCCATTTCATCCATAATCTCGGAAAGTACGCCATCCTGTTCTTCGATACCCAGTGCTTCTTCCACCAGTTCTTCTTTTCTTTCTTCCGGCGTCTTCGGTTTGTATTTTTCCGCCGCTTCCGCAATTTTTTCGCCCATTTCTCTGGCTTCGTCCATAATATGGTACATTTGCTCGTTATTATAGGCTGCCTTTACTGCCGCAATCTGATCCTCATAAGAATGAAGCATATCCAGCTTTCTCATGATTTCTTCCGGACTTTCGCAGACCATGTTTTTCAGATTGCTCTTCTGTGCTTCAAAAAACTCTACCTGTTTCTCCGTCTGCTGCTGCCTTTCCATACGATCCTGTGTGCTTTTTAACATCCCGTTTCCAAAGGAACGCAGAAAACCGCCATCAATGGAAATATTCATTTTTTTCTCCCTTCCGCAAATTGCCCGTCTTTTACGAGCCTTGAAATGCTTTTATATCAAATACATCATCATAAATACAAAAAAATTATTTTTCCAGTCATCTGCAGCCAGGTAAAAAACATCATCAAAATCATCTATGGCCACCATAGCAACATTTCCGCCGCCGCCGGCTCCCGGCACCTTCATAATGGTATCAAAGGAAATGTATACATATTCTCCGTCAATCTTTTTCTCTTCCAGAAGTTTTCCAAACTCTTCTTTGTCAATCCGGACCTCTCCCTTTACTATTTCCACGGCGTTTCCAAATTCTCTGGAATCCCAGACTACCATTTCCAGATCTTCGTTATAGAAAGTAATTTCTTTCATTCTGGTATAGCGGGGATAGGATGTAATCCCTATCAAGACAGATAAAACCGCTAATATAACCCCAAAGAATGCAACCGTCCGCTTTGAAGCATTCCCTCCGCCTTTTGCAGTTCTTCGTTCGTTTAAATATCCGATTCTTTTTCTCAAAACCTGAAAATAATTGCTGTCTAAAAAGGAGGCCGCACATTCTTCCTGCACGCCTTTTAACATCGTAAGCACCCCGAGAATCAGTCTGCCGTATTCCAGTCTGCTGACCCCCGTACAGCGTATGCAGCTTTCATCACAGGCCATTTCCAAGTCTTCCCGCAGAACCTTTTCACACAAATATATGGCAGGATTGATCCACCAGTAAATACGCAGCATGGCGAACAGAAATAACAGAGTTATATGCCCCGATTTAATATGTAAAAGTTCATGGCTCAGAATGACCTTTCGCTGTGCATCATCCCAATTCCTTGTGATTTCTTCGGGAATCACAACAAAAGGATGAAAAATCCCGCCCGAATAAGGGCTTACCTTTTCCGGCGTAATATAAATTCTGACCCGGCTTAAATATTTTCGCGGCAGAGAAGTTCTGTCATAAGCCGTAAGGTCTTCTATCAATTCCTCTTTTATCCCGTTTTCTAGTAACGGGAGACTTTTCAATTTTTGGTTTAACCTTCTGCTTTTTATAACATAGACTGCCAAAAGAATTCCCATTACCGAAAAATATGCTTTTCCATATACAGCCTTATGAATATGTACATAAATACAGTTGAGCAGCCACCAAAGATATCCTTTGAAAAACAACTTGTTCATTCCCATAAAAGCCATGGGAAGCAGTAACGCCATGGCACCGATATTAATATACGCCGCATGCCGTCTGTTGCATTTGCGTATTGCACAGATTAAGAGAAGCATTGCCATTCCTGCAATCATTGTCCGTATACATTTGTCAAAGCAATATACCGCTGCAAAATTCCCAAAACCTTTTAGCAAATACAAGGTTTCGTCCATACCCATCCCTTCTCTCCTCTATTGCCGCTCTCTCAAAGATTCTACCAGTTCTTCCAGTTCCATAAGCTGCTCCCTGGTAATATCGGTGGATTTCAAAAAGCTGGCAACTGCAAGGGAGGCATCCCCTCCGAAATAATTTTTCACAAAGCGCCGGCTCTTTAAATCCAGGCATTCTTCCTTGGTTTTCAAAGGGAAATAATGATAAATCCTGGAATCATTTTCATCTACCGTATAATTTAATACGCCCTTTGCCACCAGCCTGCCAATCATAACGCGGATGGTTTTCTGGCTGACATCCAGTATTCCCTTTAATTTTTCTATAATTTCCGATGCGGTAATGGATTTGTTTTCTTTCCAGATCACTTCCATAATTAACCATTCATTTTCACTAGGTGTTATTTCTCCCATAAAATTACCTCCGCATGTGCTTCTGTTTATATTATCGGATTACATTTGTAAATAATCAAGTATTTTTTTTGTATTTTATGATTTTTTAAGAATTTTTCTTATTTTTGGGCCCTCCGGCTTAAATTTCTTTTCCGGGATGTTAAAACACACGTACCGCCGCCGGTCCTGTCATCATAAAAAAGGTTTCATCTCTCTTTTCCTCATAGAGCGATGAAACCTTCCATTCAGTTCTCAAAAAACTTCTTTTTAAAGTTTGTTCTTTTAGTCCAAAAATTCAACTTCTCCGTTATCAATATGGTAAACAGCGCCGCAAACCTTCAGACCGCCTTTTTCCACCATTTCACTAAGGCTTTCCTTTACAACAGACACGCTTCTTTCCACATTCAGGCAGCATGCTTTATATGCGTCCTTTTCATCGCCGATAGCCTTACAAATCTCATCGGTTATGGTTTTTACAAAGCCTTCCGGCGCACTGCTGATTGCTGCACCTACCGCGCCGCAATTGGTGTGACCCAATACAACCACCAGCTTGCTTCCCAAATGGTCTGCCGCATACTCAACGCTTCCGATCTGATGATTGTCCATAACATTGCCGGCTACGCGGATGACAAACAATTCTCCGATTCCGGCGGAAAAAATGCCTTCGGGAATTACCCTGGAATCCGAACAGGTAACAACAATGGCATAAGGGCTCTGTCCCTCATCACAGGTAACCTGTCTGATTTTTGGGGATATATCTCCCGGGTTTGTGTCAGAAGTCAGATAGCGTTTATTACCCTCTTTTAACTTCTCCAGTGCCTCTGCCGCAGATATGTTTTCTTTGTGCATAAATACCTCCTTTTCCGTCTGCATTATATCGACTCGTTCGTTATGTAAGGAGTATATCATAATTTCCTCTAAAGTTCATCCTCTTTTCCCAAAGTTCCTTTATCCGTTTTGGACCTCTGATATCTTAAGACGGCAGCACAAATAAGTCCTGATGCCAGTATAATAATCAAATCTACCGGCGCCGGTCCGGTATTTCCGATTGCGCTAAGGTCGGCATCCGTCAAATAATACACCTGTCTTTCTGCAAACAACCCTCTGAACAAAAATCCCCTTCCAAAACGGTATAAATGCCCTTTCAGCAAAATCATTTCTCCTATATACATCAACGTAGTCATAAGCGATGCCGTTACGGCAGGAATACCTATGGAAATCCACCTGTTTTTCCCCAAAAGAAACGAGCCTGCATAAACGCCTGCCGTTACACCAAAGAGAACAAAAAACAACGTCATAAGAATTGCCGAAATAAAGGAAACCTGTATTTCCCCGTTTCTGAAAAAGGCGGTAAAGCATGCCAGAATACAAAGTCCCAGAAAAACGCCGCTGCATATTGACTGTATAATTAATGCATTTATCCTCTTTTTCTCTCCGCTTTGAATCACATGGGCAAACCCGTAAAAGCAATTCAGGACAGACAATATCAGAACAACGGAAATTGCATAGAAATGCAATTTAAAAGCTGGATTATAATTTCCCATAAGAATTTCAATAGCTGTCTGTGTCAGTGGTTCTTCTTCATAAACAGGCCACATGCACATAAACATCTGCCAGTCTTCCAGTGTTGCTTCAACTGTTGATGTGACAATTACTTTACTTTCCAAAAGCAGTTCAGCCCCGAAAAACACAGCTGCGGATATAACAGATGCCAAAAGCAGGGTGCACCGTTTCACATATTTTATCAGCAAGGGCATCAGCAATATGCCTACAATAAGAGCAAGGCTTATGGGCGTATATGGAATAATATACTTGGGATAATCCTCCTTCATAACCGTTCCTTTTGTTATCATGTCCGATACAACGCGCACTCCCATATACAACGGATAAAATGATGCCGCCAGAATTCCTGCTGCCGAAAATATATAGTATTTTTTTAACTTTTTGTCTTTCATAAATTCTCCTTTATATCCCGTTTGTTAACAATGCCCATATAATTGCCGCCGCCAGAGCGGTAAAACATACCCCGGAAAATACCGATATTTTTTTATAAGACAGAATGCGGTAAATCCGCTTATGAATTTTTGCTCCTCCAAATGCAGAGGCAAGTGCGTTTCCGCTTTCAGCACAATCAACAAGAGCCGCCGCATATGCTTTTCTTTCTTTTTCATCAAGGCCCTTAAGCACCCTCTCATCGCAGGAAAGCTCCATATCCTCCAGAAAAATCTTCAGAAACAACCATGAAAACGGATTAAACCAATGCACACAGGCCGTTATAAATCCTAAAAGCCGCCAGAGATTATCCAGACGGCGGATATGCGCTTTTTCGTGAGCCAGAATATAACGCATCTCCTTATCCTGATATTCCGCAGGCACTACAATCCGAGGCCGTAAAATCCCATAAACCACAGGAGAGACCATCTGCTCTGACAGCCAGATATTATCCCGCCAGTATACTGTATGCCTCAACTCCTTTTTCTCCTTGGTATAGAGGAAAACCAATGTCCCCAAAAATACGATGCAACCCATCAGCCAGACCACAAACGCCGTATTAAAAATATAGCTCAGGAGGCTTGCTTTATAGACCATTGGAAAATAACTGTCTGCTGCACCTACACTATTCATGGCAGTAACCGGATTTTGTCCCTCATATACCATAACAGTCTTTATGCCCACCCGGGACAGCATCTCCATAAGTCCGTATCTGCTCCCGATACTAACCGGCAGCCACATCCGCAAAAGGGGAACAATCCATAAAACAAAAATCAGCCGTCTGGGAATTTTCTTTATTTTTCTTAAAAGCAAAAGAACCAGTCCTGTAACCGATGCCGTAATGCTCATATTTAAAATCCAGTAAAATATTTCTCCCGGCATAAACCTTACCTCTCATCAATCATCCTGCGCAGCTCTTCAAGTTCCTTTTTCGACAACTTCTCATCCTCCAGAAGAGAGGAAAACAGCGCCCTTTTGGAGCCCCCAAAAAGTCTGTCGATCAGGCTCTGGGTTTCCGCCCGGCACACCTCATCCTTTGAAATCAGCGCCGTACAGATAAATCCCGGTTCGTCACGCTTAATATATCCCTTTGCCTCCAGCTTTTTAATTACCGTATAGGTGGTATTCTTATTCCACCCGGTTTCCTTCGCCGCAAGCAGGCTTAATTCCTTTGCACTGACAGGTTCGTTCTCCCATATTAAATCCATAACTTTAATTTCACTATCAAATAATTTTAAACTCATCCGAATCCTTCTCTCCTATGGCTTATTCAAAAGCAGCTTTATTTTCTAATATTTTGTCGTTAGACTATTGCTATAGTCTATACTATCACAATAGTCCCAAATATGCAAGAATATTTGGAATATAATAAAAGCGGGCTTATAAAAGCCCGCTTTATGCAATACATCTTTTAAATTATTCTTTAAAATTTTTCCTAGGCCATCCGACAACCGTCCCAAATACCGGCAGAGAATCTTTTACAAATTTTCTTTTACCTTTGTATAAATTCCCTTTGCATCCAGGCCGTATTTCTCAACCAGCGCACCGGCAGAACCGGATTCGCCAAACTTGTCATACATACCGATTTTGATTACCTTAGTAGGCGCCTTCTCGGAAAGAACATCGCATACCGCGCTTCCCAATCCTCCGATCACGGAATGCTCCTCTACGGTAAATACTTTGCCGGTCTTTTTAGCTGTTGCCATAACCAGCTCTTCATCCAAAGGCTTAATGGTATGGATATTGATAACCTCTGCATTGATGCCGTCAGCCGCAAGCATTTCTGCTGCGCCCAATGCACCTTCCACGCAGATACCTGTTGCAATAATGGATACATCCGTACCTTCTTTTAATACAACGCCCTTGCCGATTTCAAATTTGTAATCCGGCTTATCGTTAATAACCGGAACTGCTGCACGACCGAATCTAAGGTAAACCGGTCCTTCCATCTCGATTGCCGCACGGACCGCCGCTTTTGCTTCCACATCATCGGAAGGAACGATAACGGTCATACCAGGAA
>CAZDRM010000127.1:0-5484 GCA_964507745.1 uncultured Lachnospiraceae bacterium
CTCGACAAATCATTAACCGGCTTAGCAATTCCCTGAAGCATAGGCCCGTAAGCCTCTGCCTTTCCAAGCCTCTGCACCAGCTTATATGCGATATTGCCGCAGTCCAGATTAGGAAATACAAGTACATTTGCCTTACCTGCCACCTCACTGCCCGGCGCTTTAGACTTGGCAATATGGGGAACCAACGCCGCATCCGCCTGTAATTCTCCATCCACACAGAGATTGGGATAAGTCTCCTTTGCGATTCTGGTAGCTTCAACCACCTTATCCACCAGCACATGCTTTGCGCTTCCCTTGGTGGAATGGGAAAGCATTGCAATAATGGGCTTTGCTCCTACCAGGCTCTTAAAGCTCTTTGCAGAAGTCTCCGCAATATCCGCCAGTTCTACCGCCGTGGGATCCTGGTTCAGACCACAGTCTGCAAAAAGGAAGGTTCCGTTTTCGCCATATTCGCAATTCGGTACATCCAGAATAAAGAAGCCCGAAACAAGCTTAACGCCCGGAGCGGTTTTTAAAATCTGTAAGGCCGGTCTCAAGGTATCTGCCGTTGCATGACAGGCTCCTGCTACCATACCGTCAGCGTCATTGGCCTTTACCATCATAACGCCAAAAGTCAAGTAATCCGTCTTTAAAATCTCCTCAGCTTTCTCAAGGGTCATTCCTTTTGCTTTTCTTGTTTCATATAAAAGCTGGACATACTCATCAAATTTTTCATATTTTTCAGGATCTATCACGGTAACGTCATCCAGCTCTACCTCCAGCCAGCGTGCGCCGTCCATAATTTTTTCTTCATTCCCCACCATAATAATATCCGCAATTTTTTCCTGCATAATATGTGCCGCCGCAATCAAAGTTCTTTTGTCGTTTGTTTCCGGCAATACAATTGTTTTACGGTCAGCCTTTGCTTTCTCTTTAATCAGATCAATATATGACATCCGTATATCTCCTTTCACGTTCCTTTGCTCATATTATAATGCATTCACAAAAGAACCACAAGTTTTGTATTTCTCAATTCAGCCATATTATGTCCTAATTTTAATACAATTTTAAAATTTTCTCACTAATAGTTGTTGGAATTTCAAAAACATGTTATCTTTGATGTGTTAGACCATTTTATTAACAGCAGTAAACTACCAGTAGGGAGAACAGCTTATGAAAATTGCAGCCATTATAGCAGAATACAATCCTTTTCACAATGGCCACCGTTATCAGATTCAAAAAGCAAAGCAGATTACGGATGCCGACTACATAATTGTTGTCATGAGCGGCAATTTTACTCAGCGAGGTACTCCTGCTCTCATTGATAAATACAGCCGCGCCAAAATGGCTCTCATGGGCGGAGCCGATCTGGTTTTAGAGCTCCCTGTCTGCTATGCCACGGGAAGCGCGGAATATTTTGCTTCCGGCGCCATCGCTTTGTTAAACCAGTTAGGATGCGTGGATTCCATTTGCTTCGGAAGCGAATGTGGGGACATTGTTCCCCTCAAAAAAATTGCCGGAGCTCTTGCCCATGAATCGGAGGAATATCAAAAGCTCCTAAAGACCCATTTAAAATGCGGCTCTACATATCCTGTGGCACGAAATACCGCCTTGGCGGAAACCTTAGACGGTTTTATTCCCTTTGATGTGATTCTGGGCTATCCCAATAACATTCTGGGCATTGAGTATATTAAGGCCATTATCAGGCAGAACAGTTCCATCGAGCCTTTTACCAATTTAAGAATAGGCTCCGATTACCATTCCTACAGACTTGCCGAGACATTCAGTTCTGCGATTTCCATCAGGCAGTCTTTATCCACTCAGGATAATCTGGAAATGGTACGGCCCCAGCTTCCCAGTGCGGTCTACGAAATTATGCGGGAGGATTTTCACAAAACCTTCCCTGTTTTTGCATCGGATTTTTCCTCTATGCTGAATTTCAAATTGATTCAGGAACGGGAAAAAGGATTTACAGAATATCTTGATATTACAAAAAGCATCTCCGACAAAATCGTCAAAAACACTTTCAAAATGCAGGAATATGATGATTTTTGTGATATTTTAAAGACAAGAGAAGTGACCTATGCACGAATCAGCAGGTGCCTTTCCCATATTTTGCTGGATACCCTTACGGAGGACGTGGCGGAATATATGGATTCCGGCATCGTATTTTATGCCAGAGCTCTGGGCTTCAACGAAAAGGCCGCTCCCCTTTCAAAGACCATTAAGAAGAATTCGTCCATCCCTCTCATTACCAAAACCACATCTGCCGCCGCCAATCTCTATCCCTTGGGAAGAAAGCAGTTTGAGCACGATGTCCATGCATCCCATGTATACGAATGCATTGCCGGAACCAAATACCACCACGGCATGAGGGATGAATACCGCAGACAGATGGTCAAGCTTCAGTCCACCGATTAATATGTTTAATATCGACCCTGTTATATTCTATAAAAAAGACATGTCTTCTATATAAGACATGTCTTTTCAAATTCCTCAGCCGGCATGGGTTTCGCATAATAATACCCCTGCACCATATCACATTTCATTGATTTCAGCATGGAAATATGTTTTTCCTTTTCCACACCCTCCGCTATGACATAAAGATTGATTTTCTTCGCCAAATCTACAATGGAGCTCATGATATTTTCATTTTTTCTCTGCTCTCCCTTGTTCTGCAAAAATTTCATATCCAGCTTCAAAATGTCAATGGGCAATTCCGCAAGCATATTCAGGGATGAATATCCGCTTCCGAAGTCATCCATTTCAATGATAAATCCTGCTTGTTTTAGCTGTTCCACAACGAAAATCAACTGCTCGGGATTTTCGGTATAAGCACTCTCTGTAATTTCCAGATGGAGAATTTCCGGCGTTAATCCGTTTTTCCTCACTATATCCTCTAAAATTTCCGGAAGATTCTGTTTATAAATATCCTTTCTGGAAACATTCACGGAAAGAGAAACCAGTTTTCCGTATCGCTTGTGCCATTTGGAAATATATTCACAGCTTTTATTCCAGACATACATGTCCAGTTCCGTAATAAAGCCATTCTTTTCAAAAATCGGTATGAACTCCGCCGGAGACATAAATCCCTTTACGGGATGACGCCATCTTACCAGCGCCTCCGCACCTGCCATTTCCCCTGTTACCAGATTATATTTGGGCTGGAAATAAACATCAAACTGTTCTTCCTTTAAGGCACGAACCATATCGTCCCCTATCTGCTGTTCTAAAAGAAGCTTTTCCCGAATGGAGTCATCATAATAGGCTACATCTTTTACATAAAGCCCCTTTGCCGCCTTTACAGCAATAAAAGCCCTGTCGCACATACTGTTTACGGGAACAGAAATATCATGAATCTGATATACGCCCGCCTTTACATGTACCTTCATATCCAGAGGGTAGTTTTCCATACTGCGATTGATTTTCTCCACCGCTTTTGCCACATATTCATTATCTAAACGTTCACAGAATATTAAAAACTGATCCGCATAAACTCTTGAGCAGACGCCGCTGTAAAAACCGCTTTCCTCCATAATATGATTACCCACATATTTGAGAAGCCTGTCGCCTTCCTCCACACCATAGGTATCATTGAATAACTTGAAATGTTCAATATCAAGGGCAATAATGTCATAAGGATCGTCAGTTCCGCCGCTTAACATTTCATCTAATTTGTGACAGAATCCTTCTTTGCTGTAAAGTCCTGTCAGGCTGTCCTTTTCCATAAGTCTTACAGCCGTCGCATTTTCATGCATCTGAATCAGATTATACAGACGCTTCTTTAAAATTTCTCCGTTGTATGGCTTGGAAATAAAGTCGCTGGCTCCCATATTCAGCGCTTTCAGCTCGTATTCTTCCTCAAATGCCTGACTGGTAACCAAAACAGGCATCTTTGATAAAGCGGGGGTTTTCTGCATAACCCTCATCACTTCATATCCATCCATAACCGGCATCAGAATATCCAGAAGAACCGCCGAAAACTTTTCTCCGTCTTCCAACAGAATATTTAACGCTTCCAGACCGTTTCCCGCACAGACCGTTTCATAATCCGGCGCCAGTATATCCTGCAGCATTTCCCGATTCAGTTTCTGATCTTCTACAATTAGAACCTCTCTTCTCGTTTTTACCATAAGCCCCAAACCTCTGCCTATCATATTGATATATTATTGTTACCTTCCCCTGTCTATTATATTAAAATATTATTGTTACTTTCCCCTGCCTTTATTATAGCCTCTCAATTACAATTTTTCAACAGTGCATATAACCTAAAACTGTTTTATCTCCGGCTTTTCTTTTCATTCTTAACCCGATACATAAAGGAATCCGCCTTCCCGATCAGTAAATCAATATCCCGATTCCCCATTTCGGAATATGATACACCGATACTTGCCGATACATTCCTAAAGTGCTCCTCTTTTATGTAGGTCTGATCAAGCTGCTCCTGAAGCCATTTTCTTTTTTCTTCCATTTCCTCTTCTGTGATTTCGCCGGGCCGGATAACCAGAAATTCATCCCCGCCCATTCTGGCAATTACCTCATTTGGCATACATTTTTTCAGGGCTTCTGTGGTAACCAGTAAGAGCCGGTCTCCTTCCTGGTGTCCATATTTGTCGTTAACTTCCTTAAAATTATCCAAATCCAGGAAAAATACTGCCAGAGGCGTATCCCCTTTCTTCTCCATAAACTGGTAGACATATCTTCTGTTGTATAATCCTGTCTGGAAATCTGTGTTGGCATTATTCAAAATCATCTGTTCATACAGCCGCTCCTGGGTAACATCCATTCCCACGCCTACCGTTCCCATAACGCTTCCGTCCAAGTCAAACAAAGGCGTCTTATAGGTCTTCAGCTGCCGCATTTCGTCTCCTATTTTTACATTCTCGTCAAAAATACAGGTTGCCTTTTTTTCCATAACCTCATATTCCGATTCCATGCAGACAAATTCGCCTTTACTATATTCTTCCGGAGTAAGATCCCAGATATAATAATGTCCCCGTCCCTCAATCTGCTCCATGGTTTTATTAACCGCTTTGCAAAAACTTTGATTGACTTTTTCATGAACCCCCTCTTTATCCTTATACCAGATCAGATGGGGCACATAATTGATGGTAGCGTCCAGATAATTTCTGGTCTGCCAGAAGTCCTTATCCTTCTTATACAGCCGCTGCCATCTCAAAAACCGGAAATGCAGTTCTTCCTCAGACATGGGAAGACTCCATATGTCCACATTATCCGGCAGCTCTGTAAGAACAAGTTCTGCTGTCTGCTCTTTTTCCGCAATCAGAACGATTTCTCTTTCCTTTTTACTCTGTACTGTTAAAAGCGTAAGGATTTTTCCTGCATCCATTCCCTGCAAATTTGCAAAAACCACATCTGCCCTCTTCAACAGTCCTTCATCCGGCTCCCCACTTTCCAGAAATTCATGTTCAAAATTAGGGAACGGTTCTGATTTTTTTATAAAATCGTAAAACCCCGCCTGATTTCCTAAAAGATAAAAACAAA
>CAZDRM010000127.1:5584-7133 GCA_964507745.1 uncultured Lachnospiraceae bacterium
TCCACCGTCTCTCCCACGCCCTTTCCAATGACGGGAATAATCCTGACTGCAGTGGTTTTCTGGTTTACCATGCCGATTGCCATTTCATCTGCAATAATGCCGGAAATGGTAGACGGCTTTGTATCTCCCGGAATGGCAATCATATCAAGGCCCACGCTGCACACACAGGTCATAGCCTCTAACTTATCCAGCGTCAGGGCGCCTGCATTTACCGCATCAATCATGCCCTGGTCCTCGCTGACAGGAATAAATGCGCCGCTCAAGCCTCCTACATAAGAAGACGCCATAACGCCGCCTTTTTTAACCTGGTCATTTAAAAGCGCCAGCGCCGCCGTAGTGCCCGGGGCTCCCGGATGCTCCACACCGATTTCCTTTAAAATATCCGCAACACTGTCCCCTACAGCAGGTGTGGGGGCAAGGGATAAATCAATAATGCCAAAAGGAATTCCCAGCATGCGAGATGCTTCCTTTGCCACAAGCTGCCCCACTCTGGTTACCTTAAACGCTGTTTTCTTAATGGTCTCGCAAAGCACTTCAAAATTTTCCCCGCGGACCTTTTCCAAGGCGGTCTTTACCACTCCCGGACCGGAAACGCCTACATTGATAATCTTGTCCGCTTCCGTCACGCCGTGAAAGGCTCCTGCCATAAAAGGATTGTCGTCAGGGGCATTACAGAAAACAACCAGCTTTGCACACCCCATGGAGCCGTTATCCTTTGTGTACTCTGCAGTTTCCTTCACAATTTCTCCCATAAGCTTTACCGCATCCATATTGATGCCTGTCTTGGTAGAGCCCAGATTAATGCTGCTGCATACCCGCTCTGTTTTAGACAAGGCAAGTGGAATGGATTTAATCAGCATTTCATCCGCCTTTGTCATGCCCTTTGCCACCAGTGCGGAATAGCCGCCTAAGAAATTTACCCCCACTTCCTTTGCCACCGTATCCAGAGTTTCCGCAATCTTTGCAAAATCCTCGGGACTTTTGCAGGCCGCCCCGCCTATCAGGGCAATGGGGGTAACGGAAATCCTTTTATTGACAATGGGGATTCCAAATTCCTTTTCAATTTCCTCCCCTGTAGCCACCAAATCCTTAGCTGTTTCTTTTATCTTGTTATAAATATTGTTCCGAAGGGTTTCCAGATCGGAATCGATACAATCCAAAAGGCTGATACCCAGGGTAATGGTCCTGACATCCAGGTTTTCCTTTTCGATCATCTTATTGGTTTCATTTACTTCATAAAAATTTATCATGGCTTCTCTCCCGTTAAATACGATGCATCATATCGAAAATATCTTCTCTCTGGCATCTGATCATAACGCCGATATCCTCGCCTAAAGCTGCCATTTCGTCCACCACCGTATCGAAGGCCGCCGTGGATTTTCCCATATCCACAATCATCATCATATTAAAGTAATCCTGTACAATGGTCTGGGAAATATCCAGAATATTTACTTCATGCTCCGCCAGATAAGTACATACGCGGGCAATGATGCCGACTGTATCTTTTCCTAAAACGGTAATAATCGCTCTTTTCATTTCTTTCTCCTTG
>CAZDRM010000128.1:0-7086 GCA_964507745.1 uncultured Lachnospiraceae bacterium
ACCACCAGAGTTTCCTCTTTTGTAAAGCCGGTCAGCGCCATGCTGTAGTCTACAAGCCCCGGCGATGGCTTTCCAAGGTATTGCGGCGTTCTGTCCGTTGCCGCTGAAATCATATTACAGATGGAACCGCAGTCGGGAATCATGCCAAAGTCCACCGGACAGCGCAAATCTCCGTTGGTGGCAAGCCAGATGCGCTCCTTTCCCTTCTCCATTAACAGGCGGCAGGCAGCTTCCACTTTTCCGTAATTTAACTCCGTGTCAAATGCCGTAAGAACCACATCCGCATTCCCATCATATTCTTCCGTTATATTAAGACCGTTCTTTTTCAATTCCTCTATATAAGAATTTGTCCCCATGGCAAAAATCAAATCCTGTTTATGGTGCTCCGTCAAATAGGATAGGGTATAGCTTCCCGCCGTTACGAAATCCTCCGCCTCTGCTTCAATCCCCATACGTTTGAATTTTTCCACATAGTCCTTTGTGCTTTTGGAAGAATTATTGGTAATATAGATGGCTCTCCCGCCGATTTCCCTGATATAAGAAAGCAGTTGGAAAGTTCCTTCTATCACATCCTCCGACAGCGCAATGGTTCCGTCAATATCAAAAAGAAATAATTTCTTTTTCTTCAAATGCTTTAAATTCTTATTTACCTGCAAATTTATCGATTCTGATATGTCCATATCCTTCTCCTGCTCTATCTCTTTCATATCTGTTCTTGTCTCCGACTCATTCAGCTTTATGATCGTCTCAATCTGCCTTTATATCTGCCGGATTCATTTTGTCATCTTTTTTGTTATCTTTTTTGTTATCTTTTTTATTATATTCGTTTATATCATCATTTTTTTACAATATCCGTTTTTGTCATCATTTTTTTGCAATATCCGTTTTTGTTATCATTCTTTTGCCATATCCGTTTTTGTTATCATTCTTTTGCCATATCCGTTTTTGCCATATCCGTTTTTGCCATATCCGTTTTTGTCTCCGGTCTGTCCAGATTTACTTCCACTCCGCTTAGTATGTACATTTCATCCGGTTTTACCATGCAGCGCACTGCTTTTATCATAACCCCTGCTTTCTCGGCCTTTATTAACGCCTCTCCAAAGGCAGCGTGGGTAACCCAGTTTGGTCCAAACCACTTTACATCCTCCATCTGGATAACAAATAAAACAGCGGCCTTGTAACCTTCCTCCACGCACTTTGCCAGTTCCTCCACATGCTTGACGCCTCTTTCCGTTGGTGCGTCGGGGAATCTGACAATGCCCTGATCCTCCAGGGTAACGCCCTTTACCTCTATAAAAAATTCCTGTCCGTCCTCTTTTGCACCCCATAGATCAAAACGGGAACTTCCATGACTTACCTCCCGTCTTAACTTAGCGATACCAAAATCATCCTTCCTTGACATAAGCCACTCAAAAGCAGCGGCATTGGGAAGCTGGGAATCCATATTGATGAGTCGCTCTCCCTTTTGTACGGCTATAAGGTCATAGGCCGTTTTTCTTTCGGGATTATCGGAACGGGTCAGATACACTTCCCTACCGGGAATAAGCAGTTCCTTACACCGTCCTGTATTTTTCACATGACACACTTCCCGTTTCCCTTCAATCTCCACATAGGCGATAAAGCGGTTTGGTCTCTCTATAAATTTCCCTTTGCATACATTAGGATATTTCATACTACCAGTTCCGTCTCGCTTCCCTTTCCTTTGGTTTTCTTTATGACAATCTGACGATCAATCCTGTTTTTCAGTTCCGGCACATGGGAGATAATGCCCACAACACGGTTAGCATTAGACAACTCCTGCAATGCACCCACAGCGCGGTCCAATGCGGATTCATCCAGAGTGCCAAAGCCCTCATCCACAAATAAGGCATCCGTTTCGATACCGCCTGCGTTAGCGCTGACTTCCTCACTCATGCCAAGGGCAAGGGATAATGCCGCCAGAAAAGATTCCCCTCCTGACAAAGACTTGACACTGCGGCTTCCGCCGTCCTTTGTCATATAATAATGATCCGCCACATTCAGTTCCAGTCCGCTTTGGCTCTTCTGGTTTCCCGCCTCTTTACTCCTGAGCAAATCATATCGCCCATCGGTCATTTTCATCAGATGCACATTGGCTCTGTCAATGATCCTGTCAAAATAGGCCATCTGCACATAGGTTTCCAGCATAATCTTATCCTTCCCCGCAATGCTTCCGCTTGCGGTATTGTGCAATGCCTTTACCATCTGCCATTTTGCACCTGTTTCCTCCAGTCTGTCAAGCTGTGAGGCCACATTTTTTCGCACGGAATCATCCGCATTCCACATCCGTTCCGCCTCCTGCTTCTCTGCACTGATGTGCGCCTTTTCCCCAGCAAGCCGTTCCTGCTCTGCAAGAAGCGCTTCCCCGTCGGCTTCCCCCATTTCTTTTCTGGATTTCTTTATGGTTTTTTCCAGAGTTTTTATAGAAGCCTCCGTACTGGACAACACTTTTTCCGATTCCACGGTTTCCTTTTTTGCAGTTTCATAAGCCTTTACCATAGCTGCCAGATTTTTTTCCAGCTCCTTCACATGGGCTTCCGCCTCTTTTTTCCCGGAAAATCCCAGCTTTTCTCTCATGCCTTCTATCTGCTTCCCAAGAGAAAGGACTTTTTCCTCCTCTTTTGCCGCCTGCTCTTTCAGCTTCTGGAAAAGACTTCCCTTTTCTTTCAGTTCCTGCTCCAGCTTGGGAAGGCTTTCCTCTAACTTCCTTAGCTTCTCCTTTTGGGTTTCCGCTTTCTTCAATTCCCCGTCTGCCTGTGCGATTCTTTCCTTTATAACCTTTCCTGCCTTCTTCTCTTCAAAGGGAAGCTCCATATTTTCCTGCCATACCTTCAAAAGCTTCTCTTCGCTGTCCTTCCCTTTTTCCTCCAGAGTCTTTCTCCTGCCGGCAGTTTCTTTTACCTGTTCACTAAGCGCTATGGCTTCCTTTCTCCGGGCTTCTCCTTCTTCTTTCGCCTGCTCCACTTCCTCCTGACTTGGAATTTCTTCATGGAATGATGCGGGATTGGGATGCTCTGTGGAACCGCAGACCGGACAGGGTTCTCCCTGTTTCAGCTCTGCCGCCAGCACACCGGCCTGTCCGTCCAGAAATGCCCGCTCCAGCTTGTTAGCATATGATAACTTCTTTTCCCAATCCTCTGCCGCTTTTTGATATTTCTTCTGAAGGGCTGCTTCCTCATTTTTCAATACAGTAATCTGCTCGCAATTCCTTTTGTATTCTTCAAAGACCTCCAAAAGTCTTTGAAACCTTTCTCTTTCCCCTTCCGCCTTTGCATATTTTTCCAGAGGATTTCCAAGAAGCTCTTTCTGCTCCTGTCCGCTTTTTTTCTCCGCTTCCAGTTTTTCTATTGCCTTTTCTTCTTTTCCTATTGTCTTTTTCAATTCCTGTAACTGCTTTTCTTTTTCTTTATTCTCCTTTACAAGCTGATCCAATTCTTCAAAATCCTTAAGCTTTTCCTTTTTTATAGTGATTTCTTCCGAAAGGGCTTTTCGCTCCGGCTCCTGTTCTTCCTGTTTTGCCAGCAATGCCCTGCACTCCGAAAGCTTCAGAGCAAACTTTTCCTTCAATTTTTCATTTTTTTGTAAATCTTCTTCGCCCTGTTTTACTGACTTATAAATTCCCAGATAATGACTGTTCTGTCTTATCTCTTTTTCTAATTTGTTAAGGGCCTTTTCCAATTCCTTTGTCCGCTCGTGCAAATCCTCACACAATTCCTCCAGCATTTCTCGTAAATGATTGTTGGAGGCAAACTTCTTTTCCGCCTTCATTTTTTCAAATTCTTCAAAGTGGATATGCTCTTTAGGGCAGCGCACTCCCTCCAGATATTGTCCGATGCTCCGGGAAATTTCATCATATTCATCATGGAGCTTTCCGCTGCGGCTCTTTAGAGCGTCCTGTAACGCCTGATATTTCTTCGTTCCGAAAATCTCCCGAAAGATTTCGCTTCTCTTTTTGGTATCCGCCAGAAGAAGCTTTAAAAATTCTCCCTGGGCAATCATGGCAATATGGGAAAACTGTTCCTTATTGACGCCTAAAAGCTCCGTTATTTTTTCATTGACATTTTTTACACCCTCTAAAAGGCCTCCCTCAGGCAGATAAAGTGCGGCATCAGCCCGCTCAGCGGTCTCTCCCTCTCCTCTGTCCTTAGGCCTTAAATACTCGGGATTTCTTTTAACCCGGTATTCCCTTCCTTTATATAAAAAGGTAAGCTCCACAAAGGTTTTGGTCTTCGCCTCTGCAAAACGGCTGCGAAGCATTGCAGGTTCTCTGTTTCCCCCGCTGCTTTCCCCGAAAAGGGCAAAGGAAACCGCATCAAAAACAGTGGTCTTCCCCGAACCGGTATCGCCGGTTATGAGGTACAGCCCCCCGCTTCCCATTTTTTCAAAATCAATTGTTTCTTCTCCGGCATAAGGTCCGAATGCGGACATAACCAGCTTTAAAGGCCTCATAGGTTTTCCTCCCAGATAGACTCGATCAACTCCGACAGATACGCCCGCTGTTCTTCAGTCATGAGCATGCCGTTCTGCTTTTCATAAAACTCTTCAAAAAGCTCTCCCGGCTTTTTCTCATATGCCTGCTCTCCCAGATAATCAATGCCTGCCGCCCTTGTTCTCCGGTTATCGTATTCTAACTTCATAATATGGGGATAAATGGAAGAAAGCCTTCCCATAACCCCGGGAATATCCTCCTCATCCGTAAGGGTAATGGCAAGGTAGTCCTCCACCGCTGTGCCTGCGTAATTCTCCCTGTTGGTCAGTTCCTCATAGCTCCCCTTGATTTTCCGCATATCCCTTAAAGGAATCAGCTCCCGTTCCTCTATCTCTATGTTTCCCTTTTCCTTCATGGTCACAACAGTCACACTCTTTTTATGCTCCGCCTCGGAAAAGGAATATTTTAAAGGCGTCCCGCAATACCGCACTGTTTCTCTGGAAACAGACTGAGGCCTGTGAATATGCCCCAAAGCCACGTAATCGATTCCCTCAAAAATCTCCGCAGAAATATCGTCCAGTCCTCCTACGGACACTTCCTCCGACTCGCTTCTTATAGCCCCTGTCAGAAACTGATGGACCAGAAATACATTTCTCTCCTGAAAATCCACATCCAGACTTTCTATGACCGCTTCCATGGCGCTTTGATAATCCGTAATCTCCTTCTCCGGCATATAATGTCTGACCATGGCGGGCTTTAGGTAGGGAATCAGATAAAAGTTGATTTTTCCGTACTCATCCTCCTTAATAACCTTCGTTACCTTCCCGCTGAAAACCTCCGATATATATACCTCACTTTCAGATAAAAGCTCCCTTCCGAAGGCCAGCCTTTCCGACGAATCGTGGTTGCCGCTGATTAACAAAACCGGGATTTTTCTCTCTGAAAGTCCGGTCAGGAAACGGTCAAAAAGCATAACGGCATCGCCGCCGGGAATACTTTTATCATAAATATCCCCGGCAATCAATACCGCATCCGGCTTTTCTTTCTCCGTTATTTTCAGAATCTGTTTCAGAATGTACCGCTGATCCTCCAGCATGGAATACTCGTTCACTCGCTTTCCGATGTGAAGGTCTGAAAGATGGATAAACTTCATAGAACTGCTCCTTTAATATGAATGTCTGAAACACTCATTCCGGAATATTCCTCTCAGAATGTTCATTCATATCAGTTTTTCACAAAAGCATCCGCACCGTGCTTACAGATGGGACAGATATAATCCGCCGGCAGCTCGTCCCCTTCATATACAAAGCCGCAAACGGTACAGGTATAACCGCTCTTTTTCTGCTCCACAGGCTTCGGCTTGATATTCTGCTGATAGAAGGTGTAGGTCACGCTGGGCTCCGCCGACAAAACCTCTGCCGCCGTCACATCTGCAATGAACATCATATGGGTGCCAAGATCAATTGTCTGTATCACTTTTCCGCTGATATAGGCATTGGTACAGCCCGTCAGGTAATAAATGCCGTTTTCCGCCGTTTCCTTATAAACCCATCCGTCAAATTTATCCGCCGTCCTGCCGCTTTGGAATCCGAAATGGGTAAAGACTTCAAACTGGGTTTTCTCCGTCAGCACGGAAACATTGAATTCCTTTGTCTTTTCAATCATCTCACATGTCTTGTTGCCTTTATTTACCGTAATGCTTATGCGAAGGGGCGAATTGGTTACCTGCATTGCCGTATTGATAATGCATCCGTTTTGAAATTCTCCATCCCTTGCGCTCAATACAAAAAGGCCATAGCTTAACTGAAACATTGCTTTTTGATTCATAGGTTGTCCTCCTGCTAAAATTTTTCTTTTTTTATATTTTTCTTTTTTCTAAAGTTTACCATATTTTGGATAATTTATACTTGCGGGTAACACTCTAAAAGTGTATGCCGCACAAATACTTTTATAAAAATTCCTCCGCTAAAACAGCATGTCTTTCTTTCATGCTCTTTTTCATATCCAGTATTCTCTGGTTAGCCGAGCCTCTGAATTTCAGACGGATATCCTTTTGTTCTATCATAAATTCTCCATCCACAAGAATATCCAAAAGCCCCAGAAAGTCTTCGGTTACTTCACACCGTGCTTTTCCCTCCTCTCCCCACAAATCCCGCTCCAGCGTATAACCCGTATAGCACCAGATGGTCTTATCCGGAAACCGCTCTTTTACCTTTCTTAAAAAGGATATCAGCCCTCTCTGGTTAACCGGCTCTAAGGGTTCTCCGCCCAAAAGAGTCAGGCCTTTGATATGGAGCGGCTTTAAAGCCTCTAAAAGCTCCTCCTCCACCTCCTCGGTAAAAGGGTTTCCATATTCAAAATTCCACGTTTCCGGATTAAAACACTCCTTACAATGATGAGTGCAGCCGGACACGAATAAAGAAACACGGACACCAACCCCATTGGCGATGTCCGTTTTTTTAATGGATGCGTAATTCATAGATGCAGTACCCTCTCTTTGATTTCCTGGGTCCTTCCCTGATTCCAGAACTGGGTACCGATATAACCGCAGGTACGCCTTGCCACATTCATTTTATCCTGGTTGCGGTTCTTACAGTTGGGACACTCCCACACCAGCTTGCCGCGTTCATCCGTCACTA
>CAZDRM010000129.1:0-7040 GCA_964507745.1 uncultured Lachnospiraceae bacterium
CCCACACAAAACAGAATCAACCCGAAGGAAAGACTTCTTGCAATGACCATCCTGTTTTCACGTATCTCCAGATGAATCATGGCAAGCTCATGGACAAATTCATGATGCTTACGCTTTTCACTGGGAAATTTCTTTTCAATCCATGCCTCGATTTTATTCAGCAGCCTGCCTAACTGATAGGTAAATAAAGTTCCTTCCGTTAATTCAAAAGGAAGTGGTTTATCCCGGTATATTGTCTTTCTAAGCAGCACCACTACGCCATCCGCAAAGCTGTCGCAGATTCTTGAAAAGAAACCGCCTAACACACATACAAACGCAATAAGAGGACGATAGAAATGTTCCTCCAAATCCAGCTTTGAGGGCCAGAGATTCACATAGATTCTTCCCGTTTCCGTCTTTCTCATCAAAAGGGGCCGGACAACCAGACCATAGAGCGCTGCACCGATTATAACAGAAACGGCGGCTCCTTTCAAATTGGTAAGACTGAAATAATGAACCGGTTCTCCCAGAGCCTCCGCATTCATAAAACCAATGCTCCGCCCTGCCAGAAAATCCATGACAATGCCGGGGATAAAGCCCATAACGGGCAGGAAAACCGCACTAATGGTAAGCGCAAGCTTACTTTGTAAATTCATATAATGCTTCATGTCGTCAAACTGCTTCTGCCGTTCCTCATCTGCATTTTTCTCCACAAATACCGCCACATAAAGCTTAATCATATAAGCAATGGTCATACCGCCGCTTATTAAGAAAATCCACTCGATACACTTCATGGCGTTTATGCCAAACAGGGCAGGCATAAGCGCACCCTCTTTCAGCAGATGGGTATATTCCACAATGCTTTCATGAAGAAGGGTCTTGCTGATATAGCCGTTCCAGAGCGGAATACCGCCAATGCCCAGAGCACCCATAAGGAAAATAAAGTGCAGCAATGGCTTCTTTCTGCCAAACCCTCTGATTTCATTGAGATTGAGCATATGGATATTCATAAACACCACGCCTGCCGCCATAAAAAGCACCAGCTTGATCAGGGAATGATTGACCATATGAAGAACCGTTCCCATTGCCGCCATTGTATTCTCTTCTCCCAAAAGCCCCTGCATTCCGATACCCACCGTTACAAAACCAATCTGGGACATGGAGGAACAAGCCAGGGTTCTTTTTAAATCCACAGAAAACAGGGCAAGAAGCGCCCCTGTGAACATGGTAATGCAGCCTAAAAGCAGAATGACGCTGCCCCAGTCTCCGTCTCCATAGAGTAAGTTGCAGCTTATTACAATCATGCCGAAAATACCGGATTTGGTTAAAATACCGGATAACAGGGCAGATGCCGGCGCCGGTGCAACGGGATGTGCCTTGGGCAGCCATATATGCAATGGAAATACGCCTGCTTTTGCCCCAAATCCCAGGGTAATACAGCCTCCTGCCACATAAAGCATAGTCTTATTTTCACATGCTCCCGCCAGCCTTAAAAGAGAGGCGATTTCCAGCGTTCCCAGCTCATGGTAAAGGAGAAACAATCCCATCAGCATGACCATACCGCCGATAACCGCCACCGAAAGATAGGTCTCCGCTGCACGCAGGGAAGCCTTCCTTTCATCATGGGCAACCCATACATAAGAAGTAAAGGACATCATTTCAAAGAAAATAAAGGTGGTGTACAAATCTGCGGACAGAAAGACGCCCATAGTAGCACCCAGAGTCAGCAGCATAAACAGATAATAACGGTTTCTGTTGTGATAATGCTTAAAATATTCCCTGGAAAACACGGTTGTCATCATCCACATAACCGCTGCCGCCAAAGTATACACGCTGCGAAAGCCGTCCAGCACAAAACCGATGCCTAAGCCCGCAAAGGAGTCTATGGAAAAGCTCTGGATTCTGCTGCCGTCAAAGGTACAAAACAAATATAATGTTACCGCAAACTCACTGATTACAATGAAATCTGCAAAGTAATCCCTTGCCGTTTTATGAAAACGCCCTATGATATAAGCCGCAAGAGCTCCTATCATGGGAAAAAAGACTAAAAACGCCAGAATCATATTCGTCTCCATTTCTCCACTCTCCTTTCCTATAACAGTCCCATTGCAATATTGCGAAAGAAATCCAGCAAAGGCACAGGATACAGTCCCAAAACCAGAATGCCCGCAATAAATACCCCCAGAGGCAGAAGCATCAGCCAGTTGGGGTCACGAGCCTCACTGATGGTTTCATAATCAAAATCCTGTTTAGGGAAATACGCCCGCACTACGATACCCATCATATAAATCGCAGTCAATATAGCCGATACCAATAAAGCGCCGATTCCCACATATGCCAGTGCATTCTGACTTTCCACAGCCGCTTTTGCCAGATTAAACTTGGAAATAAATCCGCAAAGTCCCGGTGCGCCCATTAAGGCAAGGGCGGAAACCGTAAAGATTCCAAAGGTCTTTGGCATTTTCCTGCCCAGACCGTCCAATTCATAAACATAACTCTTTTCTGTCTGATACATAACGGCGCCTGCACAGAAAAAGGAACAGATTTTCATAAACGCATGGCAGACCAAATGTGTTAAAGCCCCCACTAATCCTAAAGGCGTCATAATGGTTACGCCAAAAAGGATATAACTCAAATTGCTGATTGTGGAATAAGCCAGCCGCCTTTTAATATGCCGTTCCTTAACCGCCATGGAACAACCGAATACAATGGTAAAAACCGTAACTCCCATTACCGTATACTGTGCCCAGGTCCCTTTGAGGAAATCCGTTCCGAAGCTGTAATAGGTCAGCCGCATAATGGCAAAGGCGCCGGATTTTACTACGGCAACCGCATGTAACAGCGCAGTAACCGGCGTAGGCGCAACACCAGCCTGAGGCAGCCATCCGCAGAAGGGGAATACCGCCGCCTTTACGCCAAAGCCCATAAACGCCAGCACATAAATGAACAAAAGCAGGTTCGCATTTTCTGCATGGGGCGCAATATGCATAACCCCGCCATATATAAAATCCGAAGTAGAACCGTATATGATTACAAATATCATGCCGATAAAAGCAAATGCCGCCCCGCCGATGGAATAATACAAATAGGTTCTGGCGGCTAACACCGCTTCCCTCTTCAACGTATGCAGTACAAGGGGCGTGGTTACCAGAGTCAGCAGTTCATAAAAGAAGTACATGGAAAGAATATTGGCACTGATCGCAATTCCCAGAGTCACACCATAGGTTATAACGTAAAAGGTAAAGAAAATCTTTTCGTGGTTTTCATGCTTCATATACTCGAAGGAATACAGCGTAGCAAGGGGCCACAGTAAGGATACCAGTCCTGCAAAAACCATGGCTAACCCGTCAATATGGAAGGTAACTGACAAGTTGCCGGAGAAATTAAGCATAGTATAGGTGCCCTCAGGCCTGTTTAACAAAATCATCCACACCATGATGCTGTTTATGATGACTGCCGTTTCAATAAAAATCAGCATTGCCTTCCTGCTTTTAAAAGGAAGCAGGGAAACCAGAACGCCTGCCGCAAAGGGGAATAATACAATGATCAACAGCATTACTTCACTCATTCCAATCTCCTCCTTCCTACATAAGTCCCGCTGTGAAAGCGGAAATAAATTCAATCAGCGGATTGGGGAACATCCCCATTAAAACCGACAACACCGCAAGAATTACCACAGGAATTGTCATTGCCGCTCCCGCCTCACATTTTTTCATATTTTCATAGTCAAAATCCTCTCCCGGGAAAAATCCCTTTATGGTAACCGGGAGAAGATACCCTGCCGTCAAAAGGGCACTGATAAGCAATACAACAGGCCCCGCATACTGAAAGCCTTTAATCCCCGAATCCAATGCTCCCGCAGCCAGATACCATTTGCTGATAAACCCGCCTGTAGGAGGAATTCCGATAAGTCCCAGGGAAACAATGGTAAAGCACCAGATCGTTACGGGCATTTTCTTGCCGATTCCTTTCAAACCATCTACCGTGGTAATTCCCGTCCGGAAAATAACAGCTCCGGCACAGAGGAACAGCGCACATTTTATCAATGCATGACCTGCCACATGTAAAAGGGACCCGGTAAGGGCTGTTGGATTTAAAAGGGCAATTCCGAACAAAATATAGGAAAGCTGGCTGACTGTGGAATAAGCAAGCCGCTTTTTTAATACATTTTCCCGAAACGCCAGCATAGAACCCATAAATACCGTAATCAAGGAAAGGGTCATAAATAAATACTGCACCCAGGTTCCCCTGATAAAACCGGCGCCG
This sequence comes from uncultured Lachnospiraceae bacterium, assembly GCA_964507745.1. GTDB lineage: Bacteria > Bacillota > Clostridia > Lachnospirales > Lachnospiraceae > UBA2882. The sequence continues at coordinate 4,246 of CAZDRM010000129.1, forward strand.
AACTCATAAAAAATCACACGGATAACCGCAAGAACACCGGCCTTTACAATAACGCCGGACATAAGGGCCGAAGCCGGAGCAGGCGCTACAGGATGAGCCGTAGGCAGCCAAGCATGTAAAGGAAACATTCCCGCTTTAACGGAAAATCCCATAATCATCAGACATGCAGCAAGCAAAAGCACCGTTTCGTTACCCTTCGCTAACTCCATATTCAGAGTGCCGCCGGGTATAAAAGCAACCGTATCCGTATAACGACACAGGAAGAACAGTCCAAACAACGCCATATAGGCGCCAAAAAGGGAATACAGCAGATATTTTAATCCAGCCATAATAGCTTCCCTGGACTGGTCATGCATAACCAGAGGAAAGGATGCCAGTGTCAGGAATTCAAAAAAAGCATACATGGTTATCAGATTTCCTGCACATCCCAGACCTGCCATGGCGCCTAATACCATCAGGTAAAATCCGAAATACCGCCTTTCTTTTCCTTCATGCTTCATATAAGGAAAGGAAAAGATTCCGGCTGACATCCAGACCAGACTCATAACCGTCAGAAACAATTTCCCAAGATTATCCAGTTTTAACACGATGGGAATATCTTTCGTCAACGAAAACAGCAGAATTTCCCTCTCTTTACTAAAAAGAGCATTTACAACCAAAATCCCGGCAATACCCATGGCGATTCCCACATAAGTCAGAATCTTCTTTCTGCTATCCATTTTTTTCAGAAACAGCAGAATCATTCCCGAAAGAATCGGAAACAGGATTGCCGCCAATAATGAAACGCTCTCATTCATAACTTTCCCTCCCTATGCAAACATGGCAATTCCCGAGCGGATCAATTCAACAATGGGTTCGGAATACATGCCAAGCGCTATATTGAGAATGATAAAGAAAACACAGACAATGCTGCAGGAAAGATTATCTTTCCATTTGATGGATATATAACCCGTCTCTACCGGGGTGTAAATACGCAGAACCGTCTTCATAAAATAAACGGTATTCAATATGGTACTTACGGCGAGGCAGATTAAGGTAGGCATCATTCTGTTTAAAGGCGCAGAAACGCCGGCCTGGGCAAAAAGAATCTTACTGATAAAGCCCGGAAACAGGGGAACGCCTACCATGGACAGCGCGCCTACCGTAAAGGTAATCCCGGCAATGACATTGCGGTAGCCCGCACCGGTTAAATCAAGAAACTTTTTGCTCCTTCCCGATACGTCTGTAAGCCCTACTGCGGAAATAAACAGCATACTCTTAGATGCTGCATGGGAAAAAATATGGAAAATGGATGCAATGATTCCCGCTTCCGTCCTCAAGCCGAAGCCCATGTAAATATATCCCACCTGTGCCACGGAGGAAAAGGCAATCATCCTGCGGATATCATTTTCCCTGATGGCGCTTAAAGAGCCGAAAATCATGCCGCAGAGTCCGAAAACAAACAATGTATTAAGAATCTTGGTTTCCGTGATAATCTCAAAACCGATTACCCTGTAAAAAACCTTGACTAACAGGAATATATACCCCTTGGACACAAGGCTTGACAGAATTGCCGCACTGGATGCGGTGGAATACCCGTAAGAATCCGGCAGCCAGGAGTGGAAAGGAAACAGTGCACTTTTCACCGCAAGACCCACCACAATAAACACAATTGCCACAATCAAAGGAATGTGGAACTGCCCCGTTGCCTCGAGAATCGCCACCTGTTCCTTGATATTGCTCATTAAAAGATGCCCTGTTATGCCATAGAGGATACAGAGTCCGAAAAGCAGAAGCCCGGAACCGATTAAGCTCATGATCATGTAACGGGTTGCCGCCTCTAAGGTATGACCACTTTCCCTGATCATAATCAGTCCGCAGGCGGAAATAGTATTGATTTCCACAAATACATAAGCAGTAAACAGGTCATTGGTATAAACCAATGCCAATAAAGAGCTCATCAGCAGATTGACCAGCACATAATAAAGGTTTTCTTTAAAAGGGTCCAGTTCTTCAAACAGATGCTTTCTGCCTCCCAGAACGGAAAGCAGCATAACAACGCTGAAGAAAAGGGCCATCAAAGTCTCTAAAATGCCAAAACGGATTTCGTTTCCCCATGGTGCGGGAAAGCGTCCCATTTTGTACACATAACACTGATTGGTGGCAACGGTCAGATACAGAGCCGCCGCAGACAACAGCCCTACCGTGGAAATCACAACAATATTCAATCTCCTTGCCCATTTGCCGTTCATTCCCGAAGAAATAATAGAAGCACACATAGTCAGAATCAGGGAGAAACAGGGAAAATTACGTAAAAATTCCATTACAGCTCCTCCTTTTTCAAAATAGTGGATATCTCATCCATATCCAATGTGTGATACCGCTGGTACAGCCTGATGGTAAGGGACAGCATCAACGCCGTAACGGATACGGATACAACAATACCCGTCAAAACCAGACCGCTGGGAATGGGATTGATGTATGCATTCATATCCTGCACCCCGTTTACCACAATGGGCGCCGTCCTTCCTGCTATATATCCCTTTTCCGCAAGAAACAGATAAGTTCCCGTATCCATAAAGTTAAGACCTATAATCTTTTTTATAAGATTCTTCTGTAAAAGCAGATTTCCAAAACCTATGGCAAAGAGCAGCACTGCAACCGCTTCGCCGTAATTGGCTATTAATCCGTCAAACATCTTACAGCCCTCCTCTTCTGAATAATGCATAAAAGGCATACATGGTACATGCCACTTCAATTCCCACAAAAATATTCAACCATAAAATAATGCCCGAAGAGAAAATCATTCCCGGCAC
>CAZDRM010000130.1:0-6997 GCA_964507745.1 uncultured Lachnospiraceae bacterium
TGAAAGGCCGGAGGATGTTCTTCCTGTGGATAATATGTTTGAGCCGCCTGATGATCCAAATTCTTTTGAAAATAAACCTTTTGACGGAATGGAACCACCTGACGGTACGGGATTGCCAAATAATATGGAACCACCTGACGGCACGGGATTGCCAAATAACATGGAACCGCCTGACGGCAAGGGAATGCCAAATGATATGAGAAGTCCTGACGGAATAGAACCGTCTAATAATATTTCCATTGATACATTAATCCTGCTGGGGAGTTCTGTATTGGTTCTGCTGATCGGCCTGTTTATTGTAATAAAAACGAAACATTGATGAAACATTAAATTGCCATCCATGTGCATAGTGAATAAAAAGCTTTAGTTCTTTTCTTTTACTTTTTCATATGCTATCATATATTTCATATGTAAAAACATATTGAAATATGGAGGAAAGTGAAATGTCAATAGAAAGGGTAAAGGCATATTTTAAGGAATACGGAATGGAGGAAAGAATTCAGGAATTTGAAGTATCCAGTGCAACGGTAGAGCTTGCCGCAGCAGCTCTGCACTGTGAGCCACAGAGGATAGCGAAAACGCTCTCTTTTATGGTGGACGGTCATAGTATGCTGATCGTAACTGCCGGGGATGCGAAAATAGATAATCATAAATATAAGGCGCAGTTTGGCGTGAAGGCAAAGATGCTTTCCTTAGAAGAGGTGGAAACGCTCATAGGACATGCCGTAGGCGGCGTATGTCCCTTTGGGGTAAATGAGGGTGTGGAAATATATCTGGATGTTTCGTTGAAACGCTTCGATACGGTGTTTCCTGCCTGTGGAAGCTCCAACAGCGCTATAGAGCTTACGATTTCGGAGTTGGAAGAGTATTCCGGATACGCAGGCTGGGTTGATGTTTGTAAAGGGTATTAGTTTATAAAAAAAGATGTTTTTTAATTAGAGATTTAATGATATAATGATTAAAAAGTATGTTTTCGGTCTAAAGGGGAGACCGAGCAGGATACTTAGGGATAAAAGTGATAAAAGGGGCAAAAGAATATGGTAGGTTTGACAAATTTAATGGAGGAGACTGTATTAAATAAGATTGACCAGTTGTGGAACTGTACGGAATATTGCAAGTGCGACGAATGTCGGCTGGATATAGCTACCTATGCATTAAACCGTCTTCCGGCACAGTATGTACAATCTCTAAAGGGAAAGGTGTTGTATCAGTTTGAATCAAATAAGATACAGCCGGATATTGAAGTCACGGTAGCCGTGAGCAAAGGCATTGAAATTGTGGGAAAAGCACCTCATAAAAGTATGAGTATTTATATGAATGCCGATGAAGAAGAGAGTGTGGAATAGCTGAGGGCTTGAACAATCGGAACTTAAAAAACAAAATTGCAAGCTGTGTGGCTTGCAATTTTTTTGTCCTGACATTTCGTTCCCATTTTGAGACGTTTCATTTCATTTTACCTCGATATTATAAAAAATTGCCGATATAGAATGTGAAAGAAATTATTATAATGATCAGTTAAAAAAGGTTTTATAGCTAGTATGCAGATATTGAGGCTATGACAAAACAGAAAGAGGTAAGAATAATGAGTATCCATTTACCATCAAAAGTATATTCAACATATATGCTGCAGGCTCTTTCCTTAGATCATTCGGAAAATCATAGATATGTTCAGATTCCATGCCAGAAACCACAGAGTAAAATGAAGGATTTTAATGCGGCAGTGGTTCTGACGGAAAAGAATGACGGTGCCAATGATGTTTACCGCAATGCATCGGCCGGGGCAACCCAGGCTGCGGATATAGACCGCTACAGCCAGGGAACATTTGACCTGTCCTTCCTTGTTGCAGGGAAAAACAGTGACAGTTACTTTAGCGGGACTATGAGCAGTCCCTATGACGTGGATTATTTTCATGTGGACACCAGCTCACAGATTCTGAGCAGAAGGCCTGTGATCATAAATATGGAAATGCCGGAAGGCGCGGACTATGATTTAGCCGTTTATGATAGTGAAGGAAATCAGGTTGGAATGGCGGTTTCCAATGAGGATGGGACGAAAACTCTTACCATTCCCTGCGACTGGTCTAACTGTCGGAATTTTGTCATAAAGATAAGCCATCATGATTCTGATCAAAGTGTGGAAGGAAGCTATAAGCTTACTTTTTCACAGGGAGATATGCCGGAGGAAGTTGTAAAATGGCTGGAGCGTGTAAAGGAAAAAAAGCTTGTAGAGGATGGCTCGGAGCGTTATAGTTTGGGAATCGGAGCGAAGGAAGAAAGTATGGCGAGAAATGCGGCCGGAATTGAGAATCTTCATAAAAAGCAGTTTGAAGAACTGCCGGAAGAATTAAAATACAGGGGAACTAAAAGCGCTTCTGAATTGCTGGAGGAAGAAAGAAACGGCAGAACCCTGTCAGAAGCAGAGCGGGCCTATATTGCGATTTATGGCAATCAAAAGGAGATTTGCCAGGGAGAAGCATGGAAAAGGAAAGAAGGCGTTGAAAAGGAGTTTTCTGAATTTCTGGAATCCCAAGGGCTTTCAGGAAAAAGCTTTGAATTCTACCTTCCCCCTTATGGCAATGTTCAGGTCAGCGGTTTAGAGGGGGAAGAGAAAAAAGCGGTGGAGGATTATATTACAGATCATAGAGAAAGCTTCCAAAATATATATCTGGAGACTTCTAAAGAAACGGCGGCAATGACGGATTATCAGTACAGACTTGCGGGATATGTGGAGGAATGCAATCGTTTTCTCGGGAAACTATCAGACGGGAAGATATCAGTGGAAGATTTATCCATCAAACGGAGCCAGACGGGAATCATTGTGAATGAGGGAATTGCAGGCCTCCCCTATCCGGTGGCATCCCTGATAAACGGAGCAGACAGCACAAGTCAGTTTTTTGATTATAAGCAGATGATGTACGAAATCCTGCAATACAGGGAAACCCGGGGAGAATTACCACAGTATCACATGAATCTGAGCTGGAACGGACAGAACATAGTGGGATAGAAGGCCAAATAGAAATAGCGGACCGGAAGGAGCGATAATGCCATGTCAATGGAAATTGTAAATAATTACAGTAAATATGCCACAGGTAATACAAATACCACAAAAGAAAGCAATGTTGTAACAACTACAATGGAACTGAAAACCCCGACGTCCGGCGTAACCAGAACGGAGCAGATTAAGACCGGCTTTCGTACGGTAAATGAGTACTCTGGGTATTTACAGGGCAAATACAGTTATATGAATGCGGGAACAACTTCCATGCAGGGTGTTCCTACAACGGTATCGGTATCAAGCGGTTTTTTGAAAAAGTGTATGAGCGATCCGGAAAAGGCCAAGTATTTGGAGGAAAATCTGGCAGCAATTCCCGACTGTGTAAAATCTCTTGTGAACCATACAAAGACGATGCAGGGAAGTCCGGTTTGTACCTATGCAGCTTATCTCATTGATGATGATGGCAATATTACCTGTATGAGTGGATGCACTAATGACCCTGACGGAAAAATAGCAAGGGAAAATGCAGAGAGAAAGGCAAAAGAGAAAAGCGCTGAGGAAACAAGGCTGGCTAAAAAGCGTGCAAAAAAGAAGGAAGAAGAGGAAAAGCTGGCGGAGAAAAAAGCGGAAGAGCGTGCAATTTACAAAGAATGGAGAGAAAAGCTGGCAGAGAGTAAAGAAACAGGAAGTTTCTATGGGGCAGCTACAGGGAATGATGCAAGAAGTGTGACACGGAGCACTATGACAGCATTTCTCGGCATATCTGGGACTTCCGCATCAGGCTTTGATGTAAAGGCATAAGGGGAGTTAAAAATATTTTTTTACCTGTTCCTCGCTTATATCTGCATAAATCTCATTTTGTATAATCCCATCATATACGTCAGAAAAGTTCGGAAGGATTTTCTTTAAGCTGTCAAGTTTTTCTTCTTCCAACCTCTTTTCTGTTTTATCCTTTTCTGCCATTCTGCTTCCTTTCGAAGCATTTTTTCTTCAGACACTATTATTTTATAATACATTTTGTAACGCTGTTAAGTATATATACTGAGAGTTTTATTTAAATTTTATAAAAAAATAATAAAAATTATCGAATATGATGCAGTTTTGATGCAATCGTATTTTATAATACTTTTATGGACAGAATAAAGAAAGCAGAATGCTTTCAGAAACACGGAAGAAACAGGAGATTGATGCGATGAAAAAAAAGAATAATATGTCAAAAAGAATGGGTGTGGCACTGGCTTTATTTTGTGCTGTGCTCTTAGTGGGATGTGGTACGCCGGAAGAAAAAAGAAATGAACAGGAAATAGAACAGGAAGTAGGACAGGGAACAGGACAGGAAACAGGACAGACAAAGGAGCAGAACCAGGTGGAAAATCCGGAGGCGGATGCTGAAGGAGAAAATATTGTCAGTGTCATAGAAAATGATGAATCCGGGGAGACAGATGGAGAGGAAGCAGCCGAAAACGGAGAAGCTGTTGCAAGACCCAAACCAAAAACAAGACCTGAGGGGTTTGAATTGGTGCTGGAATCCGAGAACTGGGGACTTGGTTTCGGAGAGCCGGAGACTCAGCCCAGGGGCAATGCATCGGCAGAAGACCTGGCATGGTATCATGCTTATTATGTGGGAGATGACAGCGAAAAGGTTCTCTATCTGACTTTTGACTGCGGTTATGAAAACGGCAATACGGAGCCAATACTGGATGCTTTGAAAAAACATCATGCGCCGGCAACCTTTTTTGTGGTAGGGCACTTTCTGGAAACGGAGCCGGAACTGGTAAAGCGGATGGTGGAAGAAGGACATGCAGTAGGCAACCATACCTATCATCATCCGGATATGTCGTCCATTTCCGATATGGAAAGCTTCGGGAACGAAGTAAATGATGTGGCGCAGCTTTTCCGTGAGATCACGGGTAAAGAGCTGTCTCCTTATTACCGACCGCCTCAGGGAAAATGTAATGTGAAAAATCTGAAAATGGCAGAGGAACTGGGATATTATACGATTTTCTGGAGTCTTGCCTATGTGGACTGGAACCAGGATAATCAGCCAAGCCATGAAGAAGCTTTTGATAAATTGACTACAAGAGTCCATCCCGGGGCAGTGGTGCTTCTGCACAATACGTCAAATACCAACGGAGAGATCCTGGATGAGCTGCTGACCCGGTGGGAGAATATGGGATATTCCTTTAAGCCCCTGTCGGAGCTGGTAAACGAGGAGTAAAAATGATAAAATATATAAAGATACGAAAGAAACCAAAAGAAACCGGAGGGTTTCAGAAAAAGGAGAGAAAATATGTGTACGGCAGCTACTTACAAAACAAAGGATTTCTATTTTGGGAGAACTTTAGACTATGAGTTTTCTTACGGGGATGAAGTTGTTATTACACCACGGAATTATTCCCTGTCTTTTCGTAACATGGGCATCAGAGAGAACCATTATGCCATGATAGGCATGGCCCATGTTGAAAATGATTACCCCCTCTATTATGAGGCTGTCAATGAAAAAGGACTGGGCATGGCAGGATTGAATTTTGTAGGCAATGCAGACTATAAGGACGAAGTTTCCGAAAAGGACAATGTGACCACCTTTGAATTCATACCATGGATTCTTGCAGGGTGTGCAACGGTAAAAGAAGCCAGGGTGCTGCTGGATAAGATCAATCTTGTGAAAACGCCTTTTAATGAAAAGCTTCCTGTGGCACAGCTGCACTGGATCATTGCAGACAAAAATGAAGCCATAACAGTAGAAGCGGTAAAAGAAGGTGTTAAAATATATGACAATCCTGTGGGAGTGCTGACCAATAACCCGCCTTTTGAAGAGCAAATGTTTTTGTTGAACAATTACATGCATTTATCTCCAAAATCGCCGGAGAATCTTTTTTCTAAGGAACTGCCTTTACACACCTACAGCCGCGGTATGGGAGCCTTGGGGCTTCCGGGAGATTTATCCTCCCAGTCCCGCTTTGTGAGAGTGGCATTTGTCAAAATGAATTCCGTTTCCGGGGATTCGGAGGCGGAAAGCGTCAGCCAGTTCTTTCATATTCTGGGCGCTGTTGACCAGCAGAGAGGCTGCTGCGATGTGGGAGAAGGTAAATATGAAATTACCATTTATACATGCTGCTGTAATGCGGATAAGGGTATTTATTATTACACCACCTATGACAATCATCAGATTACCTCTGTAGATATGCACAAGGAAGAGCTGGAAAGCAGCCTGTTAATACGCTATTCTCCCATTAGTGATCAGCAGTTCAGACAGCAGAATTAAGTCGGATAAAACCGGAAATAAACTACATTTGCCACAGCCCCTTTTCTGTTGTATAATAACAGCACAACAAAAAAGGGGCCGACATATGAATCCAAAACTGAAAGAAAAAATACTGGAATCACTTTCTGCTGTTTTGCCCATTACAGGTATTGTTTTAGGTATCAGCATTCTTTTTATTCCTATAGAGTTAGATACAATTGTTATGTTTTTCTGCGGCGCGGTCATGCTGGTCATCGGCATGGGCTTTTTTCAGCTGGGTGCGGAAATGGCCATGACGCCCTTAGGCGAAGGTATCGGCGTGCAGATTTCAAAGAAACGCCGTATTTTCCTGATTATTTTCATAGGCTTCCTGATGGGAGTCATTATTACCATATCGGAGCCGGATCTGCAGGTGCTGGCGGAACAGGTGCCGGCGATTCCCAATATGGGTCTGATTCTGACTATAGCCGTAGGTGTGGGAATTTTTCTGGCTATAGCAATCCTTCGAATTTTATTTCAAATAAATTTATCTATCATATTGTTGGTGCTGTATGCGGTGGTCATTACCGTATCCTTTATAGTGCCCAAAGATTTTCTGGCGGTTGCCTTTGATTCCGGGGGCGTGACTACAGGTCCCATGACCGTTCCTTTTATTATGGCTTTAGGTGTAGGTCTGGCATCTGTCCGTGGCGATAGAAATGCCGCAAGCGACAGCTTCGGTCTGGTTGCCCTTTCCAGTGTGGGCCCCATTCTTGCGG
>CAZDRM010000131.1:0-6933 GCA_964507745.1 uncultured Lachnospiraceae bacterium
CAGCTCACCTATTATATCGATATCATCCGATGAATGTGGTGCATTTTCAATAAATTTCGCTGCGCCGGCAGTACCGGAGCAGGCACGAAAATCTGCACTGCATTCGGCAGCAGCATTTCCATATGTCTTATTGTTCAGAATTTCCTGTATGGCTGCCCGGATACCTTCGGAAGATTCCTCCTTCAAAATAATTCCTGCACCGATTTCGGTAACTCTTCTTGCTACGGCATACTGCTCGCTGGTCTGCGGATAAAGAACCATGGGTGCAGCCATATACAAGCTTTCGGAAACACTGTTCATTCCGCAGTGTGTAATGAAGGCATCTGCTTTGGCAAGGACACCAAGCTGGTCAACATAGGGATACACCTGGATATTATCCGGCAATGCTCCCAGTTCTTCAATGTTTATAGCATTTCCACAGGATATAATGACATCCATATTCAGGTTTTTCAGGGCGTCGATGCATTTGCTGTAGAAATCAGGCCGATCATTAATGACTGTTCCCAAAGAGATATAAATGAGCGGACGGTCCTTTTCTTTTTCAGGCAAAATATTTGAAAATACTGACGGTCCCACAAAAGCATAGTGATCGGAAAAACTCTCTGCATATGGCTGAAACATATATGAAGTATACACAATGGAATCTGTATTATTGTCACTCTGAATCAAAGAAAAAACGCTTTTTACACGGAATCCGTAGGGTTCCAGTTTTTTCAGTTCCTTTGAGACTCTCGGAAGTCCAAAAATCATGTCTGCCATTTCTTTCGGACTGTTCTTCATGTATTCGGAAGACATTTGATTGAATGCGAAGGTACTTGTAGACACCACCATCGGCACATGGTGTTTCCACGCGTTCAACTTTCCCCAAAAGCAGACAGAGTCAGTATATACCACATCCGGCTGAAAGGATTTAAACTCCTTATCCAGAAAATCATTCATACTGAGCGTAATGCGAATATCCTGTATCGTCATTTCTGTAGTAGAGACGTTTTTTAAACTAGCTTCTTCCTGCATTGTCAGTCTTGGCAGAAAAGAATCACAGGATATAAACTCAGCTCCGGTAGCCTTGATTTTCTTCTCAAATTCGTCAAACGAATAGAATCGAACTGCATTCCCACGTCTGACAAGTTCAGCAGCAACCGGGAGCATAGGATTTGTGTGACCGTGTGCAGGAATACAAAAAAATGCAATTTTTTTCATTCGTCCCCACCATCCTTTTCCTGAAATGCCACGCCGAACAATTCAGTAAACGCTCCTTTCGGCGGTATAGCAATGCCCCGTTCCTCATCGCCTAGAATGAGCAGCGTATCTCCCGGTTTAATTTCAAATATGTCGCGCGCCTGTTTCGGAATAACAATCTGACCTTTTTCTCCAACAGTGGCCGTCCATGCATATTTACCCTTTGGTGCTGTCATTTTCTTTCTCCTTTTAAGTATGATTTGTATAACTAATTATACTTTTCGCACTAGCATATGTCAATAGAAAACTATAACTGTTTCGATACCGAAACACGAATTACTTTGCATCGAATGCAGACATTATCATTTTATAAAAAACGCGACGGGATAATATTGACAAATATTTCCTGTCTCTTTATAATTTAAAACAGTAATAATTACTGATTTTGATTGTGAGGTATTTGATGGCTGCTATTAAGTATAGCCGGCAAAGGAAAGCAATTAAGGATTTCCTTATGACCAGGAAAGATCATCCGACGGCAGAAACTGTTTATTTAAATGTGCGGGAAACCTATCCCCATATCAGTCTGGGTACTGTTTACCGCAATTTAACCCTTTTATCCGATATGGGCGATATCCAAAAGCTCCATTTAGGAGACGGTCTCGACCATTTTGACGCAGATATTCATCCCCACGATCATTTTTTATGTACGGAATGCGGCGCCGTTCTGGATATTGATTTTCAGTCCGATGATGATTTTAATATGGACGAGCGTGCCAATTCCACTTTTGACGGCATGATTACCGGTCATATTACATATTTTCACGGGATTTGTCCGAAATGCTGTAAAACCTCAGTATAAAATGGTATTTATACCATTAATTTAATAAAGAAAAGGAGAATGGAAAGATGAAATTTGTATGTAGCGTATGCGGCTATGTCCACGAAGGAGATGCTGCACCGGAAAAATGTCCTGTATGTAATGCTTCCGCAGAGAAATTTACTGCTCAGGGCGACGAAAGAACATGGGCAGCAGAACACGTTGTAGGTGTTGCTCAGGGTGTATCCGAGGATATTCTTGCTGACTTAAGAGCAAACTTTAACGGAGAATGCAGCGAAGTTGGTATGTATCTTGCAATGGCAAGAGTTGCCTTCAGAGAAGGTTATCCCGAAATCGGTTTATATTGGGAAAAGGCTGCTTACGAAGAAGCAGAGCATGCTGCTAAATTTGCAGAATTACTTGGCGAAGTAGTAACTGACTCCACCAAGAAGAACCTTGAGATGAGAGTAGAAGCAGAGAACGGCGCAACAGCAGGTAAATTTGACCTTGCAAAACGTGCAAAAGCAGCTAACCTTGACGCTATCCATGATACAGTTCATGAGATGGCAAGAGATGAGGCTCGTCATGGAAAAGCATTCGAGGGCTTACTTAAGAGATATTTTGGTTAAAGGAGGGTGTTCAATATGCAGAAATATTTTTGTAATCCTTGCGGTTATACATATGATCCTGAGAAAGGCGATCCGGAACACGGCATTGCTCCCGGTACAGCATTCGAAGATCTTCCTGCTGACTGGTGCTGCCCTTTATGCGGCGTAACAAAGGATATGTTCCAGCCCTGCATCGATAATTATAACTAAAGATTAAAAATTTAGAGGACAGGTTTCAATTACCTGTCCTCTTTTTTATTTTACCTCTTTGTATGACATTTAGAGATGTTTATGGTACAATGAACGTTAATAAGGAGTAAAACAAATGAAATGTAAATTTTGCGGTGCAGAAATTAAAGAAGGAAGCAGCGTCTGTGATTATTGTGGTTCAGAAGCGCAAAGAACCACCGTAGAGAACCGAGCAACAATGAAAAATACCGGAAATTCTGCCCAGTACGTCATAGGTATCATCGCTAAGGTTATTATTGCTCTAGCCTGTATTTTTGCGGTTTTCTTTATTATTTTTGCAGTTGTAGTTTTAAACAGTGATGCTTTCAAAAGCACCTATGAATATACCACAAGCACCAGAGCTGATAAAATTCTCCGAAACGAGACAAAATTGATCGGCCAGATTATCAGCTGTGATGAAAAGGGAATTGCCTCTCTGGAATACAATGGTCATACTTATGATAATATTAAAATCCTGGACAAAGAATTAATTGACTGGTTAAATGAAAATAACAGAAGCATTGATACGGTCGGAATCTGTTTTTCCACGGATGAAAACGGAAATATCAGTGAATTAGGATTACTCTCAGCTGACTTCTTTATTACAGAACAGGATGGAGACCGTTACACAGCCATCCGCGACGGAAACGGCATTTCCTTTACTTCCTCTATTCCCTTGGAGACAGGCTGCTTTTACAGCGGCTATTTCTCTTATCCTGATATGCGCCTGTATCAGAAAGAGTATACTTTTTATTCTTCCTATCGCATTATGGATTCAAAATGTACTGACAAAGAAAGTACAACTTGGCAGGATGCTTATACGGGAAAAGACATTACCATATACAAAATCTGTACATGGGAAAAATGGTATTATTGCAGCAAAGAGTTTTATGATGCCATTCAAATTGACGATTCGCTAGAGGACTATAATATGTACAATACTCCCGACCTGTTATTTATTACGGAGAAATAGGTAATGGAATGAAATAAGCCATTTGACAGGAATACTAAAATATTGTCAGCTTATAATCCCTTTTATATCAAACTATATCATATCCTGCGGAAGCTAATATCTTTAAAGCTCTATCAAAATTTTCTTCTTTCACAAGAATATAATCTGTGTTGAAGGTAGACACCGCAAAAATACCGATTTTATTATCAGCAAGAATATTGGATAGCTTAGATAAAATCCCAATCATTGAAAAATCTAACACCCCCTCTATTCTAAAGCCTCTCCACCCGTCATCTCTCTTGATTGTGTTTATAGGCGTATCCTCGGTAATGCATACTAAAGAAATTTCTTCATCTGTTTTTCCAATAAAGTAAAACTCTTTATTCAAATCAATATCAAGTTCTGATGTAACCTTGCAAACGGTCAACTTATAGTCCAATTTTTTAAGTTCCATGATTACCTCCAAATCGGCAATTATCCAATCATGCTTCAGCAGGGAATATAATCTGTATGGTAAAAAGGTTATCCTTCCCCTCTATATGATATTGCCCCTGATATTTCCTCACAATTTCTATTACATTCTTCAGACCGAATCCATGTGTTTCCGAATCTTCTTTCGTGGTTAAAATCTGGTCGCCTTCATACTGCAATTCTCCCGCCATAGGGTTTTCCATCTCTAAATATATGGATTCATTTACAGTCCTTGCCTTAATTCTGATAAAACGGTCTGTCTCTACCTTCCCGTTTGCTTCAATGGCATTATCCAGCAGATTGGAAAACAGGATGCTGCTATCCACCGGCGTTAGCTCAGTCAGTCCTGAAAGAGTTCCCTCCATTGAGACCGCAATATTTTCTTTCCTACATTCCTCTTCCTTAATACAAAGCAGCATATCCAGCATTTCATTTCCGGTCAGTATTTTCTGTATAATAATTCCTGTCTTATCCGAAAGCCCTTCAAAATATTCTTCCGCCTTGGTATAGTCTCCTTCATGCAGCATTTTCTGCAACACCAGCATATGATTCTGCCAGTCATGCCGAAACTGCACCGTATCCTGCTGCCTGTCCTTATATGCTTGAAAGTAGGAATATTCTTCTTCAAACTGCTCTTTATAGCTTTGGGAAACATTTTTATAATAATTAGCAAGCTTCCGGTGTATTATGGCATAGAGAATGCTCACATTCATTGCAATCAACGCTACATATCCAAATTTTTTATAAAAAGAATCGTTAGTTGATTCTGTTAAGCCGTCAAAGAATGTCCGAAGGGCAAAAAACAGCAGGGTAAACCCCAGTACGCCGATTCCCTCTCCAATCGTCAAAGTAAAGTTCCATTTCTGACGCCTGCATTTCCGTAACACAAAAAACAGAATAATAAAAATGAGAATATCCGACATAAACCCCAAAGGAGTCAAGGCCTGTTCGTCGTATTCTATGGTAAATTTGTCAAGCCCGAGCATAACATCCAGCATTTCCCAAATTACGCCATACATTACATACAATATAATCGCCGGCACAGTAAACAGCACTGCCTTGATGCGATTCTTCTTTGCAAGAAAGCATGCGCCCAGTATAATATACAGAAAAATCAAGGCCGTCTGCACCCATTCAAGCTGGTTCTCATAAGGATAACAAATAAGGGTCATTCCCAGGTCAAAGACCAGAAACAAACCTCCCGTATATATGATATTTCTTTTGGTCAGCCTTAAATCGCAGCCAAAGAAGACAGTGAGCAATATCCAAATATTCAGTACGGTAAACAGATTTACAAAAAGCGTTAATACTGTATTTACACACTCTTTCCATTCCATTACAACAGATTCTCCTTCATACACCGGAACAGATGATCCTGATACGCTTTTAATCTCTGCTTGCTGACAGGAAGCTGCTCTCCATTGGCTAACAGAACTTTTCCCCGCTCCATTCCTTTTTGAAAGTGCAGATTCAGCAGATATTTTCGATGAATACGGAAAAAGCCCCATTCTGCCAGCCGCATTTCATAATCAGTCAAACTGGTATCACTGATATAATGTTCATCCTTTGTGTAAACCACACTGTATTTATCCTCAGCACTGATATACATAATCTCCCGAAGCAATAGCTGCCGCTCTCCTTGGCGGGTTCTTAACAGTATCTTTTTCATCTTATTTGCTTCCGCCTTCATTTCATCAAAAAGCTTCTGCAAATCTGTCTCTGTAACGGGTTTCAACAAATAGCGAAAAGCTCTTGCCTCATATCCCTGCACTGCATATTCCGCATATGCAGTCACAAATACAAGACAGAGCTCCGGCGCAAGTTCTCTGATTTTTTTTCCGATCTGAATTCCGTTTTCTTCCGGCATTTTAATGTCCAGAAGAAGAAGCCCCCGCACATCCTTTCCACAATTCTGTAATTCCTCTAAATGCATAAGCAAATCAGAGGATGAAATAAATTCCTCGATTGCAATCCGGGGAGAAATTCCCTCCAGATTTTGGCGCAATGTATTCATATGTTCCTGGTTATCATCGCAAATGTAGACGGTCATTGCATCGGTCAATATATCCATTTTTCTATTCTCCTGCCGAATCATTTGTAAAAAATGGTGGTAAATGTCAGTCTTTTCATTTAAAGCTGATTCATTCATATATTAACAACAAATTCCGTCACTGTCAAAACTATCGACTATTTCAGTTTCCCATATTCTTCGTCCGAAACAGGCTCGCACCACTCATTGGCGCTTTCTTCTCCGGGAACTTCCACTGCAAGGTGGGAAAACCATGAATCTGGTGCAGCCCCATGCCAGTGTTTTACTTCCGCAGGAATATTAACTACGCTGCCCGGTGTCATCTCCACCAGCTCTTTACCCCATTCCTGATAATATCCTCTGCCGCCTACACAGATCAGCATCTGCCCTCCGCCACTCTTTGCATGATGGATGTGCCAGTTGTTCCGGCAGCCCGGTTCAAAGGTCACGTTAAAAATTGGAACCTGCTCCGTAGACACCGGCGCAAGGTAACTCTGCCCTATGAAATACTGAGCAAACCCATCATTGGGTTTACCGATCGGGAAAAAGATGGTGTTCTGGTATCTGTCTTTTTCCGATATTTCCGCAATTTCCTCATTCCATACTTCCTTTGCCAGACGGAAAACGGCCCAGCCTTTAGGCCAGC
>CAZDRM010000132.1:0-6919 GCA_964507745.1 uncultured Lachnospiraceae bacterium
CTTACCTACTCTGCTCTCTTTACCGCCGCCTTCATGGACTTCACATACTCTCCCACATGCTCCGGTGCATTCTTGCCGTATTTTGCCACCAGCTTGACAATGGCGCTTCCTACAATCGCTCCATCGGAAAGAGACGCCATTTTTTCCGCCTGCTCCGGTGTGGCTATGCCAAAACCGATAGCGCAGGGAATATCATTGACTTCTTTTACCAGTTTAACCATAGAACCGATATCCGTTTTAATCTCACTTCTCACGCCTGTAACACCCATGGAGGATACGCAGTATACAAAGCCTTTTGCTTCTTTTGCAATCATCTTAATGCGCTCATGGGAAGTAGGGGCAATCATGGAAATCAGATCCACGCCGTATTCTTCACAAACATCGGCTAACTCCGCCTTCTCCTCAAAGGGGATATCAGGGATGATCAGGCCGTCAATGCCGCATTCTGTGCAGCGTTTCATAAATTTGTCCTTACCGTATTTTACCACGGCGTTAGCATAAGTTAAATATACAATGGGAATTTTAACCTTTTCCCTCGCCTTTTTTACCAT
Source organism: uncultured Lachnospiraceae bacterium (assembly GCA_964507745.1). Lineage (GTDB taxonomy): Bacteria > Bacillota > Clostridia > Lachnospirales > Lachnospiraceae > UBA2882. Next base: position 552 of record CAZDRM010000132.1, read on the forward strand.
ATCAAATAATTTATCCGTAGTACAGCCTGCCGAAAGAGCCCGTTCATTTGCCTCCTGGATAACCGCTCCTTCCGCAATGGGGTCTGAAAAGGGAATGCCGATTTCAATTAAATCCGCTCCCGCTTCTTCCATACTGTACAAAATCTGTTCCGTGGTCTCCAAATCCGGGTCTCCTCCGGTTACAAAGGCAATAAATGCTTTTCCGTTTTCAAATGCTTTTCCTATGTTACTCATATAATTCTACCCCCCGATATCTGGCAATGGCTGCCACATCTTTATCTCCTCTTCCGGAAATTGTGCATACGATGATTTTATCCTTATCCATTGTTTTTGCAATTTTCATCACATGGGCAACGGCATGGGAACTTTCAATAGCCGGAATAATGCCCTCCGTGCGGGAAAGATATTCGAAAGCCTGCACCGCTTCTTCATCCGTAATGGGCACATACTGCGCCCTTCCCGTCTCATGAAGCATAGCGTGCTCCGGTCCGATGCCGGGATAATCCAATCCTGCGGAAATGGAATAAACCGGTGCAATCTGTCCGTATTCATTCTGGCAGAATAAGGACTTCATGCCGTGGAAAATGCCTTCGCTTCCGTTTGCAATGGTTGCGGCATTTTTAGGATTGTCCACGCCTAACCCTGCTGCCTCACAGCCGATTAACGCCACTTCTTTATTTTCTATAAATTCATAGAAGCTTCCCATGGCATTGCTGCCCCCGCCTACACAGGCAACAACCGCATCAGGTAATCTTCCTTCCCTCTCTAACATCTGTGCCTTAATTTCCTTGCTGATGACGCTCTGGAAATCCCTGACAATGGTAGGGAAGGGATGGGGACCCATAACGGAACCAAGGACATACAAGGTATCATCCACTCTGTTGGTCCACTCTCTCATAGTCTCGTTTACCGCATCCTTTAAGGTCTGGGTGCCGCTTTCCACGGGATGTACCTTTGCGCCTAAAAGCTCCATACGGAAAACATTCAACGCCTGACGAATGGTATCTTCCTTTCCCATAAAAATCTCACATTCCATATCCATAAGAGCTGCCGCTGTTGCAGTTGCCACTCCATGTTGTCCTGCGCCGGTCTCCGCGATAACTCTGGTCTTTCCCATTTTCTTTGCCAAAAGCACCTGACCCAAAACATTGTTGATTTTGTGGGAGCCTGTGTGATTCAAATCCTCACGCTTTAAATAAATCTTCGCTCCTCCCAGGTCTCTTGTCATTTTCTCCGCATAATATAACAGCGAAGGTCTTCCCGCATAATTTCTGTTTAAATCATCCAGTTCCTTTATAAATGCAGGATCATTTTTATAGTGCTCGTAAGCCTCCTCCAACTCATATATGGCATTCATTAATGTTTCCGGCACGTACTGTCCTCCGTATGCGCCAAATCTTCCTTTACTCATTTTGACTCCTTTCTTACCGTTTCTATAAATTCTCTTATTTTTTCTTTATCTTTATAACCGTCTGTTTCCACAGCACTGCTTACGTCAATTCCATGGGGGCTTCTCAATACAATCAATTGTTTTACGTTATGTAAACCAATTCCTCCTGCCAGAAAATAGGGCATGCCGATTGCCTCATCCGGGGGCAGGCCTGCAATATCAAACTGCTTTCCGCTTCCTCCAAGGATTCCTTTCACTTTGGCATCAAAGAGCAGATAATCAACTTGCAATGCTTTTGCTTCATCAATCAGCCTTTGGTTTTCTTTTATGATTTCGGCTTCCTTCTCTTCTGTTACTTCTAAAGAAGCGTCTATCCGTACCGCCTTGATGATTTCCGGCTGTCCGTTCCCATCCCGACATCCCGGTATTTTCGATAATTCCTCTTTTAATTGGTTTACATAATTCAAATCCTCCTGCCCGTGGAGCTGTATCACATCAATGGTTCCTTCTGATGCCAGTTTGACCACATGGGCTATGGGCTCATTGACAAATACGCCTACCGCCTTGATTCTCTTATCCAAAGCGCCTTTTAATTCCGCCGCCAGTTCATCAGAGACAAATCTCTTTGTATTGGCAAATATAAAACCGATATATTCCGGCATATATTCATTAACCGCCTGAATGTCTTCCATGCGCTTTAAGCCGCAGATTTTAATCCGGTTCATAAGCATCCCTTCCGCAATTCATCCAGCATTGCTTTCTTATTGCTGCTTTTCATCAGGGTCTCCCCAATCAATACGCCGTTGACGCCGGCTTCCTTCAATGCCCTTATATCCTCTGCACTCTTGATGCCGCTTTCCGCCACAAACAATACATGGGGAGGAACCAGCTTTCTCAAGCGTCCGCTGTTATTCACATCCACGGTAAAGTCTTTTAAATTCCTGTTATTGACTCCGATGATTCTGGCTCCTGCCCTGACCGCCATGGCGATTTCCTCTTCATCATGAGCTTCCACCAGTGCGGAAAGCCCTAACTCATCACAGATACCGATATATTCCCTGACTGTCTCCTCATTAAGCAGGGCACAGATTAAAAGAACCATGGAGGCTCCAAGAACCTTTGCTTGATAAATCTGATAAGCATCTACAGTAAAATCCTTTCTGAGCAAAGGCGTCTTTACTTCTTTGACTATTTCCTCCAGATAGGCATCGCTTCCTAAAAATTTACTGGGTTCCGTCAATACGGAAATGCAATCAGCTCCCGCCTCTTCGTAAGCTTTGGCTATCTCCACATAAGGAAAATCTTCGGCAATCAATCCCTTGGAAGGAGATGCCTTTTTAACCTCACAGATAAAAGAAATGCCTTCCTGCTTTAATGCCTGCTCCACCGGAAATCCTTTTGCTCTGTCAGTGATACATTCCTTTGCCTTTGCAAGGGCTTTCATCTCTTCAAAGGAAACCCTTTCCTTATCTTTTTTTACCCTTTCCCTTGCGGTATCCGCCAGAATATCCAATATTGTTTCCGCCATACTTTCCTCCTGCCATTATGCATTAGTTGCTTTCACAAATGCTTCCAGCTTTTCTGCCGCCTTGCCGCTGTCAATCATCTCCTGTGCCATTTTAACGCCCTCAGACAGACTGTCAACTTTGCCTGCAATGTAAATTCCTGCACCGGCATTTAAAACAACCGCATCTCTTTTGGCTCCCTGTTCTCCTGCAAGAATGGCTTTTGTGATCTTTGCATTTTCTGCAGGGTCGCCGCCTGCCATATCTTCTTTTTTCGCTCTCTTTAAACCGAACTGTTCCGGTGTAATCTCATAGCTTTCCAGTTTTCCTTCTTTTATTTCACATACACGTGTAGGCGCGCTGATGCTGATTTCATCCAGCCTGTCAGTGCCATATACTACCATACCACGTTTTACGCCTAATTTCATCAAAACCTCCGCCATAGGCTGTAACAAAGCTTCTTCATAAACGCCCATAAGCTGCATATTGGCAAATGCCGGATTGGACAGTGGTCCTAAAATATTGAAAATCGTGCGGATTCCCAGCTCTTTTCTGACCGGCGCCACAAAACGCATTGCTTTATGGTAAATCTGTGCAAACATAAAGGAAATGCCTTCTTCCTTTAATACCTTTTCCATCTTTTCCGGTTCAATGGTAATGTTCACGCCCAAAGCCTCTAAAACATCTGCTGCCCCGCATTTGCTGGACACGCTTCTGTTGCCGTGCTTTGCAACCGGAATTCCTGCTGCCGCCGCTACAAATCCTGCCGTTGTGGAAATATTAAAGCTGTATGCCTCGTCTCCGCCCGTTCCTACGATTTCCAGAACATCCATATCATGCTGCAGCCTTGTGGCATGCTTTCTCATGCCGTCGGCAGATGCTGCGATTTCATCAATGGTCTCTCCTTTCATACGAAGGGCTGTGAGATAAGCCGCCATATGCATCTGGCTTGCCTCGCCGCTCATAATTTCATCCATACATTTTCCTGCTTCTTCATAGCTTAAATCTTTACCTTCCACTAACTGTGCTATTGCTTCTTTAATCATTGTCTTTACCTCCTGATAATTTTTAATTCATTTATAAATTTGTTTCTTTCTGTTTACATTGTTATTAATCTGTACGTTCCGTTCTGAAACGCCCGTTAAAATGCTTCATAATTATTTATCCGCATTCAGGAAATTTTTCAAAATCTTCTCTCCATCCGGCGTCAGTACGCTTTCAGGATGGAACTGCAGCCCATATATTTCATATTCCTTATGTCTGACCGCCATAATCTCTCCATCCGCCGTCTTTCCGATTACCTTCAGGCAATCCGGCATGGATTCCGGCTGAGCCGCCAGGGAATGATATCTGGCAACCGGTATCTGCTCCGGCAGTCCTTTAAAAATGCTTTCCTTTGTATCAATTGTAGTTAGGCTCTGCTTACCATGCATCAATTCCTTTGCATAAGTGATTTTTGCTCCGTATACTTCACAGATTCCCTGATGTCCCAGACACACGCCCAGTATTTTGCACCTTCCCTGCATCTTCCTTACTACATCCTCGCAGATTCCCGCATCCTCCGGTTTTCCCGGCCCCGGGGATAAAATAATGTATTCCGGCGAAAGCTTTTCCACTTCCTCCACACTCATTTCATCATTGCGGACAACCTTGATTTCTTCCTTGGCTATACTGCCGATCAGCTGAACCAGATTATAAGAAAAGCTGTCGTAATTATCAATTAAAAGTATCATGACCCGTTCACCTCGCTTGCCCGTTTTACGGCTTCAATAACCGCCCCGGCTTTATTTGCACATTCCTGATATTCACTTTCCGGAACGCTGTCGGCAACAATTCCCGCTCCTGCCTGAATATAAACCTTGTCGCCTTTTTTGACTGCCGTTCTTATGGCAATGCACACATCCAGATTTCCCGAAAAATCCAGATAGCCGATTGCCCCTCCGTAAATGCCTCTGGCATCCTTTTCCAGCTCATCAATAATCTGACATGCCCGAAACTTAGGCGCTCCCGAAAGGGTTCCTGCCGGAAGCATGGTTGCAATGGTGTCGCATCCATCCTTATCCTCTCTAATCTTTCCGCACACAACAGAAGCGATGTGCATAACCTTGGAGAAACGGTGTATCTTCATATATTCTTCCACCGTCACGCTGCCGTACTCCGCAAGCCTGCCAATGTCGTTTCTCGCCAGATCCACCAGCATATTGTGCTCGGCGCACTCCTTTTCATCGGCTAAAAGCTCCTTTTCCAGCATTTCATCTTCTTTTGTATCCTTACCTCTTTTTCTTGTGCCCGCTACCGGAAAAGTAGTCAGCTTTCCTTCTTCCAGCTTTACCATAGTCTCGGGAGAGGTTCCCGCAATCTGCAAATCATCACACTGGATAAAATACATATAAGGGGAAGGATTGGTGGTACGCAGCACCCTGTAGGTATTTAAAAGGCTGCTGTGGTATTCCGCCTCAAACCTTCTGGAAATAACTCCCTGGAAAATGTCGCCTTCCCTGATATAGCGTTTTGTCTTTTCCACCATTTCACAATACTCCTCTTTGGAGGTATTGCAGGTAAAGTCTACTTCCTTCTGGGCCTCTTCCGGCTTCAGGGCCGCCACATCATAAATCATATGGATGATTTTTTCAATTTCCAGAGTTGCCGCATTGTAACCTGTTTCTCCCTGGGAACTTCTGTAATTGACAACCACAATAATCTTTTGTTTCAGATGGTCATATGCGATTACCTTGTCAAAAAGCATCAGATTATAATCATCAAATTCACTTTCTTTCAAATGAAGCTTGGGCTCTGCATAGCCTATCATTTCATAAGAGAAATGTCCTACAAAACCGCCTGTAAAAGAAGGCATTCCGGCAAGCTTAGGCGTTTTAAATTTAGCAAGCTGTTCTCTCAGCGCCTCCATTGGTTCCTTTTCTTCCTTCTGCTCGATTGCCCCGCTTTTTAAGGTAACAACTCCGTCCTTGGCTGAAATCTGCATCAGCGGATTTACTCCCAGAAAGGAATATCTGCCCCACCGGTTTCCGCCTTCCACACTTTCTAACAAGAAGAAACGGCTGTCTACCTGCGCCAGTTTCCGAAGCAATGTAATGGGCGTTACAACATCGGCATATATTTCCCTGCATACGGGAATGATGTTATAGTCCTTTTCGTATCGGCTCGCCTCTTCATAATCGGGATAATACATTTTCTCCACTCCTTTTTCTGATTTTTCGCAATATAAAAAGCTTCTGTCCCCATAGGGACAAAAGCTTGAAAACTTCTGCGGTACCACCCTGATTGATAGATTATTCTATCCTCTCTGTCTGCATACTCACAATATGCACCCTCCTGATAACGGGCAGGGAACCCGTCGGCGTCTACTCCCTTATCGGTTTCAAGCCACCCTCGCAAGTCCATTCAATCATTTCCTCCATACTGCATCCCACCTGCCGCAGCTCTCTGTGATGTGCTCCATGACCTACTTCTCT
>CAZDRM010000133.1:0-6907 GCA_964507745.1 uncultured Lachnospiraceae bacterium
TATTTGTCAGGGAATGGGAGTTTATTGACGAGGTAGAGCGCAGTGAAATGACCAACCATATCGAGCTGGACGGTTATATCTGCAAAGAGCCGGTTTATCGCAAAACTCCTCTGGGAAGGGAAATTGCAGATATTCTTCTGGCAGTAAACCGCCCTTACGGAAAGAGCGACTACATACCATGCATCAGTTGGGGAAGAAATGCAAGATATGCCAATGAGTTTGAGGTGGGAAGCCGCTGCCGCGTTATCGGAAGAATCCAGAGCAGGGAATATATGAAAAAGCTGTCCGAGGAACAGGTGGAAAAGAGAGTTGCCTATGAGGTTTCCGTCAGCAAGCTGGAGGTACCTGTGGAGGAAGTTGTCTAAATGTTGCCAGAAATGGAAAAATATGCTATGATACATCAATCTGAACAAAGTTTGATTTTATTTAGTAGGTGAATAATGGAAAAAGGAAAAATTCATATTTATACCGGAGATGGTCATGGCAAAACTCCCGCCGCGCTGGGGGAAGCCCTTTATGCGGCATCGGAAGGGAAACAGGTAATTGTAATCCAGTTTATGAAAGGCAGAGGACTTTCAAAAAATGAATTTACAAGAAGACTGGAACCGGAAATCAAGTTTTTCTGTTTTGAAAAAACAGATACGGAATATGCTGATTTAACCAGCAGACAGCAGAAAGAAGAAAACATGAACATCCGCAACGGCATTAATTTTGCCAAAAAGGTCCTGTCAACAGGCGGTTGTGAGCTGCTGATTCTGGACGAAGTGCTGGGGCTTTTAGATGTGGGTATTATTACCCTGGAGGATTTGAAAAATCTTTTAGAGGCAAAGGATGAGGAAACGACGATTATTATGACGGGCATTCAGTTAAAGGATGAGGTTATATCTTTAGTGGATGAGATTTCGAAAATTGAATCAATGCCTATTGCATAATCGGGGGAAGCGTGTTATTCTTTGTCTAGAAGATGCAAAAAAGTGCATCAGAGTTCATATATTGTAAGATAGAGGTCGCGTGTTTTATCAGTAGCCGTCCGGATGTCAAGGAGCAGAAGAAGGGCGGTAAAAGGAAAAGACGCCGAAAGAAAATACTACCTGAAGGTGTTTTCTTGGGCATACAGTTAAGAGCTGTATGACTGTCATCAATTAAGATGGGGAGCTATCGGAAAAGGATTACTAAGCCGTTCTCTTCTGGACGGCTTTTATTTCTGCCGGCAGGCACCTAAAGAAAAGGGTACCGGGCGGCCCCATAGGACATAGGAATAGGAGGAAAAAAGATATGTCAATTTTTAAAGGAGCAGGAGTTGCGATTGTCACACCTTTTCATGAGGATGGAAGTGTAAATTATGAGGCTTTCGGAGAGCAGATCGAGCGTCAGATTGCAGGAAAAACCGACGCCATTATCGTGTGCGGCACCACAGGCGAGGCATCCACGCTGTCCCATGAGGAGCATCTGGATGTGATCCGTTACTGCGTGGAAAAGGTAAATAAAAGAATTCCCGTTGTTGCAGGAACCGGTTCCAATTGTACGGAAACAGCCGTTTATCTGTCACAGGAAGCGGAAAAGGCAGGGGCTGACGGATTGCTGTTAGTAACGCCTTATTACAATAAATGTACCCAGAAGGGTCTGCTTGAGCACTTTAAGATTGTTGCGGAAAGCGTGAGCATTCCCGTTATTTTATATAATATTCCCGGCAGAACCGGCGGCGTGCTCATTTCCCCTGAAACAATCTGCACCCTTTGCAGGGAAGTGAAGAACATTGTGGGCGTAAAGGACGCCACAGGCAATATCTCCGGCGTGGCAAGGCTTATGCATATGGCGGCAGGAGATGTGGACGTATATTCCGGCAATGACGACCAGATTGTACCCATTCTCTCCTTAGGAGGAAAAGGCGTTATTTCCGTTCTTTCCAATGTTGCTCCCGAACAGACCCATGACATCTGTCAGATGTATTTTGACGGAAATGTGGAAGGTAGCAGGGATTTACAGTTAAAGGCAATCCCCCTGATTGACGGTCTGTTTTGTGAAGTTAATCCAATTCCCGTAAAGAAGGCCATGAATCTTATGGGCTTAGAGGCCGGTCCTCTCCGCCGTCCCTTGACGGAAATGGAAGATGCCCATGCAGAGGTCATGAAAAAAGCTATGGAAGATTTTGGAATTTTATAAGATGGCGGGATGAAGAAAGCAAGTGTAAGTATGCCGAATTATAGCCTCTTGCAGAGCTTTCGGACTTTTATTTCGGATTTTAATACGGAAAGAAAGGAATGGATGAGATAAAAATGACAAGAATAATAATGCACGGCTGCAACGGAGTCATGGGGCAGATGATCTGTAACCTGGCTGCGGCAGATGAAGAAGCGGAAATCGTGGCGGGAATAGATATTAACGAAAAGGAGGGAAATCCTTTTCCTGTATTTACATCCCTGGATGCCTGTGATGTAGAGGCGGATGCAGTCATTGATTTTTCCCATTTCAGCTGCGTGGACGGACTTCTTGACTGGTGCGGGGCAAAAAAAATGCCTGTTGTTTTATGTACCACCGGTTTATCGGAGGAGCAGCTTGCAAAGGTAGAGGAAACAGCAAAGAAAACAGCTGTTTTGAAATCGGCAAATATGTCACTGGGCATTAATATGCTGTTAAAGCTTCTGAAAGAGGCTACAGCTGTTTTGGCACCGGCAGGCTTTGATGTGGAGGTCGTGGAAAAGCACCATAGAAGAAAGGTGGACGCTCCCAGCGGAACGGCGCTGGCGTTGGCGGATTCTGTCAATGAGGAGCTGGGCGGCGAATATGAATATGTTTATGACAGAAGCGAAAGAAGACAATCACGGCCCAAAAAGGAAATCGGTATTTCCGCAGTCAGAGGCGGCTCCATTGTGGGAGAGCATGATGTGATTTTTGCGGGAGAGGATGAGGTCATTACCTTCAGCCATACGGCATATTCCAGAGCGGTATTCGGAAAAGGCGCCATAGAGGCGGCAAAATACCTGAAGGGAAAAGAGGCAGGGCTTTATAACATGAGCCATGTGATAGACGGAAAATAATTAACTTACGGAGGCAGAGTATGGACGAATTGGAATTAAAATATTTGAAAAGTCTGGCAAAGCAGTATCCTACCATAGCTTCGGCAAGTACGGAGATTATTAACTTATCTTCCATTTTAAACCTGCCAAAGGGTACAGAACACTTTCTGACAGATATCCACGGAGAATACGAGCAGTTTAACCATGTGTTAAAAAACGGCTCCGGTTCCGTGCGGAAGAAGATAGATGAGGAGTTCGGCAATACCTTGAGCAACAAGGATAAGAAAAGCCTTGCTACTTTGATTTATTATCCCAAGGAAAAGCTGGAGATCGTGTTAAAGGAAGAAGACAATATTGAGGACTGGTACAAAATTACCCTGTACCGTCTTGTACAGATTACCAAGCATGTTTCTTCCAAATATACGAGATCCAAGGTCAGGAAGGCTCTTCCCAAGGATTTCGCCTATATCATAGAAGAACTCATTACGGAAAAAGCGGAGGTCCAGGATAAAGAGGCTTATTATAATGAAATCGTCCATACCATTATCCGCATCGGCAGGGCGCCGGAGTTTATTATCGCCCTTTGCGAGCTGGTGCAGAGACTGGTTATAGACCACCTTCATATTGTAGGGGATGTTTATGACAGAGGGCCGGGGCCCCATATTATTCTCGATACCTTAAGACATTACCATTCGGTGGATGTGCAGTGGGGCAACCACGATGTGGTCTGGATGGGAGCGGCCAGCGGGCAGCTTGCATGTATTGCCACGGTTATCCGCAACTCTGCCAGATACGGCAATCTGGACACATTGGAGGAGGGCTACGGCATTAATCTGATTCCCCTTGCCACCTTTGCCATGGAGAAGTATAAGGATGTAAACTGCGACGCCTTTTTTATTAAATATAATACTAATTATAATACCAAGGATTTAAGCCTTGATATGAAGATGCATAAGGCCATTACCATTATCCAGCTGAAGCTGGAAGGTCAGATCATTATGAGAAGGCCGGAATTTGAAATGAACGACAGGCTTTTGCTGGATAAGATTGACTATGAAAACCATACCGTCAATATCGGGGGAAAGATTTACCCCATGCGGGATACGGATTTTCCCACGGTGGACCCTGAGGACCCGTACCGGCTGACAAAAGAGGAAGAAGAAGTTATGGAACGGCTCAGACAGGCCTTTACGCGCTGCGACAAGCTTCAGAGAGATATCCGTTTCCTGTTTTCCAAAGGAAGCATGTATAAGATATACAATTCCAATCTTTTATATCATGGCTGCGTTCCCATGGATGAAGAGGGCAATTTCTTAAAAGTAAATCTTTTCGGAAAGGAATATTCGGGAAGAGCTCTTTATGACGCTTTGGATAATTATGCCAGAAAAGGCTATTACGGCACAAGGGAGTCGGGAGAGAAACTGAAAGGTCAGGACATTATCTGGTATATATGGGCAGGTCCCAAATCTCCCGTATTTGGAAAAGATAAAATGGCCACCTTCGAGCGCTATTTTGTAAACGACAAAGAAACCCATACAGAAAAGAAAAATGCATATTACAGGTTATATGACAGAGAGGATATTGTTAACAAAATTCTGGAAGAGTTCGGTCTTCCGGAGGACAAGTCCCATATTGTCAACGGCCATGTGCCCGTAGAATTGAAAAACGGAGAATCTCCCATTAAATGCGGAGGAAAGCTTTTAGTCATAGACGGCGGATTCAGCAAGGCATATCAGGGCAAGACCGGCATTGCAGGCTATACGCTGGTTGTTAATTCCTACGGCATGCGCCTTGTGTCCCATGAACCTTTTGAATCGGCGGATATGGCAATCAGGAATGAATCGGATATTTTTTCGGATTCCATTATTGTGGAAACAGCGCTGAAAAGACAGCGGGTTGCAGATACGGATATCGGAGATGAATTACGGGAATCCATTCATCAGTTAGAAGAGCTTTTAGAGGCCTATAGAGAGGGTATCATTGTGGAAAAGGACGTATAGTCTTCACGCCGATACCCGCTGCTTAGGCAAGATCAGGTTATTTGTTTGCTAATGTGTTGTCAACACCGTTTGTGACATCCTTTGTGATGTCGCTGACTGCATCCCCGGTATCTTCCAACATGTTTCCGGCTGCATTTCCTGCGTCGTCCACGATATCTGTTACATCATCTACAACGCTGCCGTTTCCATTATTGGTTGTACCGTTACCGGTTTTGTTGCCGTTTGTGCCATTGTTATTATTTGTCTGGTTTCCGGCGGTTTCTTTTCCGGTAGTTGAATTGTTGGTCTGGCTTCCGGTGGTATTGCCGTTTGTGTTTCCGGAAGTGTTGTTTTGGGAATTCTGATCATTGTTAATATCAGAACCCTGTGCTAAATCGGCATTATTACTTGCGTTATCATTGTTTTTCCTGCCACAGCCTGTAAAGCAAAAAAGCATCAGGAGCAAAAGGGCAGTAAATAAAAAGTATCTCTTTTTCATAATATCATTCTCCTTTCAATGCCTGTGAATACTATCTGCTTTTTTGTAAAAAAATATTCCGAAGAGTAAAAAAACGCGCTGGTAATTGTTGTATTTTATAAATAAAAAACTTCCTTTTCAGAATTGTGTACCCGTAAAAAATAGGTTATAATTACGCTAACAAATCGTAATTTGCAAGTAAATCACTCAAACTTTCCCTGTTTTTAAGGCTTTGTAGTGCCTAAAACTTATGTTATGTATCATTTTCCCTTGTTTTTGCCCTTGCTGGGTATTTACAAGGGAAAATTTTTTGCGGATTGTTAATCTCTACCCATTACCTTATCAAGAAGTTTAGCAGAATTACGTTTTGCCTCCCTGTCGGCATGGGCATATACATTCATGGTAATACTGATGTCAGAATGTCCTAACAGTTCCTGCACGTCTTTGGGTTGTGCGCCATTAGCGAGCAGGTTGGAAGTGTAGGTATGCCTTAGTATATGGAAGTGAAAGTTTTCAAAGCCCGGAACCCGTTCTTTTATCGTCCGGCAGACAATTCCTATCGTGCTTGGGGATTCGTATGCCCCATCTGGTCTTAAACATACAAGGGAAATCTCTGTGTAATCTTCGGGTATCTCTGCTGTGCCGTCCAAATGATACAGTTCATAATACACCCTGTTTTTTTCCGTCACTTCCCTATAATAGTTCAGATGGTAAAGCTGTCCGCACTGTAAACGCTGTCGGTGCTGTTCCTTTTTGGCTTTCCTCAAAATTCTGGTAAGCGTATCGCCAAAATCTACAGTTCTCACTTTCTTCCGTTTTGTCGGTCCAATCTCCGTCTTGTGCCTTGCACCATTGTAGCGGACACTTCTTCGTACTGTAAGGTACTGCTCATCAAGATTGATGTCCTGCCATGCCAGCCCGCATACCTCGCCAAGCCTCAGACCTGTGAAGTAGGCTATCTGCATGGGCAGAATAGCAGGCTTATTCTTTTTTTCCAGATAAGCCATCAATTCCTGATACTGCCGGAATGTCAGCGGTGTGGTCTCGGAATCTGTGCTTTCTCCATCTGTGAATAAGTCAGCGTTTTCAGACTTCTTTCTTAACACTACATACTGCATGGGATTAAAAGTAATATACTTCTTTGGGAATACCGCAAAACGGAAAGACTGCTGTAATACAGCCGAAAAAGAATGAATGTAATCTTTGCTGTATCCTTTTGAAGTAAATCCCCCGGCGGTGCCTCCAAATGTGAGAAGATCCAAAAACTGCTGTAAATGCTCGGCTGTGACCGATTTCAGTTTACGGTTGCTGACAGGGTGCTGCTTAATTCTATTAATTGTGAGAAGATAATTTTCAACAGTCCCATTACTCAATGTCCCCGTTTTCAGTTCTTCGTCTGCCCAGATGTCAAGAAGTGTTCCCAGCGTGATATT
>CAZDRM010000134.1:0-6798 GCA_964507745.1 uncultured Lachnospiraceae bacterium
AGCAATCAGAAGAATGGGAGGCTGTGAGGATGAATATTCTTGAGATTGGATTGGCGCAAGGAATAGCACAGGGAAAAGAACAGGGAATAGAACAGGGATTAGAACAAGGCAGGGCCAATACCCTGGTAAAAAATGTAGAAGCTGCAATGAAAAATTTTGGCATTGATTTGCAGAGAGCCTGTGAGGGGCTTGGGGCATCTGTTGAAGAGTATGAAAGCGCCCAAAAACAGGTCGCCTCATGGAAGAAAGAGACTGATGATAAAAAGAGCGATACTGAGGAATAAGATGAATTACAAAAAGAAGCCGGTTGATTGCATCGGGCTTCTTTTTTGATTAAAAGAATGAAGTGAAAGGAGACAGGTTTTTGGGGTTTAGAGAAAATATAGAGAAAGTGCTGTTATGATAGGATGCAATGAAATATCTTATGGAAGCAGGACACACGCATGTACGGTTATATATACGGAAGAGATAAAAGGACAGAGCAAAAAAAGGAGTACCAATTTACAAAGGTCTTTATTTTTTGTGTAATAACGGGATTGCTGTTTTTGACAGGATATGAAAATAACCGGATTATGCAGAAGATTTTATCGGAGTTTCAAAATGAGAGCTTTTTGGGAGAAGCTGCAGGAGAAAATAAGGAGGGAAAAATCAGAATTATTCTGGATGCGGGGCATGGTGGAAGGGATATAGGCAGTTCTTATGATGGAATGTATGAGAAAGACATTAATTATGAAGTTGCCCGGGATTTACAGAAGCTTTTAGAAAAAATGGGGGCAGAGGTGGTTTTGTCCAGAAATGGAGATGCTTTTGCCGGGGAATATGAAAGAATCAAGGAGGCAAATGGCAAAAAGGGGGATTTATTTATCAGCATCCATTGCGATTGCCTCAGGGAAGATACGGGAATGCCGGGCATGGAATGTTATTATGACGGATGCGGATTTTTGGGAATGGAATATGCGGATGCTCTGGCAGCAGCGTTGAAGCAAAGCGGAGAAATAAAATGTAATGGTATCAGGCAGGGAGACTTTTACGTTCTGAAAAATGCCGATATGCCTGCGATTTTAGTAAAATTAGGTTCTTTATCCGATCCGGAGGACAGACGGAAATTAGCAGAGACGGCCTACAGGAAGCAGATGGTTGGAAAATTGGCGGAGTCCATTATGCAACTTTTTTACAGATAGAAAAGTTTTATAATAAAGATATACAATTCTATCTGGAGGAAAATGTGTAATGAAGAGAGCGAGTTACTTTTTTGCGGTAGGAGCATTGGCTCTGATTTTGACAGCCTGTGGCTCGGACAGCAGTGTTAGCAGGACAGAACAGGAGAATATAACAGAGGAAAACCTGACCGAAGTAAAGCCGGATTTGATAACGGAAGAAAATCTGGAATATTATGCTTATAGCAGAGGTTCTTCTTCTCTTTGTGAGAAATTTGCAGTTTATGAATATAACGGGGATTTTATTTTTGCTGCTGATTATTTTAATTGTGGATATGAACTGCTGGAAACCCGTCTTTTATCAGAGGAAGAAAAGAAGTTGTTCTTAGAGGAAGTAAATGCTGTTTCGCCAAAATCAAAAGCGGCGGATGGGGAAAGTGATAACAATGAGGGAGCCCATACGGAATATGGAGGACTGGTTGTAGACGGCACTTATTATCACGTGGAGATGATAGATTTCGGAACTATGGGAATTACTATAAAGGATGCCTCTGACGCAGAGTATCCGACAGAGGAGGATACCGAAAGATATGAGATGGAAGGAATCCTCGAGCTTCAGGAAATAGCACAATGGAAGGAACAGGCTGTATCTGCAGGGGGTAGGGAATTTTCCAGAAGCGTAGGGAGACAGATTGAAGACCAGTCAGGGGAAGAGCTTGAACGTATGGTAATCGACAGCTTCCGGGAAGAGGACTTTATCATAAAGGCGGAAACAAAAAAGGGAGACAGTTATATTGTAACAGTTACTTATTTCGGGTATGTTGCAAAGCTGGAACAAGAATAAGGAAACAAAACAAGGCGTAACTGGCAGAAAGCCCCGGGAAAAAGGATAAAAGCTTTTCCCCGGGGCTTCTTGGTTTTCTTTTAGTGGTGCGGCTTGTCTTTGGGGTATATTGTGTTAAAATGTATTTATCAGAAGAAATGTTGGTTGATGAAGGCAATTGTAATTCCCCTGGATGAACTGGAAAATGATTTGGAGAAAATATGCAGCCATGATTGAGATTTGTAACATTACGAAAAAATATGATAATTTTACCTGTCTGGAACAGGTATCCCTTACGATTCCCGATGGGATTATTTACGGTCTGGTGGGCGAGAACGGAGCGGGCAAAAGCACTCTTTTACGTCTGATAGCCGGCGTGTACAAGGCGGACAGCGGAGAAATCAGGATAGACGGGAAAAAGATTCCTGATGTAAAGGCAAAGCAGGAAATCTTCTATATGCCGGATACACAGTACTATGAAAAAAACGCCACAGCCCTTGCTGTCGGCGATTTTTATAAAACCTTTTATCCGGGCTTTGAAATGGAAGATTACCGCTATCTTTTGGAGCAGTTCGGGCTGGAAGAAACTGCTTTAGTGGATTCTTTTTCAAAAGGAATGAAGAAACAGATGTTTATTGCGGCGGCGATTTGTGCCAATACAAAGTATCTGTTATGCGACGAGGTCTTTGACGGACTGGATCCTCAGGTCAGAAGAACGGTAAATGAGCTTTTAAAGAGTGCAGCATCAGGAAGAAATATGACCATTCTCATTGTTTCCCATTATTTAGAGGAATTAAATAAAATCTGTACAGAGAAAGGTTTTTTGCACAGGGGAAGGATTTTGACGGAAAAAGAATGGAATGACCTGACGGCGGAAGCCGGGGAGGAAGCATGAACAGGATAAAGTTATTCGCAGGACTTTTGAAAGACGATTTAAAGAATAAATTATGGATGGTTCTGATAACCTGGTATGTGTTTGGGACGTTCTGCCTTTTGTTTGCCACAAAAGCGACCATACCTGCAGGAGAAGTCAGAAGCCTTTATGTGGGTGCCGGAAATACTTCTTTTTTTATGGCGATGATTATTTTTGGTATTTTGATGGGAGTTTTTGGCTTCCCGTATTTGTACTCCCATAAAAAAGCAGATTTGTACTTCAGTCTGCCTTTTTCAAGAGGCCAGTTGTTTTTGGCAGGCTGTATAAATAATTTTCTGATTTTTTCTTTTCCTGTGGTAATCTGTAAGCTGCTTTTCTTTAAGCTTTCCATCTCCATGGGATATTGCAAATATGAGGACAGTGTTCTGTCCGTATGGGTCAGCTGTATCGTGCTGATTCTGGGCTGGATGTTCTTATGCAGTCTTTCTATGCTTTCAGTTCTTTTAACACAAAACACGGGATATGCGGGCGGAGTGCTGATACTGCTTTTGTTTGGAACGTCCTGGGGCTTTCATCTGATAGAAAAAATGATGAAAATCTGTATTCCCACATTTTATAAATCCGAAAGACTGGAGGGAATCAGGGGATATTTCTCTCCCATTATGCTGTTGAAAAATGCCACAGGCATTGAAGCGTATGCTGACGGCGCTTCCTGGGATCTCTATGCGCATCTGCCTTATATACTTTTTCTGGCGGTAGCAGCGGTTCTTTTGACAATCTTAAACGGCATTGTTTTCGGTAAACGTCCGGTGGAGCGGGGGAGAAGCATGTTTTCCTTCCGGTCTGCGGAATGGATTGTGCGTTATGCCTGCATTCTGTTGGGCGTGCTTTGGATTGTCAGCAGTCTGCAGGTTTTCACATGGGGAGAATTTTCCGTAGGACTGGCAGTTTTTAGCATTATATGCGGCGTCCCTCTTGTGCATGGAGCATTAAATGTACTGCTTTCTTTTAATGTTAAAAAATTTATTTGGGGCAGATGGCATCTGCTTATGGAATTTATATTGATGTTTGTGGTTCTGGGCATTTTTTCCGCAGGAGGAAAGAGTGCGGGACAGTTCCCTGACGAAGGCAGGATAGAGTCCATGGCGGCAGCCCTGACGGCATTAGGCAGCGGGGATGAGCCGGAGGAAGTCCTGTCCAATATGCATTTAACCGGAGAAGAGCTTTCTTATGCATGGGAATGGATTGAAAAAAATTGCGGGGACGGTCAAAACGCAGGAGAGCCGGGAATTGAAAACTATGAATTGTTGGTACAATGCCGGTTAAAAGACGGCGGGGCAAAATATTATAAATATGAGATTCCGTGGTTTCTGGTGGATGAATTCGGGGAAATCTTTAACGGGGAGGAATTTAAGGAAGGAACCTATGCCGCCCTTCGTCTGGATTCCCTGAAGTATTATGAAATCCGGTGGTCTAACGGAATGGAAACGTATACGCTTGATTTGAGTGATGAGGAGAGGCAGGAACTGTGGAAAATCTATAAAGAGGATTTTATGAAGCTGACCTTTTCCGACATTAGGGAGCAGACGCCTATAGGCAGTCTTACCTTTTGTTCAACCAAAAGCCAGGGAGATGCCAGAGGATATATTTATCCCGGCTTCACACAGGTCTTAAAAGCCCTTTCGGAATACGGCATTGACGGGAATAAGACCATAAAGGATTATCCGGTCAATAAGATTGTGATTGATAAATATATGATTACAGAGGGACTTTTATATGATGTCCGGTATCTGGGGTGGAAAAAGGAAATTACGGATGAAAAATCCATAGCGGAACTGGTGGAAGGACTTCATTGTAAGGATTTCTGCGCAGATTATCTGTTGAATAATCAGGATGTCTCTATGGAAATAACAGTGTATTACCGGGATTCTTTGGGAAAAACTGTAAACAGTATTTTCTGCATGGTGGATAAGTCGACAAAAATTTATTGAATTGCGATAAATATTTGTTGACTTATCTGAAAT
The DNA here is from genome assembly GCA_964507745.1 of uncultured Lachnospiraceae bacterium. Taxonomy (GTDB): domain Bacteria; phylum Bacillota; class Clostridia; order Lachnospirales; family Lachnospiraceae; genus UBA2882. Next base: position 4,879 of record CAZDRM010000134.1, read on the forward strand.
AACATGATATCTTTAGGAAAATGCAGTGTGCATCACCTGATTATAATATAAAATGTAATAGTCAGGTAATTTGTTTTTTAAGGAGCATCATTTATGAAAGAAAAAATGAAAAAAATTATGAAAGAGCATCCTGTGCTGTTTTCAGTTTTGATTACCACTATATCAGGAGGGATTCTGGCACTTCTGGTAGTACTTTTTGCGGCGTGGTATGACCCGTCGAATTTCCTCCAAATATTTTTGTCCCTTTGGTTTATCTTTGGAGCGTTTTTAGTTTATCCTTTTGTTTTATCCTTTATCAATTTCTATATGATGCTTAAGAGGCCTGTTGAAGAAAAGATGATCCGTGCCGAAAAATGGTTTGAATTTATCACGGTCATTTTAGGGTCTGTATACAGCCTGCTGTTTAGCAGTATATTTGTTCATATTGACTTTACGGCAGACTGGACCGAAACTTTGTATAATTTAGAGCTGCATACTCCAATTTGGACTGAAAGTTATCCTACAGTTATTGCCGTGGCATTTGTGGGAATAATAGGTTATCTGATTCTTTCATGGATACCTTTGAAAAAAATGCCTCCTCTTGTTATTGTATCCGCCATGGCGGCAATGTATCTCGGGACAGGAGAATGTATTCTCTGGATGATACAGATACAGGGGAAGAGTGATTTTTTGATGATACTTCCCTTTAACTGTATTGTCATTACCATTAAAACCATCGGCAGGAAGGTGGGAGAATGGAATGAAATGGAAGACTGTGCCGTCAATTATGATGAAACCAGCTCTTTTTTAAAAACTTTAAACAGAAAACTGGAGAATGCCAAAAACTGGCCTCTGGCAGCCCTGATTCTGATGCTGCCGCTGTTGGGAATCATGATATGTATTCTTGTATTGTTTGGTCAAAGCCCGGATGCTGTCATTAAGGCGTGGACGGAAACAGCGGACTGGAGCCTTTCGCAAAGAGTTGCCCCACAAAATATTATGTATGATGAACATTATCTTTGCACTGTGGCGGCAGGAGGGCACAGAAAAGTTGTAAAGCCTATCCGTATGGGAGTACGCCATGGCCACCGTGTAACGGTCAACAGACAGCTTTGCATAGCCAATGCTTTTGAACAGATTTTGGAGGAGCGGGTGCCCCGCTTCCACAGGCATGTGAGACATTTCTATGATACATACGGCTTTCCTGTTGCAAGGCTGATACGTTCCAGGTATGTGGCGGATGTGGTATATTTTCTGATGAAACCCTTGGAATGGTTTTTCTTAATCGTAATCTATTTCTGTGATGTGAAGCCGGAAAACAGAATTGCCATGCAGTATCTTCCAAAGCCGGAATAGGATTTAAAAATAGTATTTTATTATTGCAGAACTTCCCGTAAAATAATAAAATTAATGCAGCGACAGCGTTGAAAATGCGGGAGAGAGAAATAATGGCACATTCAGAAGAAAAGCTGGGAACGGAAAAAATAGGAAGGCTTATTTTATCAATGGGTCTTCCTACTTTAATCGCCCAAGTCATCAATCTTTTATATAATATTGTGGACAGAATGTATATCGGACATTTGGTGGGACCGGAGGCCTTGACCGGCGTAGGTCTGACCCTTCCCATCATTATGCTGATTTCTGCCTTCAGTGCCTTTGTAGGTGCAGGCGGCGCGCCCCTTGCGGCCATTGCTATGGGACAGGGCAATAAAAAGCGTGCGGAAACCATTTTGTCCAATGCAGTTACAATGCTTTGTTTTTTTACGGTTGTACTGATGCTTCTGTTCTTTTTTATAGAAAAGTCTTTTCTCTATATGATCGGGGCAAGTGATGTAACCTATCCTTTTGCGGGAGCCTATCTTCGCGTTTATCTTCTGGGAACTCTTTTTGTACAGATTGTCATAGGATTGAATCCCTTTATTACGGCCCAGGGGCAGTCTA
>CAZDRM010000135.1:0-2632 GCA_964507745.1 uncultured Lachnospiraceae bacterium
TAACAAAATGCAATGCAGAATAGAAACCATGTGAGGTAAACATGAAAAGAATGTGGTCAGATAAAAAGAAAAGAATGATCATCCGGTTATTTACAGTGTTCTTTGCTGTAAGTGTATCAGTTGCGGTCATACCCGGCGGCATTGTAAACGCATATGGTCTGTTTGGGGAAGTGAAAGCTTTTGTTGCAACAGAAGAACAGCAGGAACAGGAAAAAGAAGCGGCGGTTAATGAAGCAAAAGCATTTCATGCCAAAGGAACCAATCTGTTTAACATCTGGTTTGAACTTTTGGGGATACTTATCTGCCTGATTGCCGGTGTGTACATTATAAAGTTGCCAAGAGGCAGAACAATCGTAAATTCAAAGGTACGAATGGATAATTGAGCTCTTTTTTGTAAGTGGAAATAATAGGCGCTTGTAGAAAGCAAATGCCTGAATGAACACATACAGAGAGGAGAGAATATGATTTGTTTGAACAGGATTATATTATGCGTCTTATCAAGGAGATGGTAAGGACTTTATTAAAACTGCTGTTCCATATAGACATGGACTCCCAGACCGAGGAACTGTTAAAGGAGAGAGAAGAAAAAGAAACCCTGAATACTTTACTGGAACTGGCTGATGAGGGAGAAATAAATGAGGCTGAGAACAGGCTCTATGATTTGATTTCAGAAGGCGATATGTCAGCTTTGGAAACGGCACTGCTGTTTTATTCTTATCTGAATGATAAGACAGACGAATTTCTTGAAGAAAATAATTTCAGCAGAGAGGAGATCATATCAGGTCTAAGGAATGTTGTTTCCAGATATGGATTAAACGGCATGGCTGATGTATTTTTGGAGGAATTATAGAAGAGGAATGGATGCTGAACAGGAGTTTTAGCAGTATTTGAGGGGCGGGTAAACCGCCCCTTTTTGGGTGTAACTGGCTTATTTAAGATTTAAAAGGTAAGTTCAAAGCCGGATAATCTAAATATGTATTCTAACTTTATTTACAATATGTTACAATCAAAAAAAGTCGGAAATATACAGTATAGGTCATAATTGATTTGTGGGGACTATGCAATGGAAGAATTATTAGCATATGCATATTTAATGGGAGAAGGATTTAATATTGAGAGTATATATGAAGAAAAGCTAAATGAACTTTTTCTCCTTAATTCTGATGACGAAGATTTGCTTGAACTTGAGTTTTTAAGTGGCGATATAAGAGAAAGTGTAATATATATAAGAGCACATATTGATTATAATACGCTGGATCGTAAAAAATTTGGTAAAGAATTAATGAATTTACTAAAACCAATTTACAAAAGCATGGATATCCATAGGTTTGGCAGTCGGATGTACTCTGTATGGGAGGGGTTGGCAGGCAATTTGCAGGATGAAGAACCTTTTTCTACGTTATGCTATGCGGATGATCCGCTTTCATGGGGAGATGAAAAGCAGACAAGAGAGATATATGAAAAAATGCTTTCCTATTATGATGAATAAAATTAATAAATTCCGGTTTATCAAATTGGAAAAACTGAAGATATAAATTTATAGAAGAGGAGCAAACGATGAATATTGAAATAAAAAAATTAACACCTGCTGATGCAGAAGAGTATATCCGTTTTTTTGATACCACACCGCATGATGACCATAATCCGGAGAATACATGCTATTGTGTAAGCTGGTGCAGCGACGACCATCGCGCAATGGCTGATTATCCTTCCCGTAAAGAAAGAAGGGCAATGGCGGCTGAATATGTAAAAAGCGGAAAGATTCAAGGCTATTTAGCCTATGCGGACGGTCGTATAGTAGGCTGGTGTAACGCTAACACAAAAACGGAATGCTTAAATTGCGGAGGCTGGCTTTTTTCCATGCCGCAGATAAGCGCGCTGGAGTTTAACCATAGTGAAAAGGTTAAATCAATATATTGTTTTCTGATTGCACCTGATATGAAGAGAAAGGGGATAGCTAATCAGCTGCTAAAGTATGTTTGTCAGGATGCCGCGGACTGTGGATTTGATTATGTTGAGGCATATCCGCAGAAGGAGGCAGCAGATGAAAGAACGTTTTTTTGGGGCTTTCCCGATATGTATAAGAAACAGGGATTTCATGTTTATGCAGAGACAACTGACAAGTTTGTGATGAGAAAACAGTTAAAGAAAGAGTAAGGGTAAGCACAATGAAAATTTTAGTATTTTGCGCCAAAGGATTTGAAACAATGGAATTTAGTGTTTTCATTGATGTAATGGGCTGGGCCAAAAATGATTTTGATTGTCCGGTATATGTTGATACATGCGGATTCACGAAAACAGTAAACAGTACATTTCATGTTCCGGTTATTATGGATAAAACAATTGATGAAATAGTGGCTGATGATTATGATGCTTTGGCGATTCCCGGCGGTTTTGAAGAATTTGGCTTTTATGAAGAGGCATATGATGCAAAATTCCTGAATTTAATAAGAGCGTTTCATGAACAGAAGAAACCCATTGCCACTGTTTGTGTTGCTGCCCTGCCCCTTGGGAAAAGTGGGATTCTGAAAGACAGAAAAGCCACAACTTATCATTTAAATAATGGGCACAGACAGAAACAATTAGCGGAGTTTGGCGTCAATGTGGTAAATGAGCGGGTTGTAGTGGATGA
>CAZDRM010000135.1:2732-6777 GCA_964507745.1 uncultured Lachnospiraceae bacterium
AATCCGGCTTTTTGAGAAAAAGATTTTGATTTGCGGAGGTTATCTTAATGAATGAATTAACGGTAAAATATAATGAACTTACCGCGGAAGAATTTATTTTCCTGTGGGAGAGTGTCTGGGGCGGCGGTCCTTCTTTAGAGCAGACTGAGCTTGCCATGAAGCATACAATATTCAGGGTTTCTGTCTATGATAAAGATCAAATTATTGCCATGGCAAGAATGATTGGCGACCTGGGATTAAATTATTATATTAAAGATGTGGTAGTAAAACCGGAATATCAGAAGAAGGGCATTGGAAAGCTGCTTATAAACGAATTGATGAAATACATCAGGGAAAATGGTGTTGGCGGTACAGATATTTTTGTTGAATTATGTGCTGTCCCCGATAAAATTTCTTTTTATGAACAATTCGGTTTTGAGGCCAATGAAGCACAGAGATTAAAAATAATGTGTCATGTGGATGAAACTCCATAGACTATTCCTGCCTGAAATTAAAAATTTTTTTGAAACCGTCTCATTGCAAAGGTATATTTCTTAGGATATGCTTTGGGTAAGGAGGTATCAGATTATGGCAAACGAAGATAAAAAAGATTTTAACGCTATGCTTCATGATAGCAAAGATATGCCCAAAATTCAGACGATTACGGATGAAAAGAGTATAAAAAAATATGGCGGGAACAGGATGTACTTTGCGCCGCCTATTGCTTATGATGAGGTAATGCGTCGTGTACCTTTCGGGAAATTGCTTACAGTAGGCACAATAAGAGATTACTTTGCAAAACAAAGCGGAGCTGACTTTACAGAACCGATTACTGCAGGAATCTTTGTTTCAATTGTTGCATGGGCAAGTTATCAGAGGAAAAATGATGAAACACCTTACTGGAGAACACTAAAAGCAAATGGAGAATTAAATTCCAAATATCCCGGCGGAATTGACGCCCAGAAAGAGCTGCTTGAAAAAGAAGGACATACTATCATCCAAAAGGGCAGGACAAATATAAAGTATTATGTCAAGAATTATGAAGAGGCATTATTTACGTTATGATAAGTTTAATCGTCTGATAGAGGAAGAAACAGTATGAATAAATCTTTATCTGAAATGACATTAGAAGAATTATGGGAATTATTCCCGATTACTCTTTCTGAACATAAAAGCTGTTGGAAAGACTGGTATGATGAAGAAAAACAAAAGATAACTGATATTTTATGCGACAAAAATATTACAATCAATCATATTGGAAGTACAGCAATCAATCATATATGGGCAAAGCCGATAGTTGATATTCTGATTGAAATTCCCAAGAGTATGCCTATGGAGGATGTAAAGGAGAAACTTGTTAATAGCGGTTATATCTGTATGTCTGAGGAGGAAAGCAGGAAATCCTTTAACAAGGGCTATACTGAAAAGGGATTTGCGGAGCGGGTATTTCACGTGCATTTGCGTTATAACGGCGATAATGATGAATTGTATTTCCGGGATTATATGAACAGTCATCCGGAGCTTGCAACAGAATACGAAAAGTTAAAGCTTTCTCTCTGGAAAAAATATGAACATAACAGGGATGCCTATACCGATGCAAAAAGTGCATTTGTAGAAAAATATACGAAATGTGCAAAAGCAGATTATGGGAATTGATACAGAATGGGAAGGAGAAAAATAGCCAGATGAAGTAAAAGTACTTCATCTGGCTATAGTACATCCGTCAGTAATGGAATGCATAAAGACTGAGTTAAATTTTTCAAGCTGGTCATACATGATTCCGTGGCCGCTGTCAGGTAAACTTATGAGCTTTGAACCGCAGATATTCTCATGCTGAATTTCGGCAAGTTCATTGGAGACAATGATATCTTTATTGCCGTGAATAATGTATGTGGGAACATGCACACATCCAAGATCATCCCTGCCGTCTTCATCACGCAGAGAAATAGCGCAGTTGATTGTTCCGAGTCCCGAAGCGGACAAGGCGATATCCCTGAACCAGTCAATAACGGCGTCCGAATGAGGACATGCAAAAAGCTGTTGGCTGAAGTTCTGGCACAATTGAGGTCTGTCAGTTTCGGCAAGGCTTATGAGGTCATCAACTTCCTGCACAGTTTTTCCATATGGAAAGCCGGGACGTCTCGTAAAGCACGGAGCCGCGGCGGAAAGCAGAATCAGTCTGCATACGCCCATGCCGTTGTAACGATTCATATATCTTAAGGCAATGGAGCCTCCCATTGAAAAACCGACCAAAATGAAATTTTTAAGAGAGAGCTTACGAACTATCTGAAATATGTCGGCTGACATCTGGTCGTAAGAATATCCGTTTGCCGGTGTATCCGATTTGCCGAAGCCTCTTAAGTCCACCGCAACTACGCGGTATCCCCAATCGGTAAGCAGGTTTATCTGATATTCAAAGATCTTGTGGGAAAGGGGCCAGCCGTGAATGAGAAAAATGGTCTGTTTTCCCTGTGGAAGATAGTCGTAAACGGCAATTTTTGTTCCGTCGTTTGATGTAATATAATACATAAACACCTTTGTAATAAGTTTTTTATATAATATGCAGTAAAGGCGGTTAAGGTTAACCGGATGTGTTTATGTTTTCAGGCCGGGTTTGCCAGTTCCTTGATTTCCTGCATAAATTTTCCGGAGGCTTTGGAAAATACCTGATATTTTTTCCAGACAATGCTCATGCCTTCTTCTCTTTTGGGGGAGAGGGGACGGAAGCACAGATTGCTGTTGCCGGAGGTGTTGATGATCTTATCCAGTCCGATTGCATAGCCGAAGCCTTCCTCTACCATGAGTGAAGCATTGAAAAGCAAGTTATAGGTGGCAACAATTTCAATTTCAGAAATATCACGTTTTAGCCATTCGGCCAGACCTCCGTCCCTGTCGTGCTGCCTCGATACAATCAGCGGTTTTTCCCACAAATCTTCAGGCGTAACAGCTTCCTTTTGGGCAAGAGGGGAATCCTTTCGCATCAGTACGCCCAGAGTATCTTTATAGGGTAAGGAGATTGCATTGTACTTTGTATGGTCTACAGGGCCGAAGACAATTCCAAAATCAATCAGCCCTTTATCCAATTGCTCCAGTACAAATTCGGCATTTCCGCTGGAAATATGATAATGAATGCCGGGATAGGCTTCGTAAAGCTTTTTTGCCACTTTGGCGATAAAGCGGACGGCGTCGGTTTCCCCGGTGCCTATATAAACATCGCCGATAACAACCTGATCGGAAAGGGAGATTTCCCTTTCTGTTTTTTGTACCAGATTCAGGATTTCTTCTGCCCGTTTTCTTAAGATCATTCCTTCTTCTGTCAGTGTGACCTTTCTGGAGCCTTTTGTTCCCCGGATCAAAAGCTGTTTTCCCAATTCTTCTTCCATCGCTTTTATCTGGGTGGAGAGAGTGGGCTGGGAAAGGTGCAGTGATTCTGCAGCCCGTATAATGCTCTGCTCTCTTGCCACAGCAAGAAAATATTGAAGTACACGTAATTCCATATTTTCGTTTCCTTTCATATTCTGATGTATACAGTATAGCATGCAGATAAATAGGTTTCAATTATACAAATGTATTTAATATAAGTATTTGTTATTGTTAATAGAGGGACGTATAATAAAAACAGAAAAGCAAAAGAACTTTTAAAATTGTTCAGATCAGTGAGGGTAAGTAAAGATGGATAATAAAGGGATTATGCTTGAAAAACTGCCTTTGTACGGTTCAAGAGAGGCAGTCATTCAAAACCTGGAAGATGCCGGATGTGCTCCGGACATCATTGAGAGTTGTATTATCTGTTTGGAACAGGGGCAAAAGAATGAACTGCTGAAACAATTGGAAGAACACAGAACGGGTCTTTTAAACAAGGTACATGAAGCAGAAAAACATATAGACTGCCTGGATTATTTTGTTTATCAGCTCAGCCACTGTTAGGGCAAATTTGAATATATATTGATATGGAGGAAGATATCATGAAAGTAATTGAAAATCAGACATTTGATATGGAACGGGCTCTTTACGGAAGTAATGGCGTATTGGTAACAAACTGCTCTTTTGACGGACCGGCAGACGG
>CAZDRM010000136.1:0-6762 GCA_964507745.1 uncultured Lachnospiraceae bacterium
GACCTTTTCCGGCAATCAGACCGGCGGAAGGCATGGCGGAAAAGATTGCGGCGCTGCCTTATGATGTATACAGCAGGGCGGAGGCAAAGGAAGTTGTAAAGAATCACAAGGATTCTTTTTTGAATATTGACAGGGCGGAAACGCAGTTTCCAGATGATGTGGACACTTATGCGGACTGTGTTTATGACAAGGCAAGGGAACTGCTCTGGAATATGGTGAATGACGGCAGGTTTATTCGAGATGAAAAGCCCTGTTATTACATATATCAGTTAGAAATGGACGGCAGATGCCAGACAGGACTTGCGGCCTGCTGCAGCGTTGATGAGTATAACAGACAGGTTATCAAGCGCCATGAAAATACAAGAGCGGATAAGGAATTGGACAGAATCAGGCATGTGGATATTACGGATGCCCAGACCGGTCCTATTTTTCTGGCATATAGGCATGATGATGAACTCCGCGGACTCATAGCAAAATATCAGAAGGAACAGCCGGTATATGATTTCAGGGCGGAGGACGGGATTTCCCACCGTATATGGGTAATCGGAAAGGAAGAGGATGTCCGTACTGTTTATGAGGCCTTCGGAAAAATGGACAGTATTTATATTGCGGACGGGCATCACCGCTGTGCTTCGGCAGCAAAGGTTGCCATGAACAGAAGGAGCAGATTTCCTGAGGATGGGAAAAATGAAGCATATAATTATTTCCTCTCGGTACTGTTTCCCGATGATGAGCTTGCTATTTTTGATTACAACAGAGTATTGAAGGATTTAAACGGCATGACGGCCACAGAGCTTCTTTTGCGTTTAAAAGAGCATTTTGCGGTGGAGGAAGCAGCGGAAGCGCCTTACAGGCCCAAGAAAAAAGGAGAATTCGGCCTGTATCTGGAAAATAAATGGTATGTGGTAAGGGCTCTTAAAGACATCTTAAGCACAGATGCGGTAGACGGGCTGGATGTATCCTTGTTACAGACTTATGTGCTGGATGAGCTTTTTGGGATCAAAGACCCCAAGACAGATAACCGTATTGAATTTGTGGGGGGAATCAGAGGACTTAAGGAACTGGAAAAAAGAGTTGAAGGCGGCGCAGCATGTGCGTTTTCCATGTATCCCACCTCTATCGAAGAATTGTTTGCAGTAGCGGATGAAGGCAGATTGATGCCGCCAAAATCCACATGGTTTGAACCGAAGTTAAGAAGCGGATTATTTATCCATGATATTACAAGGGGAGTGAAACAATATGACGAATAAATTATACAAATTAATGGACTGGGCGGCAATCGAGGCGATCGTATATTCAGAAGAGGATAATCCTCATAATATATTAGGGATTCATGCCGCACCCGGCGGTAAACTGGTACAGGTATTCTATCCGGAGGCCACAGAAGCGGTGCTTCATACCAAAAATAAAGACTATCCCATGGAGCAGGCGGATGAGGAAGGCTTTTATGCGGTTCTGATTCCCAAAAGCACCTCCACGGAAAATTATAGCTTTACAGTGACGATGGAAGACGGAACCAAACATGATTTTTATGACCCCTACGGTTTTGAACCGGTTATAGACAAAAAGGAAGCAGAAAAATTTAACAAGGGCATTAACTATGAGATTTACCATCTTTTGGGTGCGCATCCTTATGTAATTGACGGAATACACGGTGTTCTGTTTGCCGTATGGGCGCCCAATGCCATGCGTGTCAGCGTAGTGGGGGATTTTAATCACTGGGACGGCCGCGTTCATCAGATGAGAAGGCTTTGGGATTCCGGTATTTTTGAACTGTTCATTCCTATGGCAAATGTAGGGGATAATTACAAATTTGAAATTAAAGCAAAGGGCGGACTGACATTCTTAAAGGCCGATCCCTATGCATTTTACAGCCAGAAGAGGCCGGAAAATGCTTCTGTCGTTTACGATCTGGCCGGTTTTTCCTGGAGTGACGATAAATGGATGGAGCAGCGGAAGGAAGTCAATTCCCACAATACTCCCATGAGCATTTTAGAGGTACACATGGGATCTTTTGCAAAGCCTGACGACGGCAGGGATTTCTACAATTACAGGGAGCTTGCTCCCAAGATTGCGTCCTATGTAAAAGAAATGGGATATACTCATATTGAACTGATGCCTGTCATGGAGCATCCCTTTGATGCTTCCTGGGGATACCAGGTCATCGGTTACTATTCGCCCACTTCCCGTTACGGCACGCCGGATGATTTTAAGTTTTTCATGAATTATCTTCACCAAAATGAAATCGGTGTGATTTTAGACTGGGTTCCCGCCCATTTCCCCAGGGATACCCACGGACTTTCCAATTTTGACGGCACCTGTCTTTATGAGCACGAGGACCCGAGACAGGGCTTTCACCCTCATTGGGGCACTTTAATCTACAATTACGGAAGGCCGGAGGTCAAAAACTATTTAATTGCCAATGTTTTGTACTGGGCAAAGGAGTTCCATGCAGACGGAATCCGTATGGATGCAGTGGCGTCCATGCTGTATCTAGACTATGGCAAAAACGACGGGGAATGGATTGCCAATATGTATGGCGGAAAAGAAAATCTGGAAGCCATGGAATTTTTGAAGCATTTGAATAGTATTATGAAAAAGACGGAGCCTTCTGTTCTCATGATTGCGGAAGAATCAACGGCATGGCCCAATGTAACCGGCGATATCAAAAAGGACGGCTTGGGATTCGACTATAAATGGAACATGGGCTGGATGAATGATTTCCTGGATTATATGAGATGCGATCCTTTATTCAGGGCGGGAAAACACGGCGAGCTGACCTTCAGCATGATTTATGCATACAGTGAAAAATTTGTTCTGGTATTGTCCCATGATGAGGTTGTACACGGCAAGTCATCCCTTATCGGAAAGATGCCGGGAGAAATTCCCGAAAAGTTTGCAAATCTTCGTGCCGCATACGGTTTTATGATGATGCATCCCGGAAAGAAGCTCATATTTATGGGGCAGGATATCGGCGAATTCAATGAATGGAATGAAGAACGAGGCGTTGAGTGGGAACTGCTTCAGTATGACGACCATAAAAAATTAAAGGGCTATGTGGCGGAATTAAACAAATTCTATAAAGAGCATCCAGCATTGTATGAACTGGATGAGAAGGCGGAAGGCTTTGAGTGGATCAATAATATTTCCGCGGATGAAAATGTAGTGGTTTTCCTGAGAAAAACAGGTAAAGAAAAAGAAACCTTACTGGTGGCATGTAATTTTTCGGGAGTTGACAGAAAAAATTACAAAATAGGAGTGCCCTACGCCGGCAAATATAAGGAGATTTTCAACTCTGATGCAAAGAAGTTTGGCGGCGGCGGTTTTTCCAATGCCAGAATCCTTGTAAGCAAGGATGATGAATGTGATGAAAGGGAAGAATCCATCAAAATCAAACTGCCTGCATTCAGTGTCACTGTTTTTTCCTATACGCCTTTTACGGCAAAAGAAAAAGCAGAAATAGAAAAGCAGAAAGAATTGGAAAGACAGCGGCGTTTGGAGGAAGAACGCTTAAGAAAAGCCGTTGAAGCGGAAAAGGTGGCAAAGGCTGCTGCTGAGGAGGCGAAGGTCAGGGCCCGTGAGGCCGAGAGAATGGCAAAGGAGGCTTTAAAGAGAGCCGAGGAAGAATCTCAATATGCAAAAGAGCTTGAAGAAAAGGCCAAAGAATTGGAAAAACAGCGTAAAAAAATTGAGGTGGAAAAAGCGTGAGTTTTTTGTGTGAAATTTTAGCTGCAGATAATATATCCCCTGAAGACGTGGAAAAGGAAATCGGCATCATCAGGCAGTTTTTAGAGGAACTGCCCCAGAAGGCACTAAATTTGGGAGTCAGGATTCTGCTTGCTGTGGTGTTCCTGTTTATCGGTGTTTCACTGATAAAAATCATCCGCCGGATTGTTAAAAAATCCTTAACAAGAGCAGGGGCGGATGTGGGAGTTGTCCAGTTCCTGGATTCTTTCATCAAGGTTGGGCTTTATATCATCCTTGGTTTTATGGTTGCCGGCGGATTCGGACTGGATGCTGCCAGCATTGTGGCGGTGGTAGGTTCTGCCGGCGTGGCGGTGGGTCTCGCCTTGCAGGGCAGTCTGTCCAATTTTGCGGGCGGTGTATTGATTTTACTGCTTAAGCCTTTTAAGGTAGGAGATTATATCAAAGAGGATTCCCGGGGCAACGAAGGAACTGTTACGGAAATTCAGATGTTTTACACCAAGCTTTTGACCTATGACGGAAAAACTGTTGTGCTTCCCAACGGGACCCTTGCAAATACCAGTCTGGTCAATGTAACGGCGGCCAATTTCAGGAGACTGGATCTTACCGTGGGAATTTCTTATGATTCGGATATCAAAAAGGCAAAGGCTGTTTTGAACCGGCTTATCAATGAGAATCCCCTTGTTTTGCAGGATAAGGATAAGGTTGTGGTAGTGGATGACCTTTCGGACAGTTCTGTGGTTATGGCGGTAAAGTGCCATGTAAAAACAGAGGATTACTGGACCCTGCGCGGGGAACTTTTAGAAAATATCAAATTGTGTTTTGATGAGGAGGGCATTTTGATTCCCTATCCCCAGCTGGATGTACATATGGAAAAGGAATAAAGAAAATAAAATTAGTTATTGCGCAAAATAAAAAGTTTGTATATAATTACACTTGGTATTTGTGTCAGGCTGAAATAGCTCAGTTGGTAGAGCACTTCACTCGTAATGAAGGGGTCGTGGGTTCGAGTCCCATTTTCAGCTTTCAAGTTGGGAAACACACCTTTTATTAGGTGTGTTTTTGTGTTATATTATTGTGTAAAAGGAGTTGACGGGATTTAAGAGAACGTCCGAAAAATAGTGATATAGGGGAAAATATATGATTAAACGGTATTTTGTAAAAACAAAAGCCCTTCAGGAAGGAATGCGGATAGACCAGAATATAAAGGACAGGATGGACCGTGTTCTGATTGCAAAAGGGACGTATCTCGATGCATATCAGATAGCTGCGCTTTCCCGTATGGGAATAGGAGGCGTTTATGTTTCGGAAGGCGAAGAAGACCCGACGCCCGTGAAGATGTTGGAAGAAAAACAGCTTTCCGTAGCAGCAAAGAACAATATTTCCAAAATGCGCACGGCAGACCCTGCCAAAGTCAAGCTGTCGGAAAGTATTAAAAAGAGAGTGTCGGAGGGAATTCAATTTTTATATAATGATACGGATTCTCCTGCCTTTACTTCCACATCTGCCAATATTACCAAGAATTTATTAAAGGCCATTGATGACAATGCGGCCATAGCTGTGGATATTTCCGTGTTGAAAACAAGTGATGAATATACCTTTAAGCACAGCGTGGATGTGGCCACCATGTCCATGATCGTTGCCAAGAAAATGGAAATGAGCAAGGAGGATGTTTACAATATCGGTATTGCAGGCCTGCTTCACGACATGGGCAAATCCAAAATTCCTCTGGAGATACTAAATAAACCGGCAAGGCTGACCGATGAGGAATTTGAAGTGATGAAACAGCATTCGGTGTATGGATACCGTATTTTAAAGGAAAAGGATGATTTTGCCATGCCCATAGCAATGGCCGTACTGCAGCATCACGAAAAGATTAATGGAACAGGTTATCCTATGGGAGTAACTTCGGAAAAAATTATTCCTTATGCTAAAATTTTATCTGTGGTGGATGTGTATGATGCTTTAGTTACCGAACGTCCATATAAGAAGGGGATGTCACAGCGCGATGCCATTGAAATTATTATGTCCATGACAGCGGAACTGGACATTACCTCCATGCGAAGCTTTTTGGGAAGCGTTATTCTGTATCCGGTGGATTCCGTGGTACAGTTGAGTAACGGAGAAGAGGCCTGTGTGGTGGAAAACCATCCGGAGGCGGTATTGAGGCCCACTGTTGTGGGACTTGAAAGCGGCAGGGTATATGATCTGACCAATGATCTTTCCTGCGCCAGTATAATTATTATGTAGCAGGAAAAGCTGTTTTTGATAAAGTAACCAAGATGAAAGGATGATAAATCAGTGAAGAATCGGAATGCAAGGTATGATATCGTATACATAGTCATGATTTTGTTTTTTGCTGTTTTGGTAATAGGTACTGTCTGTGCTTACAAAGGACCCAGCCTGGCGGAAGATTTCTTCGGAAGCGGAACGGATTATGCCACAGGGTGGCATACGGCAGACGGCGCTTCCGTTATGCTTAATAAGCTCCATAAAACGGAAGGAACAAAAGCAGGAGAAGAATATTCGATTTATAATACGATTCCTGCAACCATAAATGAAGGGGATGCTTTGTGCTTCAGGAGCAAAAATATTTTCTATCAGGTCTATATTGACGGGGAACTGCAATATGAACCTTATGTGCCGGAGAGCCCTGTTTACACAAAATCTTATGGGACCGCGTGGAACTATGTGAATATTCCTGCCAAAGATGCGGGAAAGGAAATTGAAATCCGTATAACCTATGTCTATGCAAACTCCCGCTCCTGTATAGACAATATCAGTATTGCAAAGCCCGGCGGTGCTATTTTAAATACTTTGAGCAGTAAAATGATTGCTTTTATTACCTGTGTGCTTCTTTTATTTGTGGGAGCGCTTTTAATGGTGGCTGATATTCCCATTAATATACGTGCCAGCAAAAATCATGAGCTTCGTTATCTGGGGCTTTTTGCGGTATCTATTGCCATCTGGTGTCTTTCCGAAACGAATTACATACAGTTTTATATGGGAGACAACCGGATTATGCAGGTCGTATCCTGCGGCGTATTGATGTTTATA
>CAZDRM010000137.1:0-6754 GCA_964507745.1 uncultured Lachnospiraceae bacterium
ATAGGCCTCTCTACAGGCACACCCAGAATATCGCTCTGGAACTGCATCAGCAGGTTGTTTTTTACCGCTCCTCCATCCACCTTAAGCTTCTGCAGCTCAATTCCGCTGTCCAGGGTCATGGCGTCAATAATATCCGTTGACTGATAAGCCAGGGAATCCAAGGTAGCCCTTACAAAGTGCGCCCTGGAAGTGCCTCTGGTAAGGCCGAATACGGCGCCCTTTGCATCGGGCTTCCAGTAAGGCGCTCCCAATCCCACAAAGGCAGGAACCACATAAACGCCGTCGCTGTCTTTAACCTGTCCGGCAAGCTCCTCGCTCTGGGGCGCATTGTCAATCATCTTCAAGCCGTCCCGAAGCCACTGAATGGCGCTGCCGGCCACGAATACGCTGCCCTCTAAGGCATATTCCACCTTATCTTCGATTCCCCATGCTATGGTGGTTAACATCCCATGCTCTGACTTTGAGGGCTTTTCTCCCGTATTCATCAGCATGAAACAGCCTGTCCCATAGGTATTCTTTGCCATTCCCGGCTCAAAGCAGGTCTGTCCGAACAACGCCGCCTGCTGGTCTCCTGCAACTCCCATAATAGGAATAGCCGTCTCAAAAAACTTTCCTTCCGTATAGCCGAAGGTTCCGCCGGAGGGACATACCTCGGGCAGCATGGAAGAAGGAATCCCCAATAACTCCAGCAGTTCTTTATCCCATTCCAGATCATAAATATTGTAAAGAAGGGTTCTGGAAGCGTTGCTGTAGTCCGTAGCGTGAACCTTTCCGCCCGTCATTTTATAAATCAACCAGCTGTCCACAGTTCCGAAAAGCAGCTGTCCCTTTTCCGCCTTCTCCCTTGCTCCTTCTACATTGTCAAGAATCCATTTTATCTTCGTTGCCGAGAAATAGGGGTCAATCAACAGTCCTGTCTTTTCCCGGATTATCTGTTCCCTGCCTTCAGCCTTAAGCTGCCTGCAGATATCCGCCGTCTGTCTGGACTGCCACACAACCGCATGATAAACAGGCTCTCCCGTCTCCTTATCCCATACAATTGCCGTTTCCCGCTGGTTGGTAATGCCGATTGCCGCAATTTCCTCTGCAGAAACCTTTCCGTGCACCAAAACTTCCATATAGACATTTAAAACGCTGAGCCATATTTCATTGGCATCCTGTTCCACCCACCCTGGCTTTGGAAAATACTGGGGAAATTCTTTTTGGGCGCTTGCCACGATTTTCCCCCGCTTATTAAATAAAATGGCACGGCTGCTGGTAGTGCCCTGGTCTATGGCAAGAATATACTTTTTCATAATGTTACCTCCCTATTTCTTCCGCTTCATCCTTCTGATTTCCGTCTTTACCTCCGGACAGGGTATCAGGGATTCCACAATTTTCTGCAACGCCCGGTTGCAGGTATCGTCATCCATCCTGTTATCCTTCAGGAATTCATATATCGGCGCCGGATAGCAGCAAAAAGCCTCCGCAATGGTCCATGCCGCTGCCATGGAAGCATAATAGGCGGGAAATTCCCGGTTTAAAACCTCCAATATTCGTGAGAGATATTCTCCCTTCTCTTCTTTCCTTTGCCCCGTCCCGCTTACTCTATCTGTCATAGCTTTACTTCCGGCATTTCCTTTATCCTGCTTATCTTTACCTGCCAAACAGTCTTCAAGGGAAATACTTGCAAGCCTCTTAATATTCTTTCCCTTTTCATCGCATTTCAACATATGCGACATCATAATAATGATAGCTGTCCTGACTTCAAACTCCTCATTCGAATACAAATAAGGCTGTATAAATTCCCATGTCTTATCCCTGTCCTGCCGAAACACCTCCATCTTGGAAAAAACACTGTCACAGACTGACCAGTTTTTCACACAGGGAATATAGGCTTCAATATAAGGAAGCATAACGGAAAGGCTTTCCTTCACATAACTGAGCATCATGCCCCGCAGCATAATTTCTTCAAAATAAATATCCTCTGTCTTTAGTTCCTCTCTCCAATTCCCCTTCGCCAGCTCTTTTGCCTTTTTCCGCAAAATCGGCAGCCGGACACCTAACATCGTCTTTTCCCCGGGAATCAGAGCCTTAGAAAATTCTCTGTACTTTTCCTCGCTGTTCTCAATCAGAAACTGTCTGATTTCTTCCTTCATTTTCTTTTCTCCATTTCATTCAGCCATCGCCCCGCAGCATTTCATCGCAAACCTGCCGGCATATTTTCTCAGGTCATAATGTGAAAAAAGGGCTGCTGCATTTAAGCAACAGCCCTGAATTACCGTCTATTAATATTTTCCGAAATCATCTCCAAGAGAAATTACCTGTTCGTTGGAGCTTGAAGAAACGGAAGAATAGGAACCGCCGGAGTATGAAGACATACCGGAGGAAGAGCTTCCTGAACCTAAATTGTAGATAGAAAGCATCTCTTTCATTCTTGCTGCCTGGTTGGACAGTTCTTCGCTGGCTGCCGCACATTCCTCGCTGGTAGCGGAGTTGGTCTGTACTACCTGTGATACCTGTGTAATTGCCTGCTCGATCTGTGCAACTGCAGTTGCCTGATAGTTGGAAGATTCTGCAATACCGTTGATAATTGCTTCGCTTTCCTGTACAACCTTGGAAATTTCTTCCATAGCCTTTGCTGTCTCATCAGCAATCTTAGAGCCTGCATTTACTCTGTCGATGGACTCCTCGATCAACTCAGCAGTCTCGCCGGATGCTGCCGCACTCTTAGCTGCCAGGCTTCTAACCTCTTCTGCAACAACTGCAAATCCTTTTCCTGCCTCGCCTGCCCTTGCTGCCTCAACAGCTGCGTTTAATGCAAGAATATTGGTCTGGAATGCAATATCATCAATGGTCTTAATAATTTTGGAAATGCTTTCGGAGGACTTGTTGATATCCTGCATAGCAGTCATCATATCCTTCATCTGTGCATTACCCTTCTGTACATCTTCAATAGCTCTTGCAACTAAGCCTGCTGCGGAGTTAGCTTCCTCTGCATTCGCTTTTGTCTTCTCTGCAATCTCATCGATAGAAGCTGTAATCTCCTCGATAGCGCTTGCCTGCTCTGTGGAACCCTGAGCCAATGCCTGGCTTGCACTTGCCACCTGTGAAGAGCTTACTGTAACCTGTGAACCTGCATCGCTGATATTGGATAATGCGTGGAGATTGTCGTCTACCAGTTTCTTTAATGCGCCTGTTAATACATCATCACTGGACTTCACATCAACCTTAACTGTAAGGTTGCCGTTTGCTACTTCTTCAGCAATGTTTGCCTGATATTTCATGTTGTTGATAACCTGTGTATATTCATCTACCAGTTCGCCGAACTCGTCGTTATGGTATTTTACCATTTCAACATCTACACGGCCTGCCGCAATCTCTTTTGCTGCCCGTGCCAGCTGGGTAACTGATTTATTAATGACTTTGATCAGGTTAGTGGACAGGACAGCTGTAATGATTACAGATATTACTACCAGTCCGAAGCTGAACAGATCGGAGTTGTTAGCCAGTTTCTCTATACCGTCCCGGCCTTCTGCCTGGGAAGCTTCAACAGCCTTAATCAAAAGATCTGACTTCTGCGGGTCCGCACCGATTTCAGTAAGGGTGTTCTTGATTGTAGTAAGTTCCTCCTGCTGTACATCCTCTATATGAGCGCTGATATTGTTTATGGCGCTCATTGCCAGTACCGCATTGATAATGATAAATATCGTAGGAACCAAAAACCCTATAATCATTTTTGTTTTCATCTTCATGTTGTTCATAATTATACCTCTCCTTCTTCATCAACATTCATATCGTTTGCCTGCTCCACAACTGATAAATCCTCATCATTCAGTAATTTATCGGGATCCAGTAACAGCTTAACGGCATTTCCTACTTTACCGATGCCGTAAACATATTTATTTTGGGCCTTTTCTGCATGGCCGATTTTAGGCGGCGGAAGGATATTATCTTCCCCAATCTCAACCACCTCTGCGATTTTTTCTACAATCAATCCTACTACTGCTGATTTCACATTGATGACAATAATGCATGTTCTGTCATTGTAGTCAATCGGTTCCTGTTTAAACCTCAGCCTGACATCAATAACAGGCACAACCTTTCCCCTCAGGTTAATCAGACCTTTTATATAGTCCTCCGTCTCGGGAATCGCTGTAATTTCCTGCATCTGAATAATTTCGTTTACATACTGAATTGCCAGTCCGAAATATTCATTGCCGGATTTGAAGGTCATGTATTTGCCTTTTTCATTGGTATCATCCGAAATACTCTGCGTTGACAATCCCTTCATTTCGTTTGCCTCACCCATATAATTCCGTTCCTTTCTATAATTTTTCTATTCCATTAATCCAACAGCATCAAGGATTAAAGCAATGCTTCCATCGCCAAGCTGCGTACAACCTGACAAACCTTTTACCTTCTTGATGTAAGAAGGTATGGGTTTTACTACGATTTCCTGCTCCCCGATCAGTTTGTCAACTAAAAGACAGACATGACGGTCATCCACCTCAAGTATCAGCATAACGCCGTCCTCAACGGATTCGCGGTACTCCTGCAGACCGTACCATCTTCCCAGACGCAGAACCGGATAACATTCCCCACGTATCATGATATATTCATCCCCATTGGGTTCATAAATCATCATATCCTCTTTGACACGAACAAACTCCTTGATAACGCCTGTCTCCATAACAAAGGAGGATTTTCCTATTTCCATTACAATACCGTCAATAATGGCAAGAGTCAGGGGAATCTTAAGGCTCATGGTACTGCCAAGGCCCGGTGTGCTTTCGATATCCAGAGCGCCGCCGATTGCCTGAATGTTCTGAACCACAACGTCCATGCCGACACCACGGCCGGAATATTCCGTAACCTCCTCGTTGGTGGAAAAGCCCGGAAGGGTTATCAGCTGGTACACTTCCTTGTCCGCAAAAGCCTCATCCGGCTTATTGGGATCAAGCAGTCCCTGCCTTCTGGCCTTGGAAAGTATTTTATCCCGGTCAAGACCGCTTCCGTCGTCCGTAACGCTGATCCAAACCTTGCCGGCCTCTGTTTTGGCCGATAAAATAACTTTACCCTTTTCCGATTTGCCGCTGTCAACACGGGTCTGTTTATCTTCAATTCCGTGATCTACGGAATTTCTGACAATATGCATCAGCGGATCGGAGATTTTCTCGATGATGTTCTTATCAACCTCTGTCTGCTCGCCTACCATCTCAAACTCAATATCTTTTCCTAACTTCCTCGATACGTCAAATACAATACGGTTCATCTTCTGGAATGTATTTGACAGGGAAACCATTCGCATGGACATGATAACGTCCTGCAAATCGGTGGAAATCTTGGATAACTGGCCTGCCGCCTTGTTAAACCGGTCGAGATTTAATCCCGGCACCTTCAGGTCCGGATTCTGCAGCACAACTGATTCAGCAATAACCAGCTCGCCGATCAGATCCATCAACTGATCCATCTTTTTAACATTGACGCTGATAAAGGTTGCTTTCTCGCCTTTATTTTTGTCCTTCGCCAGCTTCTTGGCCTTGCCCGGCTCCTTGGATTTAATAACGAAATCACCAGGCGCCATCTTGGGCTTCGCAGGCTCTTTAGGCGCTTCTTGCGCTGAAATCTCCTCTTTTGCCTCCGCCTTGCTCTCGATTTCCTCCACACTGGAATCTAAATCGATAACTGCTTTCGGCTCTTCATCCTGATCGCCAAAATCAAAGCCCTGAAGGAATTCTTCTGCCTTACACTCATAAACATCTACTTTTTCAATGTCATATCCTATGCCGATGGCATTGCGGATATCTTCTTCCGTGCACTGCGCCTGTAAGAGGATCCTGAAACCGTCTTCCAGTATCTTCTGTGCACTGGTCTCATCCGAAATAATGTCCTCCGGGGAATACAGCAGATCTTCCGCCATTTCCTTCAATGCATATACGGTCTTATATGCATGGACATTTGCCATCTCTGTCTCCGGATAAAAATTAATATAAATTTTGTAGAATCTGCTGGCACTGGTTGCAACGGGAGCTATATAAAACTGCTTCGGTTCCTCATGCACGTTTTCAGGGGGCTCCTCGCCTCCTGCCGCTGCTCCTCCGCTTTTAATCATTTCCAGGAACTTGTCAAGACCTTTGATTATACCGCTTGAGTCTCCGTCGACCGGACTGCCGTTACGGATTTTTTCCAATTCGCCTGAAATAAAATCCTCTACCTCTAGTACGTGCTCCACCAGTTCCAAGTGCGGCACATTATCAGGTTGGGATTCTCTCAAATAGTAAAAGATGTCTTCCAGTTTGTGTGAAACAGCAGTGATATTGTCAAACATCATAATACCTGAAGAGCCTTTGATGGTATGCATGGTTCTGAATATTTCGTTTATGCTTTCTTCGTCAAAACAATCCGCATCCTTCTGGTCCAGAACTCTTTCCTGAAGCTGTTCCAGCAACTGTTCGTTTTCAAACAGGTACATGTCCAGCATGCCGTCTGTGTTAAATTCTTCAGCCATATCCTTCTCCTTTCCTGCGTATTCAAATCCATCTTATGATTAAATCAGATTCAGCTTTTTTAACGCCTGTTCAAACCTGTCCTGATCAATCGGCTTGCCCGAATATATGGTGCATCCCAATTCAAAAGCCATTTTAACATTGCTCTCTTCATTCAATGCAGTGGTCATAATAACCTTTACAGCCTCTTCCTCCGGAATATTTCTTTCCTTTTCCAGATTACGGATGCCCACAAGAGCCTGATAACCATCCATAACCGGCATCAT
>CAZDRM010000138.1:0-6747 GCA_964507745.1 uncultured Lachnospiraceae bacterium
CATCTTGTGAAACGGTCAATAAGAAAAGCAATATATTTGTTTTAATTACTCCGGATGAAAGGCTTATACAATATTTGTATGTATATGACTTTTAATAAAAAAGCAGGTGGTGACACCTGCTTTTGTTATGCGGCAGATTTGCCGGGGCATAGATTATATTAGGGAAAGAGCGTATTCAGAGGTAAGGAAAATGAATCTGGAAAGACAGAAATCAGCCCCGATTTATGAGGCACTTGAAAAGTTCAGAAAGAAAAGAGTGGTTCCTTTTGATGTTCCCGGGCATAAAAGAGGCCGGGGGAACCCGGAGCTGGTAGAGCTCTTAGGGGAAAAATGCGTGGGGCTGGATGTAAATTCCATGAAGCCCTTAGACAATCTGTGCCATCCCGTTTCGGTTATCAGGGAAGCTGAGGAGCTGGCAGCAGATGCTTTTAGGGCGGAGCATGCCTTTTTAATGATAGGAGGCACCACGTCGGCGGTGCAGAGCATGATCTTATCCGTGTGCAAGCATGGAGATAAGATCATCCTTCCCAGAAATGTACATAAGAGCGTTATCAATGCGCTGATAATCTGCGGCGCGGTTCCCGTATATGTGGAGCCGGAGGTAAATGACAGAATCGGAATCGCGCTGGCAATGGAGACTGCTCTCCTGGAACAGACCATAAAGGAAAATCCCGATGCGGTGGCGGTTTTGGTCAATAATCCCACCTATTACGGCATATGTTCCGATTTGAGGAGCATTGTAAAGCTGGCTCACAGCCATGGTATTCAGGTGCTTGTGGATGAGGCTCATGGCACCCATCTGTATTTCGGAGAAAACCTCCCTGTGTCAGCTATGGAGGCAGGAGCTGATTATGCGGCGGTTTCCATGCACAAATCGGGAGGCAGCCTGACACAAAGCTCCCTGCTCTTGACAAATAACGGTGTCAATGCCGATTATGTAAGGCAGATTATTAATCTGACTCAGACCACCAGCGCTTCCTATCTGCTTTTATCAAGCCTTGATATTTCCAGAAGGAATCTGGCATTGAGAGGAAAGGAATCCTTTGCAAAGGTAGTGCAGATGGCGGAGTATGCCAGAGCGGAAATCAATGCCATCGGTGGTTATTATGCCTACAGCAAGGAGCTGGTAAACGGAAACAGTATTTTTGATTATGATGTGACAAAGCTTTCCGTTCACACCCAGGGAATCGGTCTGACGGGAATTGAGGTCTATGATCTGCTGCGGGATGAATATGACATTCAGATAGAATTCGGCGATATCGGGAATATTCTGGCCTATATCTCCATAGGCGACAGAACTCGTGATATTGAGCGGCTGGTGGGAGCCCTTTCGGATATTAAAAGGCTTTATGGTCGGGACGGAAGCGACCTGGTAACAGGAGAATATATTCAGCCCCAGGTTGTCATGAGCCCTCAGAAGGCTTTTTATTCCAACAAGACTTCCCTTCCCATTGAGGAAACGGAAGGAGCGGTCTGCGCGGAGTTTGTTATGTGTTACCCGCCGGGAATTCCAATTCTGGCTCCGGGAGAGAGAATCAGCAGAGAGATTATTGAATATATTTTATATGCAGGCGAAAAAGGGTGTTCTTTACAGGGAACAGAAGACCCGGAAGTGAAGAGGTTGAACGTTATAAAGTAGGAAACGGGAATCAGACCATTGAAGAAATAAAGAGTAAAAGGAGGAAACGTCATGGAAATGTGGTTTTCCGAAATGCATACCCAGAATGTGAAAATTTCTATCCGCACAGATAAGCAGTTGTACAGCGCACAAAGC
This sequence comes from uncultured Lachnospiraceae bacterium, assembly GCA_964507745.1. Taxonomy (GTDB): domain Bacteria; phylum Bacillota; class Clostridia; order Lachnospirales; family Lachnospiraceae; genus UBA2882. The sequence goes on from CAZDRM010000138.1 coordinate 1,775, forward strand.
GATTATCAGAGAATCGATGTTTTTGAGTCTCCTGAGTTCGGAAGATTTGTTACCTTAGACGGCGACATTATATTTTCCGAGGCGGATGAATTTATTTATAATGAAATGGTAACCCATGTTCCTATGAGCGTGCACCCCGATGTAAAAAAGGTGCTGATCATCGGCGGAGGGGATGGCGGCGTTGCCAGGGAATTCAGCCGATATGACGAGATAGAAGAAATTGATGTGGTGGAATCCGATGACATGTTTGTAGAGGTGTGCAGGAAGTTCTTCCCGGAGACGGCAAAGGGCTTTGAGGATTCCAGGGTAAAAATCTATTATGAAGACGGGCTTCGGTTTTTGCGGGGCAAAATCAATGCTTATGACATTATTGTCAATGATTCCACGGACCCTTTCGGCTATACGGAAGGGCTGTTTACCAAGGAATTTTACGGAAGCTGCTATAAGGCGCTGAAGGAAGACGGCATTATGGTTTACCAGCACGGAAGTCCTTTTTATGACGAGGATGAAGTGGCTTGCAGGAGTATGCACAGAAAGGCCTGTAAAAGCTTTCCCATAAGCAGGGTTTATCAGGCTCATATTCCTACCTGTCCTTCAGGCTACTGGCTTTTTGGCTTTGCATCCAAAAAATATCATCCGTTGTATGACTTTAAGCCGAAAAGCTTTAATAAAAGAAATTTAGAAACATGGTATTATACCACCAATCTGCATACGGGGGCCTTTATGCTGCCCAAATATGTAGAGGATTTACTGGAAGAGGAGGAAAATTCATGAGCAGGCTATTAATTATAGGGTGCGGCGGCGTTGCCCAGGTGGCAATCAAAAAATGCTGTCAGAACAGCGATGTATTTACCGAGCTTTGCATTGCCAGCCGTACAAAAGAGAAATGTGATAAGGTAAAGGAAGAGGTAGATAAGTGGACAAAGACAAAGGTCACAACGGCCCGGGTAGATGCGGACAACAAGGAAGAAGTGGTTTCCCTGATCAATTCCTACAAGCCCGATGCGGTTTTGAATGTTGCCCTGCCTTATCAGGATCTGACCATTATGGATGCCTGTGTGGAATGCAAGGTCTCCTATATCGATACGGCAAACTATGAGGCGGAGGATACCAACGACCCTGCATGGCGGGAGGTTTATGAGGAACGATGCAAACGTCTGGGCTTCAGCGCTTATTTTGACTATTCGTGGCAGTGGGCTTATGAGGAGAAATTTAAGGAGGCGGGCATTACCGGCCTTTTAGGAAGCGGTTTTGACCCCGGCGTTACAAGTGTTTTTTCCGCCTATGCCTTAAAGCACTATTTTGATGAAATTGAAACTATTGACATATTGGACTGCAACGGCGGGGACCACGGTTATCCCTTTGCCACCAACTTTAATCCGGAAATCAATCTCCGTGAGGTTTCTGCTCCCGGCTCCTATTGGGAAAACGGAAAGTGGATAGAGATAGAGCCCATGAGCATTAAGCGAGCGAATGATTTTAAAGAGGTGGGCATGAAGGATATGTACCTGCTGCACCACGAGGAAATCGAGTCTCTGGCAAAAAATATTCCGGGAGTGAAAAGAATCCGTTTCTTTATGACCTTCGGACAGAGCTATCTGACCCATATGAAATGTCTGGAAAATGTGGGAATGCTTTCCACAGAGCCTCTTGAATTTGAAGGAAAACAGATTGTTCCCATCCAGTTTTTAAAGGCGTTGCTGCCTGATCCTGCCACCTTAGGCCCCAGAACTGTGGGGAAAACCAATATCGGCTGCATTTTTACAGGGAAAAAGGACGGAAAAGAAAAGAGCATTTATATCTACAATGTCTGCGACCATCAGGAATGCTACAAGGAAGTGGGGTCCCAGGCGATTTCCTATACTACCGGCGTACCGGCCATGATTGGCGCCATGATGCTGGTAACCGGCACATGGAAAGGAGCAGGTGTATTCAATATTGAAGAATTTGACCCCGATCCCTATATGGAAGCATTAAATAAATGGGGACTGCCCTGGGTTGTAGAAGAAAATCCTGTTTTGGTAGAATAACGCCAACAAAGTTAATGTTTGTGATTGAGAAGCAGGCGATTAGTGGATTTGTGGTACAAAATAGCAGTCGGTTTTTAGAAGAACTGCAGATAGATGATTGGCACATGAATTGAAAGAAGTATGGGAAGGATTTATGCAGGAGACATAATATGGAATTATGTAAACTAAAAACGCCTTGTTATGTGGTGGATGAAGAGAAGTTAATTCATAATCTGGAGATTTTAAACCGGGTGGAGCAGAATACGGGATGTCATATTCTGCTGGCCCAGAAAGCCTTTTCCTTTTTTCATGCTTATCCCTTAATCGGCAGTTATATAAGCGGCGCCACGGCAAGCGGTTTATATGAGGCGCGTCTGGGAATGGAAGAGATGGGGAAGGAAAACCATGTTTTCTGTCCCGCATATAAGGAAGAAGAGATAAAGGAACTGAACGAAATCTGCGACCATATTGTTTTTAACTCTGCAAACCAGTATGAAAAGTTTCATAACATGTGTGATGGAAGCAGTATCGGCCTGCGGATCAATCCTGAATGCTCCACTCAGGAGGGACATGCCATTTATGACCCCTGCGCCTATGGCTCCAGACTGGGCATAACCCTCAAAAATCTGAAGGACTGGCTTGATGAATTCCATAAAGGAAATCTGCCGGAGGATGTGGAAGGTCTGCATTTCCATACCCTGTGCGAGCAAAATGCCGATGATTTAAAGAAGACATTAGATGCGGTGGAGGAAAAATTTGCTCCCTATCTGAAACAGATTAAATGGCTGAATATGGGAGGCGGACACCATATTACCAGAGAGGACTATGACATTGTACTTTTAGAGTCCTGTATCCGCCATATGCAGGAGGCTTACGGAGTACAGGTTTATTTAGAGCCGGGAGAGGCAGTGGCTTTAAATGCGGGATATTTTGTGACAGAGGTTTTAGATAAAGTAAAAAACGGAATGGAAATCCTCATATTGGACGGTTCCGCTGCATGTCATATGCCGGATGTTTTGGAAATGCCGTATCGTCCGCCTTTAAAGGAGAGCGGAGAACCGGGAGAAAAAGCCTATACCTACAGGCTTTCGTCGGCGACCTGTCTGGCGGGAGATGTCATCGGGGACTATTCCTTTGACCGGGAAATCCTGATTGGGGACAAACTGGTATTTGAGGACATGGCAATTTATTCCATGGTAAAAAATAACACCTTTAACGGAATGCCCCTTCCTGAAATTGTATTCCAAAAAAAGAATGGAAGTTGTGAGGTAATAAGGAGCTTCGGATATGAGGACTTCAAAGGACGATTATCTTAATAAAGGAAATTTCAGAATGCCGGGAGAATTCGAAAGGCATTGGGGCTGTATGATGATCTGGCCCGTGAGGCCCGGCTCATGGACTTATGGAGGAAAGGAAGCAAAGAAGACCTTTTGTGAAATTGCCAATGCCATAGCGGCGGATGAAAAACTGTTTATGCTGGCGGATAAAGAGCATAGGGAAGAAGCAGAACGTGCGTTATATAATTGCGAAAACCATGAAAACATACAGGTTTTGGAAATAGAGACAGACGATGCCTGGGCAAGGGATGTAGGGCCCACCTTTGTGCTGGACGGACAGAGGAGGGTTTACGGCATAAATTGGAGCTTCAATGCATGGGGCGGAGATTATGACGGATTATACGCCCATTGGGAGAAGGATGATCTGGCGGCGGCAAGGTTTTGCGAAAAGCTAAATCTGCCCTGTATTGATGCTTCTCCTTTTGTATTGGAAGGTGGTTCCGTCCACTCTGACGGAGAGGGGACCATACTTACCACGGAGGCCTGTCTTTTAAGCCCCGGGCGCAATCCGGCCATGGATAAAACAGAAATAGAACAAGTGTTATGTAAATATTTGGGAGGAGAAAAGGTCATCTGGCTGCCTCACGGTATTTACGGGGATGAGACCAATGAGCATGTGGACAATATCTGTGCTTTTATAAAGCCGGGAACAGTGGCGCTGGCATGGACAGAGGATGAAAAGGATGTGCAGTATGCCTATTCCAGGGAATGCTATGAAGCGCTTTGCAGGGAACGGGATGCAAAGGGGAGGGAATTTCAGATTCTGAAGCTTCCCATTCCAAAGAAGCCTGTTACCATAACAGAGGAAGAATGTAAAGGCTTTGTATTTGAAGAAGGAGAGGATATGCGGGAGCCGGGAGAAAGGCTGGCTGCAAGTTATGTAAACTTCTATATAGCTAATAACAGCATTATTCTTCCCCAGTTCGGAGATAAAAATGATACATTGGCAGTAAAGCTTTTAGGGCAGGCATTTCCCGAAAGAAAAATTGTGCCCGTTATGGCAAGAAGCGTGATTGTGGGCGGGGGAAATATTCATTGCATTACCCAGCAGATTCCCGAAGGAATTATGTAAAGAGAGGAGAAGAGCATATGCGGAATGTAACGGTAGCTGCAATTCAGATGCAGATGGGAAAGACCGTAGAGGAAAATATAGAAAAAGCGGACGGAATGGTGCGTCAGGCGGCGGCAGAGGGCGCAAAAATCATATTGCTGCCGGAATTGTTTGAGCGGCCCTATTTCTGTCAGGAGCGGCGTTATGAATATTATGATTATGCCCTTCCCGTTATGGAGAATGCGGCGGTCAGACATTTTATGAAAGTGGCAGAGGAGTTGTCTCTTGTGATTCCCGTCAGCTTTTATGAAAGGGATAAGAACAGACTTTATAATTCTATTGCCGTCATTGACAGGGATGGCGCGCTTCTTGGAGTATACAGGAAGACTCATATTCCCGATGACCACTATTATCAGGAAAAGTTTTATTTTTCTCCGGGAGATACAGGCTTTTTGGTATGGGATACAGGATATGGCAGAATCGGTATCGGAATCTGCTGGGACCAGTGGTTTCCGGAAACGGCCAGAATCCTGGCCTTAAAGGGAGCGGAGCTTTTGCTTTATCCTACGGCAATCG
>CAZDRM010000139.1:0-6637 GCA_964507745.1 uncultured Lachnospiraceae bacterium
AGTTAAAAGCAAGATTTGACGAAGAGAATAATATCGTCTGGGCGAAAATGCTGGAGAAAGCAGGCGTTCATGTTATTTACGGTCTGGTGGGCTTAAAAACCCATAGCAAGATTACCCTTGTGGTCAGAAAAGAAGAGGACGGCATCAGACGGTATGTACATCTGGGAACCGGTAATTATAACGATGCCACGGCAAAGCTGTATACGGATTTGGGACTTTTAACCTGCAGGGAGGATATCGGAGAGGATGCCACGGCGGTATTTAATATGCTGTCCGGTTATTCCGAGCCAAGGAGCTGGAATAAGCTTTCCTTAGCGCCCCTTTGGCTGAAGGATCGTTTTGTCTATATGATAGAAAGGGAGACGAAGTTTGCCAAGGCGGGAATGGAAGCGAAGATTGTGGCGAAAATGAATTCCCTTTGCGATCAGGAAATTATCAGCGCTCTTTATGCGGCAAGCGCGGCGGGAGTAAAGATTGACCTGATTGTCCGGGGCATTTGCTGCTTAAAAACAGGAATTCCCGATGTTTCGGAAAATATCACGGTTCGTTCCGTTGTGGGCACATTCTTGGAGCACAGCAGGATTTTCTATTTTGAAAACGGCGGAGACGGGGAGTACTACCTTTCCAGTGCGGACTGGATGCCCCGTAATTTAAGGCGCAGGGTGGAAATCCTGTTTCCGGTGGAACAGCCGGATTTAAAGGAAAGAATCGCTCATATTCTGGAGTGTCTGCAAAAGGATACCTTAAAGGCACAGATTTTACAGCCTGACGGTTCCTATGAAAAGGTAGACAAAAGAGGAAAGGAATCCTTCGGAGCCCAGAAATACTTTTGCGAAGAGGCAAAAAACTTAACAAAGGCTATGGAAGGCGATATTTTAAAGGAGCGGGTATTTATCCCGGAAATGCATCATGAGTAAAAGAGCAGTGATATTTGATTTGGACGGAACTCTTACGGATACCTTGAAATCAATCTGGAAGTCGGCAAATCTGGCACTTTTGGATGTGGGACTCCCTCCTTTTGAAATAGACCGTTACCGCTATTTTGTAGGAGACGGTGCGGCGGAGCTTGTAAAAAGAGCGCTGATTGCCGACGGGGATACGGATTTGAGTCACTTTGATGAGATGGAAGAAAGCTATCGGAAGCATTTTGAAAAATACGTGAATTATGAGGTCAGGCCCTATGAGGGTATTAGCGATTTAATCGGTGCTTTAAAGAAAAAAGGGATTTTTCTGGCGGTTAATTCCAATAAGCCCCAGGAGAGAACCGTTACTGTGGTGGAAGAGAATTTCGGAAAAGGGACCTTTGACATTCTGGTGGGACAGAGTGATGAACGTGCCAGAAAGCCGGCACCCGACGGCATATTCTATATTATGGAGCAGCTGGGACTTACAAAAGACGAGGTCATTTATCTGGGCGACACCTGCGTGGACATGAAAACGGGAAAATCCGCAGGAGTTTATACCGTAGGCGCCTTGTGGGGCTTTCGGGACAGACAGGAACTGGAGGAAAACCATGCGGATGCAATTATTGCACATCCCATGGAATTGTTAAAATATTTGTAGATTTTGCTACGTTTTTAACAGGACAGGTTTTCCTACATTACGGATTTACCGGCGCAGGATGAGGAGATATTATGAAAAGCGGAATAAAATTAATTGCAACAGATGTGGACGGGACTTTAGTAAAGGATTCGTCCAGAGAGGTTTATGACGAGATGATAGAGGTTATCCGCGATTTAAAAGATGCGGGGGTTCATTTTGTCATAGCCAGCGGCAGGCAGTACGGCAGCATTCGTAAAATGTTTGCAGCTACAGAGCGGAAGCTGAGTTATATTGCTGAAAACGGCGCACATATCATTTTAAACGGAGAGAATTTTTCCGTGACAAAAATGAACAGAGACTATGTGGAAGAAATCATGGCGGATTTGAGAGGCTTGTATTCTGAAGGCTGTCATGTAGTGGCGTCTACGGCGAAGGGATGTTATTTGGAATCGAAGGACGAGGCTTTTATTCATCTGATTTCGGAAGAGTACCGCAACGATGTGACGCTGACAGAGGACATTTTAAAGGTGGATGCGGAAATTATCAAGCTTGCGGTTTATAAAAAGGAGACAATCCGCTCCATAGGCGAATCCTTTCTGATTCCTAAATGGAAGGATAAAGTAAAAGTTACCATGGCGGGCGAAGAATGGGTTGATTTTATGGATAAAAGCGTGGATAAAGGGAATGCTTTAAAGAAAATCCAAGAAGCCCTTCACATCGGCAGAGAGGAAACCATGGTCTTTGGAGATAATAACAATGATCTGGGAATGATTTTATCGGCGGAGGAGAGTTATGCCGTGGAAAATGCGGTAGAGGAATTGAAGGCCGCAGCAAAGCATAGCTGCCCGGATTACACGAAAAAGGGAGTTTGTCAGGTGTTGAGGCAGCTGGTAACAGAATTGTATAAAGAATGATATGTAAAAATTATGTACCGTGTTGAAAGAAATGAAAAGGAGGAGAGAAGTATGCCCGATTTTGATGATGCAGTAGTAAAGTGTTTTTTGGAAAATCAGTCCCGGCTTTTTCCGGAGCCTGTGGCGGAAACCTTGGAGGAGGCGCAGAATTTTCTGGAGGAATGCATGGCGGTTGTGGTAAATTCCCCCAAAGAGGTATGGGAGTATTTTGATGAAGAAGGCGTTGATCTGGAAGGAATGGACGAGGAGGATATTCTGGATGCGGATGAGGTCTTTGAAGTGGGGGACGGAAGGTATTTGATTGTAGAAGGGTAGCAGGCTGAGGAAACAGGAAAACACAAATGATAGACGGATTTTTACATACTTTGATACAAAAGGAATTTCATATCGGTAACAGGAAGTTTTCTTTTCTGGAGTGTCTGCTGGCGGTATGTGCCACGATTTTTGGCGTCGCCATTCGCTTTTCCTTAAATGGAATCAACGGCATTGTCTTGTCGGGGGCGAGGATTATGTTATATGCGCTCCTTGCAATTCTGGCGTCGTCGATTGCCTGTTTTCTGGTAACAAAGCAGACGGGAAGCTTGAAAAGAGGGCTTTTTTGTTATACGGCGCTTTTGTTTCTTCCCACCATGCTCATGTGGGGTATGACTGCAGGAACAAGGCACTTATCTACAGCAAGGGATGCAGGGGTGTTGTCGCTGGCTTATCCCAATGTATTCCAGTTGACAGGCGTGGATGTGCTGGTACAGGGTTATGCGCAGGCGGCAGTCTGGTTTACGGCAGCTCTTGTCTGTATCACAGCTTTTTTTCTGCTTTCCGTTAAAATACCGAAAACGGTGCAGGAGATATTAAAGATTGTTGCGCTGTTTGGACTGTTGTTGACTTATTTCCTCCCTTATATGCAGTATGGCAACGGACTTTTCCTTGATATCATCTTTGTTATTCTGGCATTTTTGAATCCCCGCAGGACTTACCGCGCCCTGCTTCAGAGCGCAATATCTTTTGGAGCATATACCTATGGGATGACGGGGGTCAGTCAGGTTCCTTTTTATGTGTTCAGTCTGCTGGAATTGTTTTTGCTGGCAGATTTGGGAATGGAAATCCTGAGCGGAGGAATGTCCGAAACGGGTGCGCCGGATAAGCAGTCAAGGTGGCTGTCTGCCGGCAGTTCCATTCGTATTCCGTTGTTTCTGCTGCTGATAAGCGTGCTGGCATTTCTGATCCGCGCTGCATTTTTTGACGTACCTTCCATGGATTATCTTACTTGTCTGAAACCGTGGGTGGAGGAATTTAAGGCAGCAGGCTCTTTTCGTGCAATCGCAGGGAATTTTTATAACTACACGCCTGCCTATATGTATATTCTGTATTTCATCAGTCTGCTCCCTTGTGAGCCGCTGCTTCCCATTAAGCTGGTATCCTGTCTGTTTGATGTGATTCTGGCTGCGCTTGGTTATCGGATAACGGCGAAACTGACCGGAAGCTCCGTCAGGGCTGCGCTGGCTTACGGACTTATTATCTGTCTGCCTACGGTTGCGGTCAACAGCGGTATGTGGGGACAGTGTGATGTTATTTATGTGACCTGTATTATAGCAAGCCTGTATCTGTTGTATGAAAACAAATCCCATGCATCCATGCTGCTTTTCGGGCTGGCCTTTGCAATCAAATTACAGGCACTGTTTGTCTTTCCTTTTTACCTGCTGATGTGGGTATATAAAAAGTATAGGATTGAACAATTTCTCTATGTGCCGGCAATGTATATTCTGACCTGTATTCCGGCGGCGCTGGCAGGAAAAAGTATAAAGGAGCTGCTGTTAATCTATGTGAATCAGGGAAATACGGAACCGTGGATGCTGTCCTGGAATTGGCCCAATATCTATATATTGTTCGGACCGACAAATTTTTATGAGGTCTATAAAATGGCAGGGATTCTCGGAACCTTGGCAGTGCTCATGCTGGTGGTGTATCATCTGGCAGTGGGGAGAAAATGTCCCGATGAAGGGCAGATGCTGAAAGAAATGTTGGCATTTGCGCTGCTGGTTCCCTTTACCTTACCATATATGCACGAAAGATACGGGTATCTGGCGGATATTCTGATTGTGTTATACGCATTGATCAATCCTCGAAAGCTATATTTAGCGCTCTTGCAGATACTGCTGTCTTTTCTGGCGTATCTGGGTTATCTGCACGGTGCAAGTATCGTGCCGCAAATCTATAGCTGCTTTGCCATGCTGTTTTTGATTCTGGATTTGATGCGGGATGTACTTTCAGAACGGCTTTTGGAACGTAAAAAGCTCTGATAGATTTGGTATCAGAGCTTGTCAAAAACTTCTAGGAACCCGTCGTGGTTATTATCCTTTTTCGTCACATAATCCGCCTCTGCTTTTGTATCCTCCGTGCCATTGCACATACAGATTCCGCAGCCTGCGGCCTGCAACATGGAAATATCATTTGCAGCGTCTCCGGCGGCGATGGAATCTTTCACATCGATACCCAGATGACTGCATAAAAATCTGACAGCATTTCCTTTAGAGGCCTCTTTCATACAGCACTCCAGATAAACGGAAGAGGAGTAGAAGGTGTGCAGTTTGTCCCCTGTACGGGATTCTAATGTATTGCGAAAGGCTTCCAGCTTGTCAGTGCCGTCTAACTGAATGAGAATCAGCTTAAAAGGCTCTTTGTCCAAAGCGGAAATAATATCGTCAGTGATAACGGCGGGTATATGGATGTGCTCACGATAGTAAGCCAGTTCTTCATCGTCCTTTGGCGAAATAATATTGTCGTCGGTATAGGTATGGGCGTGAACGTCGCATTCCGCCGCCAGTTCCAGCACTTTCTTTACATAATCATAGGGAACACGCTGCTCCCATATAGGTTTTTGCTGCTGGCAGTCATAAACAAGGGCGCCGTTGTAGGCAATCACAAAGGTGCCGGGAAAGCTCAGCCCCAGTTTTTCCTTTGTTTCCAGAATGCTGGCTAAAGGTCGGCCGCTGGATAAAACAAAGCGTCCGCCCTGAGAGGTAAAACTGTCAATGGCATTATATATCCGGGGAGAAAGATTTTTCTTATCATCCAACAGCGTGCCGTCCATATCGGAAAAAATAATTCTGTTTTTGTATCTGCCGTTTTTCTTTCGGTATTCTTTTATATTTTCCAGAATCTCATAGGGGATGCAAAGCTTGCCGTATCCACATCCCAAATCCAGATTGGGCTTGGTTGTGCCGTGAAAATCCGAGCCGCCGGAAATCAGCAGATCATATTTATCAGCCAGTTTTCTTATCTGTCGCTCCTCAGAAGGGCTGTAGGTGGAGTAGATGGCTTCTATACCCGCAAGTCCCGTCTCTTTTAACTGTGCCACCAGCTTATCAAGCCTTGCGTCGCTTAAATGATATAAAACGGGGTGGGCCAGTATGGGTACGCCCCCGGCTCTCAAAATCAGTTCAACAGCCTGCATGGGAGTAACCTTTTCCCGGGGCAGGAAACAGGGAGCGTGGTCTCCGATATAACGGTCAAAGGCCTCGCCCATGTTTTTGACAAAGCCTTTTTCCCACATATATTTGGCATAATGGGCTCTGGTCAGCACCGAACCGGGGAAATATTCGCATATTTCCTCGTAGGTAACGGGAACGCCGTGTTCTGTCAGTTTTTGGCACATTTTTCGGTTGCGCAGGTCTCTGGAATCCTGAAAATCTTTCAGGTATTTTCTGAATTCTTTCCCGCTGTAATCAATATAAAGCCCCAGAATATGAATGTCCTTTCCCTCATATTCCGTAGAAAATTCAATGGCGGGAATCACTTCCAGATCTGTTCCCTTTGCCGCATTGACGGCAGCCTCGATTCCCTCCGTGGTGTCGTGGTCGCTTAGGGCAAATGCAGAAAGCCCTTTTTCAAGGGCGTAGGAAACCAGCTCTTCCGGAGAAAAGCTTCCGTCTGACTTATTGGAATGTACATGCAGATCAACTGTTTTCATATGACACACCTCTGTTTGCCGCATATGTGATGACTGTTCGTATCGTGATGTCTCGGTTTGCCGCATATATTATGACTGTTCGTATCATCATGTTTGTATCATCATGTTTGTCTCATTCATGACTGCTGTCTGATTCAAAGAATCTATCTGTTTCCTGATAATTGGATTAATTATTATCATCCTCTGTATTTGCAGTATAGACAGTTCTCTTTCT
>CAZDRM010000140.1:0-6612 GCA_964507745.1 uncultured Lachnospiraceae bacterium
TAATAGCCCCTTATAGGGGCAGAGCAAACCACCGGCTAAGCCGGTGGTCATGATTGCGCGGATTTTGTCAATAATTTTTGTCTGTCCCTTCCTTATATTTGACAAAATCCGCAGAAAATATTTCTTATAATGTTCCTGTAACAGGGGGAAAGCAGAATGACCGTCTATCTGGATATGGTATTTTTTATAAACCTGTTGTATCAGTTGGGAATCCTTTACATAACGGGTCTGCTGTTTCGGATGAAGAGGAAGATTTTTAGAATGGCCGCTGCCTCCGCATTGGGAAGCGCCTGCTACTGCGTCATGGTTGTTATAGGACTTCCTGTTACCAAGTTTCCCGGGAATCTTTTGGCAGGAGCGGTGCTGGGAGTTTTCAGCGGCATCGCCGCATTCTATCCTGTGGCACGTAAAAAGCTTCTGGGAGTTCTTTTGTGTGAGGCCGCTCTGTCCTTTTCTCTTTCGGGCATTCTGGATTTATGGGGAGAGGGAGCAAAAGGCGGTTATCTGATGCTTACGTCCTCCGCCGCGCTGGTGTTTCTGGGGCTTTTCTGCATTAAAATGAAGAGATTGCTTTTAGAGCGGCTCCGGGAAGAAAAAAGCATCTTAAGAGTCAGGCTTTACCATAAAGGGCGCATGGCGGATACATACGGACTCGTTGATACGGGAAACGGCCTTGTGGACCCCATCAGCAAGGAGCCGGTCATCATTATACAAAGGAGCCTTTCGGAGAAACTTCTTTTAAAAGAGGGCATAGGGGAACAAAAGGGCTACAGAGTCATTCCTTATGGCAGCATCGGAAGAAAAAAAGGGATTCTGGAAGCATTCCGGATAGAGAGGCTGGAAATTTTAAAAGAAAGAGAAAACGGAGAGGATGAGGCGGTAATCAGAGAAAAGGTTTTATGTGCTGTATGTGAAGAAAACTATAGTAACAACTCTTATGAAGTAATTCTGACACCACTTTTGCTATAGGAAAAGGGAGGAAAAACATGATTTTAAAGGTATCTATGCCGGGAAAATTTCAATTCCGGATATTGAGAAGAGAAGGAAGTCTTTTATTCAGCAAACAGGGAGATATTCATTATATAGGAGGCACGGAGGTGCTTCCGCCGCCACTTATGGATGAGCAGGAAAATGAAATGATAAGGGAGCTTGGGACGGAGGGAGAGGATGAAGCCAAGGCCGTTTTAATCGAGCACAACCTGCGCCTGGTGGTATACATAGCAAAGAAGTTTGACAATACGGGAATCGGGGTGGAGGATTTAATTTCCATCGGAACCATCGGCCTGATCAAATCCATTAATACATATAATCCCGAGAAAAACATAAAGCTTGCCACCTATGCTTCCCGGTGTATTGAAAATGAAATTCTGATGTATTTAAGGAGAAATAATAAGACAAAGCTGGAGGTTTCCATTGATGAGCCCTTGAATGTGGACTGGGATGGAAATGAGCTTTTGTTATCGGATATTCTGGGAACCGATGAGGACATCATTTACCGGGACATTGAAAATGAGGTGGAGCGAAAGGTTTTAAAATCCGCCATCGGTAAATTATCGGAAAGAGAGAGGACCATTATTAATCTCCGGTTCGGGCTGGACAAAGAAGACGGGGAAGAGATGACCCAGAAAGAGGTGGCGGGTCTTTTGGGAATCTCACAGTCCTATATTTCAAGGCTTGAGAAAAAAATCATGAAGAGGCTGAAGAGAGAGATGAGCAAGGAGGTATAGGAAGAGGCTAAAAAGGTATTAGTAAGAATTATATATACCCGAAACGGGAATATAAAAAACAAAAAAGTCTGTGGCGGTTGTCAGGGGCTTTTTTTCTATAATAAATATATTGACATATGACGGATGTTTCAGCCATAATAAAGAGAATCGGGATTTTCCGGTTCAATATAATTCTGTGAGGGAAAAGGATGAATAAGAAATTAAAATTGGCAGCGGTTTTGGGATTGACAGTGTTATCGCTTTGGGGCTGCCAGATGAAAAAGGAAGAAACAGCCAATATTGTAACGGAACAGCCGGTTTTAGGCGTTGATGTCAGCGGTTATGAGGGCTTCAGCCATTTAAGCGCCTATACTCTGGAGGGAGAAGCGCCTACGGTCCTTTATCTGCCGGCAGATGAGTATGCCTATGTGGGCGGAACCTGCGTTATCAGCACAAAGGAAGGGGTAGAGGCTACCGTAAATTTAAATCCCCTGCTTTCAGAGGAGGTTTCCAATAAAGACCTGAAGCAGAAACTGAAGTATATGCTGGATTCCGAATACAGCGTCACTTACAGAAAGGATTATGCGGATCTGGAAATTTCCGATGTATCGACAGCGGAGAATGGCGCTGTAAAGGCGGAGGTATCCTATCTGGTTTATGATGACGGAACAAAAGGCTATGTAGGACAATGGCTGGAATATTATCTGGTGGAATTGGAGGACGGCAGGCTTTTTAAAGTTGTGCTTCGGGTGGATTCCAATTCGGAAACCGGACAGGCTGGCGAAGTTGTGGAAGAACTGGAAAAATATTTTGAAACAGACTTTGCCTATGAAGGCGGATTTTTGCAGGCAAAAATTGACGGATACAATCCGACTGATGACGAGTTGGCAAGGATGACAGGAAAGACCATACCTTTCGGGGCTTTTTATATTTATCTGCCGGAAGGATGGGATAAAAATACTGTATACAGCAATCTGGTTCCCGGCGCAACATTGTACGGGGAAAACGGCAACAGTACGGAACAGAGCCGGCTGATTTATACCATTATAGAGGATGCTGCGGGGGGAAGTGAAACATTGGGAAGTCTGTCCAAAGGAGAGCAGCAGATGTTCGCGGATATGTTTAAAGATGAATTAAGTAAGCAGTATGGCGGCTTAGATATAGAAACCAATATGATAGGCATGACGGAGCTGGGATTTGTATTTACGGCTTATATTAAAGATTTCGCCGAAGCCGGAACAGAAATGTATATATACTATATTTGCCGGGGAGACAAAATTTACGGAATGGGCGGTGTTTCTGTAGAGGTCGGCGCCGGAGAGGAAGAATTGGTTGAATTGGTTGACCGCATTTATTCTTCTATGGAAGTGAGATAAAAGATAAGACTTGACTTTTTTACTTTTCATGCTTATAATCCCATATATGCAATGAAAAGATGATACAAAAATTAAATATGATAAAGTACATGTTTGCGAGGGAACTGAACAAGTTGAAAAAGGTTAAGACCTGACCTCTGGACCTGTCGGCTAATACCGGCGTAGGGAAGCAATTTCTTACGCCGTTTTGCGTCTGAAAGAGCTTCTTTTACGGGAGCTCTTTTTGTTTTGATGCCGAAGAGTACAAGCATTCTAAAGAGTACAAGCATTCTAAAGAGTACAAGCACTCTAAAGAGCACAAGCACTCTAAAGAGTATAAATGCCCTAATGGATGCAGGGAGTTCAAGCGGCAGGAGTGTTGAGGAATTTGTTAGTAATATGTAATGGCATGTTACAGTAGGAGGAAAGTGAAATGTCATTTATGGACGAAGTTTTAAAGAAAAATATTCCGATTTGGGATGCGTGTGCGGATACCCCTTTTGTAAGAGAAGTGCAAACAGGGATTTTACCCATTGAAAAATTTAGAAATTATATCATACAGGACAGTATCTACCTAAAAAATTATGCCCGTATTTACGGAAGTGCCATTTATCATTCCATATGTTTAAAGGATATTCAGGTATACTATTCTATTTTGAGCTTTGTAACAGATGCCGAATCAGCGGTGCGTCTGTCCTGGCTGGAACGCTTCGGCTTAAAGGATGATGATATAGAAACGATGGAACCGTTGCCCCAAAACAGAAGGTATATAAATTTTTTATTGAATATTGCTGACAGAGGGGACATTTCGGAGATACTTATGGCAGTTCTTCCATGTATGCTCAGTTACAGTTATGTTTTTAGAAAGGTTGCCGAAAGCCCGGAGGCAGCCGGTTTCCGGTATGCCGATTTTATAGGGGATTATGCGGAGAATGCATATTATGAAAGGTGCAGGGAATGGTGTGACTTTGCAGAGGAAAAATGCGGCGGGCTGCCGGAAAAAAGAAAGGAGCAGTTAGGTACAGTATTTGAGAAGGCAAGTTTATTGGAGCTTGATTTCTGGAAAATGGCCTACGGGGAACCGGATAAAAATGAAGACGTTTAAATGTGGTTTTTAATAAGGGGGGAGTTACTTATGAAGAAGGTTTTGAGTATTGCAGGTTCCGACTGCAGCGGCGGGGCAGGCATACAGGCGGATTTAAAAACGTTTTCCGCCCATGGTGTTTTTGGGATGAGCGTTATTGTTTCTGTTGTTGCCGAAAACACAAGCCGGGTAATTGATATTCAAAATGTAAGGCCGGATATAATAGAAAAGCAGATTGATGCGGTTTTTGAGGATATAGGGACTGATGCAGTTAAAATCGGTATGCTTTCTTCTGTGGAGTGTATGGATGCCGTTGCAAGAAAGATGAGACAATACCGGCCCGGGCATGTTGTCGTTGATCCGGTAATGTATGCAAAAAACGGCTGCCCGCTTATGGATATGGAAGCGGTGGAGACATTGATAAAAGCCGTTATTCCCATTTCGGATGTCTGCACACCCAATATTCCCGAGGCTGAAAAAATAGCCGGGATGAAAATTATGTCCGTAAAAGAAATGAGAAAAGCGGCCCGAAGGATATATGATATGGGATGCAAAGCAGTGATCATAAAGGGAGGCCATGCCACAGGGGATGCACTGGATATTCTGTATGACGGAAAGCAGTTTTATGAATATGAATCGGTCAGAATCAATACTCCAAATACCCATGGGACAGGCTGTACTTTTTCATCGGCCGTTGCGTCGCAGCTTGCAAAGGGCATGAGCCTGCCTGATGCCGTAGGAGCGGCAAAGGCATATATTACTACTGCAATAGCGCATTCTCTTTCCATTGGAAAGGGGAACGGTCCCACACATCATTTCTGGGATTTGTACCGGTACGGATTGAGTGGAGAGAAAAAGGAGGAAATATGAAGGAAAATATAAAGGGAAATATGAAGGAAAAGATGAAAAAGATGTGTACAAAGAGATATGATTATTCCCTTTATCTGGTCACAAACCGTATGCGCATGAGTACGGAAACCTTGGAGGAAGCGGTTGAACAGGCAATTTTGGGCGGATGTACCATGGTGCAGCTTAGGGAAAGCTATATACCCGCATTGGATTTTTATGTTCTGGCAAAAGAAATAAAGAAAATAACGGATCAATATCACGTCCCGCTGGTTATCAATAACCGGATAGATATTGCATTGTCCGTGGAAGCGGCGGGAGTGCATCTGGGGCAGAGTGATATTCCGGTTGCTGCAGCAAGAAAAATAATCGGGGAAGATATGCTGCTTGGCATATCGGTTTCCGGGTTAAGTGAAGCGGTAAAGGCACAAAAGGAGGGCGCTGATTATCTGGGTGTGGGAGCCATGTTTCCATCCAAAACCAAAGCGGATGCAAGGCTGGTTTCCATGGACGAATTAAAGAAAATCCGTCAGGCCGTCACAATTCCCATTGTGGTAATCGGAGGAATTAAAAAAGAGAATGCGGCGTTGTTTAAGGATATGGGTGCGGATGGATTAGCTGTTGTTTCGGCGGTTATTGGCAGTGAGGATATTTCACAGGCTGCTGCAGAATTAAAGAGTATTTTCCTGGGCAAACGAATGGAATAAAATAATTCATTTTGTAAAGTCATAAATTAAAATCATGCAGTATAAATTTTTATAATCTGTGCATCCTTTTAGTAGATGAAAATTCTACCAGGAGGACAAGAAAATGGCACAGGGAAAAGTAGAAATATGCGGAGTAAATACGGCAAAGCTTCCTCTTCTGAAAAATGCGGAAAAGGAAGCTTTGTTTGTGCGTATAGCGGAGGGGGATAAAGAGGCAAGGGAAACTTATATAGAAGGAAATCTGAGGCTGGTATTAAGTGTGATAAAGAGATTTTCCTCCAGCAATGAGAATGTGGACGACTTGTTTCAGATAGGTTGTGTGGGACTTATTAAAGCCATTGATAACTTCAATTCGGAGCTGGGGGTAAAATTCAGTACCTATGCCGTACCCATGATCGTGGGTGAAATCAGGAGGTTCCTCAGGGACAACAACTCTATCAGGGTGTCAAGGAGTTTGAAGGATACTGCATACAAGGCTATTTATGCAAAGGAGACCATGACCAGAAATAATTTGAAGGAGCCTACCATAGAAGAAATTTCCGAAGAAATCGGAATTGCCAAGGAGGATATTGTCTATGCCCTGGATGCCATTCAGAATCCCATGAGTCTTTACGAGCCCATTTACACGGATGGCGGAGATACTTTGTATGTTATGGATCAGGTGTCGGATAAGAAAAATAAAGAGGAGACCTGGGTGGAGCATATTTCTCTCTCGGAGGCTATGAAGAAGCTTAATGAGAGAGAGCATGAGATTATTACGCTGCGGTTTTTTGAGGGAAAGACGCAGATGGAGGTGTCGGAGATTATCGGGATTTCACAGGCGCAGGTTTCGAGGCTTGAGAAGAATGCGTTGAAGATTATGCGGAATTATCTGGCGGGGTAAGAGGCGGTGGAAGGCTTTACGGGGGAGTCCC
>CAZDRM010000141.1:0-6478 GCA_964507745.1 uncultured Lachnospiraceae bacterium
ATGAAGAGTATGATGAATACGCATCTGGGAGACATTACAATAGATAGTGATGTAATCGCCAACTATGCGGGCAGCGTTGCCGTGGAGTGCTTCGGCATTGTGGGAATGGCCAGCGTCAATGTAAAGGATGGATTTGTCAGATTATTAAAGCCGGGCAGTTTATCCACCGGAATTTCGGTTTTGATTCAGAATTCGGGCATCAGCCTTGATTTTCATCTGATTGTTGCATACGGGGTTAATATTCTGACTGTTTCAGATAATCTGATCAGTACCGTAAAATACAAAGTAAAAGAATTTACAGGATTAAAAGTAGAAAAAGTCAACATCTTCGTGGAAGGTGTTCGAGTAATCGATTAAGGAGGATTTGATTGTGGCTGCAAATACCATCGACAACAGAATGCTTTGCAAAATGTTTTTAGCCGGCGCAAAGTGTCTGGAAGCCAATAAGGAGTATATTAATGAATTAAATGTTTTTCCCGTTCCCGACGGGGATACAGGAACCAATATGACAATGACCATTATGTCTGCTGCAAATGAAGTGGCGGCTCTGGATGAAAATACCGATATGAAAGTAATTGCTAAGTCCATTTCCTCCGGTTCTTTAAGAGGCGCAAGAGGAAATTCCGGCGTTATCCTTTCACAGTTATGCAGAGGGTTTTGTAAGGTTATCAGGGATGTAGATGAAATTGATAAGGAGACCCTGGCTAAAGCCTGTGAAAAAGCAGTAGAAAGCGCTTATAAAGCGGTTATGAAGCCCAAAGAAGGCACAATTCTTACGGTTGCGAAGGGAGTCTGTGAAAAAGCCCTTGAACTTGCGGAGGATCCCGATGTGGATCTGGATACCTGTATTGACCAGGTAATTGCCTATGCCAAGGAAGTCCTTGCCAAAACACCGGAAATGCTGCCGGTATTAAAGCAGGCGGGAGTTGTGGATTCTGGAGGACAGGGTTTGATTGAATTTTTAACGGGAGCACAGAAGGCTTTCCGCGGAGAAGAAATTGATTTTACCATTAATGCGGCTGCGGTCACACCCGGCAGAGTGAATGTAGACAGCCTTGCGGCAGATACATCCGATATTAAATTCGGATATTGTACCGAATTTATCATTATGTTAAATAAAACCTTCAATGTAAAGCATGAGAAGGATTTTAAGGACTATCTGGAATCCATTGGAGATTCTATTGTTCTGGTTGCGGATGATGATATTGTAAAGGTGCATGTCCACACCAATGACCCGGGCCTTGCCATTCAGAGAGCCTTAACCTATGGCGCATTGTCCAATATGAAGATTGATAATATGCGCTTAGAGCATCAGGAAAAGCTGTTTAAGGAAGAACAGGTAAAAAATGCCGCAAAGGAAGAAGAGAATGTACAGCAGGAGCATAAGGAAGTAGGATTCATTTCCGTTTCCATCGGAGAAGGTTTAAATGCCATCTTTAAGGATCTGGGCGTTGACCAGATTATTGAAGGCGGTCAGACCATGAATCCCAGTACCGATGATATTCTCCATGCCATCGATATGGTCAATGCGGACACCGTGTTCGTATTCCCCAACAACAAAAATATCATTATGGCGGCAAATCAGGCAAAGTCCATGACGGAAGACAAGGAAGTCATTGTCATTCCCACCCAAAATATTCCTCAGGGAATTACTGCGGTTATCAGTTACGTGCCGGAAATGTCTCCCGCCGAAAACGAGGCCAATATGACAGAGGAAATTACCAATGTGTCAACAGGCCAGGTAACCTACGCCGTAAGAGATACGGAGATTGACGGAAAGACCATTCATGAAAATGACATTATGGGAATCGGCGACCATGGCATGTTAGCCGTTGGTACCGATATTGAAGATACAACTGTGGAAATGATACGGGAAATGCTGAAGGATTCCGATGCGGAATTAGTCAGTATTTACTATGGCGCAGATGTGACGGAGGAAGCTGCCAATTCCCTGTGTGACAGAGTCAGCAAGGCTTATGAAAATTGTGACGTGGAGCTTCAGTTTGGCGGACAGCCCGTATATTATTATGTGGTTTCAGCAGAGTAGGAAATATGAATTTTAATACCAGCATGAAAGAGCTTAAGGGCATCGGAGACAAAAACGGTGCCCTTTTTCATAAATTGAATATTGATACCGTCGGAGATTTATTAAAGCGATTTCCCAGAACCTACGACAGCTATAAAGAGCCTGTTTCCTTAAATGCCGCCTGCGAAATGGAAAAAGCGGGAGTGGAGGCGGTTATTGTTACGGAAGCCGTTCTCACAAGGGTAAAGGGCTATCAGATTCTTCGTTTTATGGCAAAAGATAATGAGGAGAATCCCTTTGTAGTACGTATTTTCAATATGCCTTATTTAAAGAAAACCCTGGTTCCCGGAAACAGGTATGTTTTTTACGGAAAGGTTTTAACCGTGGCGGACCATTTGCAGATGGACCAGCCCAAATTGTACAAGCCTGACAAATATGCCGAAATGACAAAGGGATTTATCCCTGTTTATTCCTGCACCAAGGGGCTTTCCAACGATACGATCAGGAAATACGTTGCCATAGGATTAAAGGAAACGAAACAAAGCATTTCCGATCCTCTTCCTGAAACGCTTTTGGCAAAACGGGATTTTCCGGATTATGTGGAAACACTACAGACAATCCACAACCCGGAATCCATGGAGGCTTTATATCGTGCCAAAAAGCGGATTTCCTATGAGGAGTTTTTATACTTTCTTCTGTCTGTTAAACAGAATCAAAGTCATGAGCTCTTAAAGACAGAGAAAAACCGTTTTATAGAATGTGCCCAGACAAAACGTCTGACAGAAGCCCTTCCCTTTGAACTGACTCTCTCCCAGAAAAAGGCGTGGTCAGAGATAGAAGAGGATTTATACAGCGGAAAAATCTGCAACCGTCTGATACAGGGAGATGTGGGCTGCGGTAAAACCATGATTGCGGTGCTTGCCCTGCTTGCCTGCGTCTGCAACGGCAAACAGGGAGCTTTTATGGCGCCTACGGAGGTGCTGGCGCTTCAGCATTTCAAATTGATCGAGGAAATGACCAGAGATTACGGTCTGCCCTTTCAGCCGGTTTTATTGACAGGAAGCATCCGGGCAAAGGAAAAGCGGGCCGCTTACGAAGAGATTTCCAATGGCGCAAAAAATCTGGTTATCGGAACTCATGCGCTTTTAGAGGACAGTGTGGTCTTTCAAAACCTGGGGCTGGTTGTTGCTGACGAGCAGCACAGATTCGGCGTAAGACAGCGGACGATTTTAACCAGAAAGGGAGAGGATGTGCACACCATTGTTATGTCTGCAACCCCCATTCCCCGTTCCCTTGCCATGATTTTATACGGCGGATTATCCATATCCACCATTCCTGAGCTGCCAAGCAACCGCATACCCATAAAAAATGCGGTTGTAGATACCAGATACCGTCCCACGGCGTACAAGTTTATGAAGGACGAAATAGCCAAAGGCCGTCAGGTATATATTATATGTCCCATGGTGGAATCCGGCATTATGGAGGAGCTGGAAAATGTAGAGGATTACAGCAAAAAGCTGAAAGAGGCTTTTGACGGATCCGTGCGCATCGGAACCCTTCACGGCAAAATGAAGGGGGCTGAAAAGAATCGGATCATGGAAGAGTTTTCGGCAGGAAATTACGATATTCTCGTTTCCACCACAGTCATAGAGGTAGGCATCAACGTGCCCAACGCAACGGTTATGATGGTGGAAAATGCCGAACGCTTCGGCTTAGCCGCCCTTCACCAGTTAAGAGGCCGAGTGGGAAGAGGAAGCCACCAGTCCTACTGTATTTTTGTAGATACCACCGGTAACGGAAAGAGCAAAAAACGCCTTGAGATCTTAGGCAAAACCAACGACGGCTTTGAAATAGCCGATGCCGATTTAAAAATGCGCGGTCCCGGCGAAATGTCCGGCACCCTCCAAAGCGGCGACACCGGCTTTGTATATGCGGATATTTACGAAGACGCCGACATGCTTTACCTGGCAAGCCAGGATGTGGAGGAAATACTGAAGGAAGATTCGGATTTATCCAAACCCGAACATGAAATATTAAGAACAAAATGGCAAGACGTTTTAGAAAATGGCTATCTGCATACTATATAATGTATTTTTGTTTGAAAAATATTCTAGTTGTGGTATAATGTTCACGTTGGCAATGAGCCGTGCATTTTCTCGCAAAACACAATTTGGCAGTTTACTGACAAAATTGTGTTTTTGAGAAAATATAGGGCGAAGCCCGTGAGCGAGACGAAGCGAAGCGGAGACGAGCGGCACGGCGGGGTAGACCAGGTCAACTTATCTCCCCACCACCCCCTATCGGCTCCCATTCCCGCCAACAGCGCAGCGCATTGGCGTTTCCGCCCCTCACTGCAAGTATCTCGATAACAGACACAAGTCTCGACATCTTGCAGCGCATTGGCGTTTCCCCCACTGCAAGTTGTAGACACACCGTCTCAACATCTTGCAACAGCCCATTAGCGCCTCGCCCCCTCACTACACGCAACAAGATTGGAGTTAAAAAAGAATCATGTCAAAAACAACAGATTATGATGCTTCCAGCATAAAAGTACTGGAAGGCCTGGAAGCTGTCCGCGTCCGTCCCGGAATGTACATCGGCAGCGTTTCCACCAAAGGCCTGAACCACTTAATTTATGAAATCGTGGACAATTCCGTAGACGAGCACCTTGCCGGCTACTGTTCCCATATCAAAGTCTATCTTGAAAAAGACGGCTCCGCCACCGTTACCGACAACGGCAGGGGTATTCCCATCGAAATGCACGAAAAAGGCATCAGTGCGGAAAGACTCGTCTTTACCACCCTTCATGCGGGCGGCAAATTTGACGACTCCGCCTACAAAACCAGCGGCGGCTTACACGGCGTAGGCTCCTCCGTTGTCAATGCCTTATCCGCCCACTTAAAAGTCCGCGTATCCAAAGGCGGCCATATATATGAGGACGAATATGAACGTGGAATCCCGGTTCTGGAGCTTGAAAACGGCCTTCTTCCCGTTGTAGGCAAGACCAAAGAAACCGGAACCAGCATCAACTTCCTTCCCGACGACGAAATCTTTGACAAAACATGGTTTAAAGCGGAGGACATCAAAAGCAGACTTCACGAAACAGCATACCTAAACCCCGAACTGACCATCGAATTCGAAGACCGCAGAGGCGAAGTAACAGATGCAGAAGTATTCCACGAGCCCGAAGGTATCATAGGCTTCGTAAAAGCCATGAGCGGTTCCAAGGAAGCAGTCAGCGACGTTATCTATTTCAAAGGCGAAGCAGAGGGCATTTCCGTAGAATGTGCCTTCCAATATACTAATGAATTCCATGAAAATGTCATGGGCTTCTGTAACAACATCCACAATGCGGAGGGCGGTACCCATATTACAGGCTTTAAATCCTCCTTTACCAACGTCATCAACTCTTATGCCAGAGAATTAAATATATTAAAAGAAAAAGACCAGAATTTTACCGGCGCCGATGTACGAAACGGCATGACTGCAATTATTTCCATCAAACATCCTGACCCCAGGTTTGAAGGACAGACAAAAACCAAACTGGATAATCAGGACGCCTCAAAGGTAGTCAGTAAAATAACCGGCGAAGAAGTTGTAAGATACTTTGACCGCAATCTGGAAACCTTAAAAGCAGTCATCGGCTGTGCCGAAAAAGCGGCGAAAATCCGTAAATCCGAGGAAAAAGCGAAGACCAATATGCTGACCAAGCAGAAATTTTCCTTTGATTCCAACGGAAAACTTGCAAACTGCGAGTCAAAAGAGGCTGAAAAATGCGAAATCTTTATTGTAGAGGGTGATTCTGCAGGAGGCTCTGCAAAAACGGCAAGAAACAGAAAATATCAGGCTATCCTTCCTATCAGAGGAAAAATTCTGAATGTGGAAAAAGCAAGTATGGACAAGGTTTTGGCCAATGCGGAAATTAAGACTATGATCAATGCCTTTGGTTGTGGTTTTTCCGAGGGTTACGGAAATGATTTTGATATTTCCAAGCTGCGGTATGATAAAATTATCATTATGGCGGATGCCGATGTGGACGGCGCGCATATTTCCACCCTGCTGTTGACGTTGTTTTACAGATTTATGCCGGAACTGATCAGTTCGGGACATGTGTATATTGCCATGCCGCCCCTGTACAAGGCTATGCCCTCAAAAGGCAAAGAAGAGTATCTGTATGATGACAAGGCGCTGGAAAAGTACAGGAAGACCCACAAAGGGCCGTTTACACTGCAGCGTTATAAAGGTCTGGGAGAAATGGACGCACAGCAGTTATGGGAGACAACCTTAAATCCCGAAACCAGAAAATTGAAGCTGGTGGAGATTGATGACAATTTCCAGGCGGATAAAATTACGGAAATGCTTATGGGTACGGAAGTTCCCCCCAGAAAGAAATATATTTATGAACATGCAAATGAAGCTTTGCTTGATATTTAACGGAGGCACCAATGAACG
>CAZDRM010000142.1:0-2353 GCA_964507745.1 uncultured Lachnospiraceae bacterium
TTCATGGGAGAGCCCTTTGTCAAATCTTTTGTCATAATCCAATGCCTCCTCTGCTGCAATTCATTCACAGACAACTTCCAAACATTAATTCTCTGAACTGTTACGATATATTAGCACATTGGATTTCAAATGTGTATAGTATTTTTATATTGTTCCCAAAAAAGTACAATATAACATTTTTTTGCTTTATCTTATCAGAACTTTTATGATTTATTCCCTTTAATCCATCATTTTTATAATACTATATTGCTCGCCTTTGTTTTATAATGCTATATAAAACCGCCTCAGGCCTCCTGCATCTTGCCCAGATATTCCCTAAATACATTTAAGGCTTCCTCTATAGGTCTGCTCTCCGTCATATCCACCTTGCAAAGTTTCAGCAGTTCAATAGGACTCATGCTGCTGCCTCCGCTTAAAAACCGTTTGTAATCCTCAACTGCGCCCTCTTCTCCCTTCAGAATGCGGCTGCTGATGGCAATTGCCGCCGCAAAGCCCGTAGCATACTGATACACATAAAAGGGCGTATAGAAATGGGGAATCCTTGCCCATTCATATGCAATTTCCTCGTCCATTACCATATCCGGTCCGAAATAGATTTCATTCAGCTTACGGTAGGTGTCACAAAGCACATCGGCAGTAAGGGTTTTTCCCTCCTTTACCATATCGTGAGTCATCATTTCAAACTCTGCAAACATGGTCTGGCGGAACAGGGTTCCCTTAAACTGTTCCAGAAAGTAATTAATTAAATATGCCCTCTCCCTTTCATCCTCTGTCTTCTCCAATAAATAATGGATCAACAAAGCTTCATTGCATGTGGATGCCACCTCTGCCACAAAAATCTTATAACCCGCATATAAATAGGGCTGATTCATGTTCGAGTAATAGGAATGAAGAGCGTGGCCCATCTCATGGGCAAGGGTAAACACATGGTTCAGTGTGCCCTGAAAGTTTAACAGTACATAAGGGTGCACGCCGTAAGCTCCCCAGGAATAGGCTCCCGTGCGCTTTCCCTCGTTTTCATAAATATCTATCCACCGGTTATCAAAGCCTTCCTTAAGCAGCTCAATGTAATCCTCTCCTAAAGGTGCAAGACCTTCTAAAACAAGGGCTTTGGCCTCGTCAAAGGTATATTTCTTTTCCACACCTTTTACCATAGAAACATAAACATCATACATGTGTAGCTCATCCACGCCAAGAAGCTTCTTTCTGAGAGCCACGTAATCGTACATGGCATCCAGATTATCATGTACTGTTTCAATAAGCTTATGATAAACCTCTACGGGAATTTCCGAATCATCCAGCGCAGCTTCCAAGGCGCCGTCATAAAGCCTTTCTTTCGCAAAAAAAGCCGCTGCCCTTGCATTGGCGTCAAACATGGCTGCCACTGTATTGATATTCTGCTTATAGGTAGCATAAAGAGAAGCAAAGGCCTCCTGTCTGACCCTACGGTCCTGATTTTCCATAAAGGTAACAAACCTTCCCTGGGTAAGGGGCACCGTCTCTCCCTTTTCGTCCTTAATATCCGCAAACCGTACATCCGCATTGTTGAACATGGAATAAATGTTGGATGCTCCCTTTGCCACTTCATTAGCAGCTGCTAACATCGCTTCCCCCTTCTCGTCCAAGGTATGCTCCTTCTGCCTCTGTATATTTTCAATAAACAAACGGTATTCCAAAAGCTCCGGTTCCTCCCTGTAAAACTCATCCAGCTTTTCTTCAGGGATTGCCAGTATCTGGGGAACCATAAAGGAAACTGCCGCCTGCAAAAGATTCATTTTAATCTCCGCTTCTCCCGCAAAGCCCTGGTAGTAGAAATTTGCCGTATCCTGATGGTAACGCTCATTGGCATAGACATAATAAGCCTCCAGCAGACAATTTAC
Organism: uncultured Lachnospiraceae bacterium; assembly: GCA_964507745.1. GTDB lineage: Bacteria > Bacillota > Clostridia > Lachnospirales > Lachnospiraceae > UBA2882. The sequence goes on from CAZDRM010000142.1 coordinate 1,881, forward strand.
ATCCGCATAAGCCTTCAGGCATTCCAACAATTTGCCTGCGCTATCCTGCAGTTTCCCGTCATATTCCTTTATCTCATCTATGGCGAACTGCAGCCTGATGCCATCGTTTTTCCATGCGTCATCATTGATATATAAATCCTCCAGCGCCCACGTGTTTTCCTTTTTCTGCTCTTCTCTTTTCATTAATTTCATAGCTCAGTTTCCCTCTTTCACTTTAATAATTCTAACTAACTTCATAAAGCTTCCGCTGCTTTCCTGCCGCTTTTGCATAGTTTACCGCTACTTTTCTATAATCTCTCTTACCTTCTCTTTTACATCCATAACCTCTCTGTAAAATTCAGCCGCCGACACTCTCATGGCGCCATGCCCCATAATAATCAGCTGCTCCAGCCCGTCCGAGGTAGCCACCCTTACCCTGTGGTTTGGCGCAATCTCTTTTGTTACCTTCTCAATATACATATCCGCCGTTTCCG
>CAZDRM010000142.1:2453-4098 GCA_964507745.1 uncultured Lachnospiraceae bacterium
TGGTTTGGCGCAATCTCTTTTGTTACCTTCTCAATATACATATCCGCCGTTTCCGCCTCTTTGGTATATACAACATGGATATTGTGATATTTCCCCACTTCTCCGGTATTGCCTTTCACTTTATAGGCATCAAATACCAGAATCAGATGGCATTTCGTAAAGCCCTGGTAATCACAGAGCATATCCATAAGCTTTCCTCTTGCGGCGTCCAGATTGGTCTTAGCCAAATCCTTTAATTCATCCCATGCAAAAATAATATTGTAACCATCCACTAACAGATAATTTTCCGCAGGCTTTGTATTTTTATCCCTGTGTTTTTTATAGTATTCCCCTGCATCAACGCTTTTACCCCCGGCAATATATCTGGTGCTCCTGTTGCCGTATTCTCTTCTCCTTACCGGTCCGAATTCCCGCAGCATGATTTCCTCCAGCTCTTTGTCAGCGTATCCGCTCCATTCCCTTTTTTGTCTTCCTTTTCCCTTGCTTCCGCCCGTTTTGTCATTTTCGCCTTGGACAGCTTCCTGTTTCCCTCCTTCTTCCTGTTCCCTGCCTTCTCCCTGGTCTCGACTATCTTTTGTCATACAAGACTCTAAATGCATATAATCCGGCACTTCATTCCAGTTTACATAAAATCCACTTCCGTGGGAACAGAATACGGAACCTGTAGGATTCTCCACATCCTCCTCACTGTCATAACCAAGCCGCTCTATCACTTCTTCCGCATTATGGCAGGGACTGTAACCGCCAAACTGCAGCTTCAGCCTGCCTCTCCCTTTGGTATAGGCATTGACCTCACTCATATAATCAATGGAGGATGCCACAGGAACCCTGCCCTTTAAAAGAGAGGTGTCTCCCAAGGTCTCCGGCGGTTCAAAGGTTCCCTGCATTCTCTGGATATCACTCATGGCCCTGCCAATTTGCTCTCCGGGAACTTCCAGTTCAAAGTCATAAAAGGGCTCCAGCAAAATGCTTTCCCCGCTCTTAAGCCCCTGTCTTACGGCACGGTAAGTGGCCTGTCTGAAATCGCCGCCCTCCGTATGCTTTAAATGTGCCCTGCCCCCTGCAAGGGTAATTCTCATATCTGTTATAGCAGAGCCTGTCAGTACGCCAGGATGCTCTCTTTCCCCAAGGTGGGTCAGAATCAACCTCTGCCAGTTTAAATCCAGTTCGTCTTCGCTTACGCTGCTGTCAAAAACCAGACCGCTTCCTTCGGGCAGAGGCTCCATGATCAAATGAACCTCCGCATAATGGCGCAAGGGTTCAAAATGACCTACGCCCTCTACGGCAACGGCAATGGTCTCTTTATAAACAATGCTTCCCGTTCCGAAATCCGCCTCTATGTAAAACCGTTCTCTGATAATATCCTTTAATATCTCCAGCTGTACCTTTCCCATGATCTGTACATGGATTTCTCCAAGGCTTGCATTCCATATCACATGCAGTCCCGGGTCCTCTTCTTCCAGTTCCTTCAGCTTTGGCAGCACAACTGCCGGGTCAGTATGCTCAGGCAACAGCACCTGATAAGTCATAACCGGAGATAATACCGGCTTTGCATCTTCCTCCTCTATTCCCATCCCCTGTCCCGGATAAGTCTTTACCGGTCCTGTTACGGCACAGACGCAGCCTGCAAAAGCCTCATCCACCG
>CAZDRM010000142.1:4198-6440 GCA_964507745.1 uncultured Lachnospiraceae bacterium
GTCTTTACCGGTCCTGTTACGGCACAGACGCAGCCTGCAAAAGCCTCATCCACCGTTTCATACCTGCTCCCGGAATAGATGCGTATCTGGTCAACCTTTTCCCCGTTTAAAAGTCCTTTGACTTTTAGACTGCCTCCCGTGATCTTTAAATAAGTCAGGCGGTTTCCCTGTTCATCTCTGGCGATTTTGTATACCCTTGCCCCAAATGTTTCAGGATAAGCTAATTCACAACAATAGTCCTTTATCCCCGTTATAAATTCATCCACACCATGTAGTTTCAGCGCCGAGCCGAAAAAGCAGGGAAATAATTTCCTTTCCGCAGCTAATAAGGCAATGGTTTCTTTGGAAAGACTGCCCTCCTCCAAAAATTCCTCCATGGCGTCCTCCCCGCACATGGCGGCTTCTTCCATCATATGAGTTTCCTGTGTAAAATCCACTATAGATGCATCCAGCCTTTCCTGAAAGCTTTTCATCATACTTTCCCGCTGCTCTTCCGTAAACGTCTCTCCTAACAGGTCTGTTTTATTGACAAACAAAAAAGTTGGAATATGATATTCTTCCAACAATTTCCATAAAGTCTCCGTGTGAGCCTGAACGCCGTCCGTTCCGCTGATAACTAAAATCGCATAATCCAGCACCTGCAGAGTCCGCTCCATTTCCATGGAAAAATCCACATGGCCGGGCGTATCAAGCAGGGTCATCTCCATTTCCCCAAAGACAGCCTTCGCCTGTTTTGAAAAAATCGTAATCCCCCTCTGACGCTCTAAACGGAAATTATCCAGATAGGCGTCCTGATGGTCCACTCTTCCCTGCTTTCTGATGGTGCCGCCTCTGTAAAGCAGCGCTTCCGATAATGTTGTTTTACCTGCATCCACATGGGCAAGAATACCCACTACGATTTTTTTCATCCCAAACTGATTCCTTCCAGATCTTCCTTTTCCAGAATGGCAAGGGTTTCCTTATCCACATTTTTTAACTGCACTATCCTTGTTGCCTGATTGGAAATGGCCTTTTCCAGATAATTCCTTACATCCCTGGCATTGGCATAGGTCTCAGGCTTGTTTTCACTTCGCTCTTTAAAAAACCGTTCCGCCTCTTCCAATGCTTCTTTTGAAAGCACATAATCCATGCCCTTACACATAAAGCGGAAAATCTCAACCTGCTCTTCCGCCGTATAATCCTCAAACATAATATACTTATTAAAACGGGAACGCAGTCCCGGATTGGAGTCTAAAAATTCCTGCATCAAATCTGTATAGCCTGCTACGATGACAATCAGGTCGTCCCTGTGGTCCTCCATGGCCTTTAACAGGGTATCAACCGCTTCCTGCCCGAAATCGTTCTGACCCTTGCTGCTGGTCAGGGTATAGGCTTCATCCACAAACAAAATACCGCCTAAAGCTTCCTCCACAACATCCTGCACCTTCATGGCTGTCTGCCCTACATAACCGCTGACTAACCCGGAGCGGTCCACCTCTACAAGATGACCTTTTTCCACCACTCCGATACCGGCATAAATTTCCGCTAAAAGTCTTGCCACTGTGGTCTTTCCCGTACCGGGATTGCCCATAAAGACCATATGCTTATTAATGCCCGTCTGCTTCATTCCGTTTTCTTCCCGCATCTTCTGCACTCTCATCAGATTGATCAGGGCATTCAAATCCTCTTTTACAGTCTTTAAGCCCGTAAGGGAATTCAACTCCGCCATCAGGTCATTAATATCCATATCCGCTTTTTTTTCTTCCTGGTTTTCCCCTTTTGTAACGGGCTTACTCTTTTTATCAGGGCGCAAAAGCCCGTATTCCTTCAGATAATCATCCAGCATCATGCAGTATTTGGACAGCGCATTGATTTCCTTATCTCCTGCACTTTCATTCCCAGCAAGATAATTCTGTCCGATTAAACGGTAAGTATCTGCCAGATATTTGGCCTTTTTATTGCCGTAAATATCCCCTTTAATCTTTCTTCCCGCATCTGCCAGCACAAAATATTTTAATACCAGAGGAATCTGCCCGTCATAATATCCTTCCGTAAGCCTTCTGTGCACCTTCAATTCCTTTACCGTATCTTTGTTCAGACGGAAACCAAAGGTTTTATTGATATATTCTTCTTCCCACGGGGTAAATCCCGCATCTAACATGGCCAGATAAATCACGAAGTCTAAAAATTCCCTACGCATAAGTTCCCTTAAGCTGGTCTGCAGTTCCTTTTTGACAACTCCGTTTTTCTCCATATAATCGCA
>CAZDRM010000143.1:0-6440 GCA_964507745.1 uncultured Lachnospiraceae bacterium
GATAATTTTTCATATTCGGCAGGGGGATAAAAAATGCTTAAAAACCTGCCGCAGATTAATTCGTAGACCTTTGCCGCCGTGGGATGAAGGCTGTTTAACGCCGAAAATCCCTGTCCTGTCGGTATAATGGCATAATGATCCGTGATCAGCTTATCGTTAACATATTTTGTCTTTGCGATTCCCGTATAGGTTTTCTGATTTAAAATCCATGTTGCACGTTCCGCCATAGGCGTATAGGAACAAAGACCTTTGATATTTTTGTAAATTTCCTTTGCCACCGCTGTGGACAGCACTCTTGCATCCGTCCTTGGATAGGTGGTCAGCTTTTTCTCATAGAGCTCCTGAACAATCCGCAAAGTCTCGTCGGGACTGATTTTAAACAATCTGGAGCAGTCGTTCTGCAGCTCTGCCAGATTATATAAAAGGGGTGGATTTTTCTTTTCTTTTTTCTTTTCCGCCTTGGAAACCACCATTTTATCATGGGGCTTCAGCTTTTCTATGAGTTCCTTGGCGCTTTCTTCCCTTTTGAATCCGTTTTCCTTATACAGGAGAGGGGAATTGTAATAATCGGAGCCCTCCACAGCCTTCCATTCCGCTTCAAAAGAACTGCCTTCCAGATCCATTCCGCCTATTATGCGATAAAAAGGCGTTTTCTCAAAATGACGTATTTCCCGCTCTCGGTCTACCACCATTCCCAGCACGCAGGTCATAACCCTGCCTACGGAAACAACGGCATTTTTCTCCAGAGAAAGTGCGTTTTTGATATAATCGCCATATTTTAAGGTAAGAAGCCTGGAAAAGTTAATACCCATAAGGTAATCTTCTTTTGCCCGAAGATAAGCCGAAGCGCTTAAATTATCATACTCCGACAAATCCTTGGCTTCCTTGATTCCCCGCAAAATTTCCTCTTCCGTCTGGGAATCAATCCACACCCTCCGTCTTTCCTTGCCTTTTACATGGGCTTCCTGCTCCACTAATCTGTATATGTATTCTCCTTCCCTTCCCGAGTCGGTACATACATAAATCCGTTTGACATCAGCCCTGTTTAATAATCCGTTTACAATCTGGAACTGTTTCTTTACTCCGCCGATTACCTCATACTTAAATTCGTCGCCCGGCGGAAAAAAAGGCAAGGTCTTAAGAGACCATCTTTTTAAATTTTCATCGTATGCGTCAGGATAGCTCATGGTAACTAAATGACCCACACACCAGGTTACAACTGCACTCTCTGATTCCATATAGCCGTCATAGGATTTCATCTGCTCCTTTAGGGCCTTGGCAAACTCCCTTGCAACACTGGGTTTTTCCGCAATATATAAACTACGTTCAGGCATAAACTATGTTAAGTCAAAAGACTTATTCCTTTCATTTATTGTTTATATTAAGCATTTAACTCAACATAATAATCTTCTTTTTTGATATGGTTTAATTACCAAATCAATAGAAAGGAGAAAAATTATGGAGTACAAGAAAATTTTTGTTTCAGAACTGTCAACCCATATTTCAGCATTAAAGGAGGAAATGCAAAGAAAAAAATATAGTGATTATGAAATTTATATTATGAATCAAGTTTGGAACCAGTTATTGCTGTATGCAAAAACAGATCCAACAGCTGTATTTGATGAAAACTACCGTCAACACTTTTTAAATGACAAATATCCCGAAAAGCTTGAAATGCAAGATTCTATGTATCACATTACCCGGGCAATGAATATGTTGTCGGATTATATTCAATTTCACGTTATTTTCACACAACATTCTACATCAAAAACAGCATTTTCAAAAGGTTATTCGGAAATTTTTACTCTATTTCTTAAAGAAGAGACTCAAAAAGGAATTTCTGAAAACACTTTAAAAGTCTATCGTTCAAGACTTCTCCGCTTGCAGGATTTTCTTTTGGATACTGGTTCTGAATCTTTTATGAATGTTACTCAAGAACAGTTTAACACATATATTCTTTCCTTGGCAAGATTTTCAACTACCTATGTTTCGGAATCACTACGAATGTTACGGAGATTATTGGATTATGCATATAGGAATGGATATTGTAACTGCCCTCTTTCCAACAGCATACCTCATGTAAAGAATCTGCGGCAGCAAAAGCTTCCAAGTACATTTACCAATGAAGAAATCAATGCAATATTAAAGTCTGTAGACAGGGAAAATCCTGTCGGGAAACGAAACTATGCGATATTCCTGACAGCTGCAAGATTAGGCATCCGTAGCAGTGATATATGTGCTTTGGAATTTTCAAATATCAACTGGGATACAAAAACAATTTCTTTTTCCCAGCAAAAGACGAAAAAGTTTTTATCTCTTCCGCTGCCTGATGATGTTGGATGGGCGATTATTGATTATCTGAAAAATGGCCGTCCGGAAACTGATATTGATAATATATTTATCTCTCATCGGCCTCCATATGGAAAATTAGATGCAATATCAAATATTATTTCCAGACAGATGCGGTGTGCCGGGATAAAGTCTCCGGCAAATAAACGTATTGGTATGCACGCTTTTAGACATGGCCTTGCAACATCCATGCTTGAAAAAGGAGTTCCGCTTACAACCATCTCCCAGACCCTTGGACATGCTGATATAAACAGCACAGAGGTCTATTTACGGATCAATCTTAAACAGTTGTCCAAATGCGGATTGGAGGTGGATTTATGAGAAAAAGACAGGTAGGAACATTTTCCGGTCCATTTGCGCCAATGCTCGATTTGTTTGTCAAACAAAAGCAGGCAGTAGGCTATGACTATGTTGGAGGTTATTACATTTTAAAAACATTTGATACATTTAGTAAGGCATATGAGGTTAATAATTATGAACTCACAAAGGATATCGTACTTGATTGGGGCAAAAAAAGGCCTAATGAAGGGGATGCACACAGGTCTGCAAGAATACTGAATTTACAGCATTTTGCAACCTTTCTTAATGGACAGGGATATATCGGTTATGTGGCGCCGCCGCAGAATTTTCATTATTCACAACATACTGCATATGTGTTTACCCATGATGAAATGAAACGCCTATTTGCCACTTTAGATAATATAGAATATTCTCCCCATTCGCCATATAAACATCTTGCATTTCCACTGCTTTACCGAATGCTATATGGATGTGGATTCCGGATTTCCGAGTTACTTAACCTCGTGCTTAATGATGTGGATATCCAGGATGGAATAATACATATTCACGATGCTAAAAACGGGAATGAACGCCTTGTACCCATGGCAGAAAGCCTTGCCATCAGATGCAGAAATTATGTTGAAGAAGTTCATATGAAGCACAAAGGAGACTTTCCTTTTTTCTTTAAAAAAGATGGCTCCCCTTACACTGTCAGCAACATTGAGAAACACTTTCGTGAACAGCTCTGGCTTGCAGGCATTCCATATAGAGGAGTGAAATTAGGTCCCCGGGTACATGATTTAAGGCATACCTATATCTGCCACAGACTAAATTCCTGGGCAAAAGATGGCACCGATTTAATGACAATGCTTCCTGTACTATCTAAATATGTAGGGCATACAGGACTGGCTTCAACACAGTACTATTTAAAGCTTACCTCTGAAGCATTTCCTGAAGTCCTTGACAAAATGGAAGCCTTAACAGGTGTCGTATTTCCTGATGTGGGAGGTAAACTGTATGAAAAGGAATAGTAAACAGCCAGATTTTGCCTACCATTTATCACGATTTTTTACAATATATCTGCCGGCACAAAGAAATCTCAGTTCCAATACGATAAAGTCCTACCGGGATGCATTCAGACTACTGTTACTCTTTTGTGCAAATAAAAAAAGCATCAAAGCGCATAATATAAGCCTTAACCTTCTCACAAGAGAATTTATTGAGGAATTTATTAACTGGCTGCATACAGAAAGGAACTGCAGCGAAAAGACATGTAATCTAAGAATTGGTGCTATTCACTCATTTTTTGAATATCTGCAGTATGAGCAGCCGGATTATGCGCTGCAATGTCAGCAAATTTTATCAATACGGACCAAAAAAGTTGCTGAGCCGGCAATAAACTATCTGACTATTGATGGAATAAAAGCGATTCTGGCACAGCCGGACACCACAACAAAGTCTGGCCGCCGTGATTTGGCAATATTGAGTGTAATGTATGATACCGGTGCCCGTGTATCGGAAATTGCAGACTTAAAATATTCAGATGTACGTTTCATCTCCCCTGCAACAATCCGGCTGACTGGCAAGGGAAGAAAATCAAGAATTGTGCCACTGTTATCACATACGGCAGATATCCTGTCTGTATATACAAGAGATTACAATTTTATGGAGAAAGGAAGTGATCTGCCATTATTTATAAACAAAGATGGCCAACCATTAACAAGATTCGGTATTAGCTATATTCTTGCTAAATATGCTGATAAAGCCAGGGAACAACATCCAGATTTGATCCCTGCAAAGTTATCCCCGCACTGCATCAGGCATTCCAAGGCAATGCACCTGCTGCAGGCAAACGTAAATCTCATTTACATAAGAGACCTGCTTGGACATAACGATGTGAAAACTACTGAAATATATGCACGAGCAGATAACACGCTGAAGCGTGAAGCTTTGGAAAAAGCTAATCCAATCAAAGATAAGCTACAAATGCCTCAGTGGAATGATGACGCTGATTTAATGGATTGGTTACGAAACTTATAATTAGTATTTTTGTATCTTGCCCGTTTATATTAGGCGGGTAAGATACATCAGAATGGAGGACAAAATGGAAAAATGGAAAATATATGGCTATATGTTCGACTGCGATGAATTTATATATAAAAATAGACACATCACTGGTTTTTGCTGCGAAATTAAAGTTAATCAGAATATTTCTGAAAAAAAAGTAAATGAAAACGTGGCAATTCAAATTTCAAAGACTAACGGCTTTACAATTATGCTGAACAGTAAAGCAAAAAATATTATTATTCAACCTTATAAAATATATGCACTTGCTCTTTGTGAGAACAAAGAAGAAGAACCAATTGAAATCAACAATGATGTACTTATAAAAAATTCCAGTTATATTATTGAGGGAATCAATAGTGGTGCTGAATCAAGTTGGTTATTGGATAACAGTTAAAATATCCTTTGACTTTGATGATACATCGGAAAGGAGAAGAAACATATGACTGAAAAAGAATATAATATTGAGGTGCTTTGCACATGTTACTCGCTTGAAAGGTTAATATTACAGAAAAAAAAGATTGAATCTGCAATAATTCCAACAGGATGTGACGTTATAGATGTTGTAACACCCGAAGAACTTGATCTTGCAATATCTGCTTATAATGAGGAAAAATACAAACAAGTTCGTGATAATATGAAAAAAAGGAGCCAAAAATATAAATTTTTATCTACTTAATTCCATAACTACGCATAAATTGTTCATATATTTCGATATCTGTTAAAGGATTATTTTCTCTATAGCAAAAACTTATTTTATTATCTCCACCAAGTTTATTAAATAACTCTGGACGAAGTAACTTAGTTTTATCGCTATTAAATGGAGTCCTATAATGTTGAATGCCATTATATTTACCATTACGTATGACTTTATAACAACATTGTGCATTTGCATTATCATTATCATTGCGACTCAATTTTTTTACGAGAGCACTAGTTGTTTCATGATCAAACTGTGTTACACGAGATTCTGGAATAAATTGCCCAAAATATGCGTAAAACTGCCTAAGGATATCCCCCAGATTTGGTACATACTTAATGCCAAAATATTCACGAAATACTTTTGCACCGATTGAAAATTTTTGTTCATTTGCCTTTGTTTGCAATATATGATTTTCATTTGCTCTATCAATAAAAGTCAGCAGTACTCTGTACTCGTCTGCAACCAAAGGAAGATTTTCAATATCTTCAAAAAGAACAATGTATTCTTTACCATTGTATCCAAACGGAAAAGCTGTAATATGCCAATGTTCTCTACGTAAATTATTAAGCAGCTTCACAATGTTAATCATACATGGCATAGCAAGCACCCCCTAAATATTATGTTAAGAAATTTTTTAGAAAGGACCAAAAATCAATGAATAATGAAAACAACTCAACATATCTTACAACTACACATAAGCTCATTTATGTTGAGCACAACATAATATAAACTCTTATCCATGTACATTCCTTTTGACTAAATTAAACGCTTGCGCTGTGTTGTCTCAATAATCCCGCAATATCATCTGCAGGCATAGGTTTTCCCAGAAAAAATCCCTGAATATTATCACAATCAATTTTCTTCAGGTATTCATACTGTTCCTCTGTTTCCACACCTTCGGCAACCGTTTCAAAGCCCAGCTTTTTAACCATGGAAATAATAGATTCCGTAATTACCTGGGTGCTTTCGTCCTGAATGACCGTATCAATAAAGGATTTGTCTATTTTGAGCGTATCAATAGGAAGCCCCTTCAAATAAGATAAGG
>CAZDRM010000144.1:0-6439 GCA_964507745.1 uncultured Lachnospiraceae bacterium
GTAGGTCTTGGCTATCAGGCAACAGGTGGAGCATTTATCTATCGTCGTTCTATCGCTAAAGATGTATGGGGTACAGATGATCCTGCTGAAATCGGCAAGAAAATCGGACCCGGCTGGGATCAGTTCTTCTCAGCAGCAGAAGAGCTGAAAGCTAAAGGCTACGGAATCGTATCCGGCGACGGCGATATCTGGCACGCAGTTGAGAACAGCTCTGATACAGGCTGGATTGTTGATGGAAAATTAAACATCGATCCTAAACGTGAAGAGTTCCTTGACTTATCCAAGAAGTTAAAAGACAACGGATATCACAATGATACTCAGGACTGGCAGGATGCATGGTTCGCTGATATGAAGGGCGAAGGAGATCAGCAGATCTTCGGTTTCTTCGGTCCTGCATGGTTAATCAACTATACATTAGCTCCTAACTGCGGCGGCGAAGCTGTAGGCGAAGGAACATATGGCGACTGGGCAATTTGCGAGCCTCCTATCGGTTTCTTCTGGGGCGGCACATGGGTTCTGGCAAATAAGGATACCGAGAAAGCTGAAGCAGTTGGCGAAATCATCAAATGGATTACACTTGACTACACAGAAGATGGACTTCAGTACAAATGGGCTAACGGTACATTAAACGGCGAAGGCGGTACAAAAGACTGCGTAGGTAGTGGTACTGTAATGGCTAAGTCTGACGGTTCCTTAGAGTTCCTTGGCGGACAGGATATGTTCGAAGTATTTGTACCTGCCAACCAGTTTGCAAAAGGTACCAACTTAACACAGTATGATGAGACTATTAACACATACTGGAGAGAACAGGTTCGTGAATATACTGCAGGTAACAAGGATCGTGATCAGGCTATTGCTGACTTCAAACAGCAGGTAGCAGATAACTTAGATGTTATTGTAGAGTAATTTGCGACAATTTTAATTAAATAACACAGTCTGGTGAAAGCAGAGCAGATCAGATTATTTCTCTTTTGTTCTGCTTTCTCCTACTGTTATGAATACTGCAGGGAAGGTAGGTGGGTAGAATGAAAAAAAGTAAATTGGGTTATGCAAGATATGGTTATATATTCAGCATCCCCTTTGTTATTGCGTTTTTATTGTTTTCACTTTATCCAATTGTTTATACAGTGGTAATTGGGTTTACTGATTTGAAGGGTTTGGGAATGACATCCTTTCATTTCCTGACTGATGATCTTTTAAGAAATTTTAAAACAGTATTGACAAATCCGTCTTTTAAAACGGCGTTAAAAAATACAGTTATTATATGGCTTTTCAACTTTATTCCCCAGATTTTGCTGGCACTTTTGCTGACAGCATGGTTTACGGATAAGAGAAGCACAGTAAAGGGGCAGGGATTATTTAAAGTATTATTCTATATGCCCAACATTATTACAGCGGCAACAATCGCTATTTTATTTAATGCATTGTTTGGATATCCCATGGGACCGGTCAATGACCTTATGATGAAGATGGGATTTTTTGACTTTCCGGTTCAGATGCTGCTTAATAAGACAGTAGCACGAGGCGTAATTATTTTCATCCAGACATGGATGTGGTATGGATATACAATGGTAGTCTTGATTTCCGGCGTATTGGGAATCAGCCCGGAAATATTTGAAGCGGCAGAGGTGGATGGCGCCAACCGTGTCCAGACGTTCTTTTATGTAACACTTCCGAATATTAAGACTATTTTGTTATTTACTCTTGTTACCAGCTTGATTGGTGGTTTGAATATGTTCGATATTCCCAAGCTGTTCTTATTAGGAGGTCCGGATAATGCGACCTTGACCACCAGTGTATTTATTTACAACCAAGCGTTCAGCGGAAGCTATATGTACAATCGTGCTGCAGCAGCAAGTGTAATTATGTTTATTATCATTGCTATTCTTTCTGCACTTATGTTCCAGGTTCTGAGAGACAGAGATGAAGAAAAGCTCAGAAGACAGATTAAACAGCAGGAAAAGAGCTATAAGTTGAGACAGAAAGAATTAAAGCAGGCTCAGGCTCTTGCTGGAAAAAGGTAAGGAGGGTGTGTAATGTTAAAGAATAAGGAAAATATGATTATAAAAATTGTTATTTACATTGTGTGCATCTTTCTGGCTATTTTAAGCATTATGCCTTTCTGGATTATGATTGTGAATGCGACTCGTTCCACCACGCAGATTCAGCAGCATGCAATTTCTTTGATTCCATCCAATTATGCGATGAATAATCTGAAGATTTTGTTGGGTAAGAGCTTTAATCCGGCAGTGGGATTTATGAACTCTCTGATTATTTCATTGGGATCCACCGGCTTGGCAGTATACTTTTCATCTTTGACAGCCTATGCGCTGGTTGCTTATGACTGGAAATTAAGACAGCCTTTCTTCAGCTTTATTATGGCTATCATGATGATTCCTGCACAGGTAACCATGATTGGTTTTTACCAGATGGTATATAAGATACATATGACCAACAATGTGTGGATGCTGATTCTTCCGGCTATAGCGTCTCCTTCCATGGTATTCTTTATGCGACAGTATTTACAGCCGGCGCTTTCCATGGAAATTGTGCAGTCCGCAAGAATTGACGGTGCAGGAGAGTTTTTAATCTTTAATAAAATTGTATTGCCTATTATGAAACCGGCAATTGCGACCCAGGCGATTTTCAGTTTTGTATCCAGCTGGAACAACCTGTTTACGCCTTTGGTTTTATTGACAGACCAGAAGAAGTATACGATGCCTATTATGGTAAGCTTACTTCGAGGAGATATTTACAAAACCGAATACGGTTCAATATATCTGGGATTGTCTTTAACCGTACTTCCTCTTATCGTGGTATATCTTGTATTATCCAAGTACATTATTGCCGGCGTAGCTTTAGGAAGTGTAAAAGGCTAATTATTGGAAATTTAATTTTCTTAAAAATAAAAGAAACAGAGCATGGCGCTCTGTTTCTTTTTTTGTGATATAAGCAATGCGCTCGCATATGCTTCGGATTATGAAGCGATTAATGGATTGCTTCGTGACGGAACTTATTTCTGTATTCCGTGGGGGAACAGTTAGTACATTTTTTAAAGCAACGGCAGAAAGTGGTCAGATTGTTAAAACCGGTTTGAAATGCAATATCCGTAATAGGAATATCCATAGTGAGCATGGATTGGGCGGCCTGTATCCTTTTGCGGCACAAGTAGTCATAAAAGGTTGTATTGGTATGCTGCTTAAATAAACGGGAAAAATGATATTTGGAAAAGCCGATATAGTTCGCCGCCTGTTCCAGAGTCAACTCCTCCGCATAATTGGCATCGATATAATTAAGAAGGTTAGAAAACTTTTCATAATGCTTTTTTTGCTTGTCTGCGGAAATACTGTCCGTATTTTCCGCATTTTTATAAAAATGGTCACGTCCTAAAGCTATCATAGTCTGTAATAATAATGCATAAATAGAAGTTTCCCAGAACATATTATTGGAAAAATAGATATCTATCATCTGCATGAAAAAAGAATATACTTGCTGATAAATGTCAGGGTGCAGGGATGCGTTGCACAAATAAGGTTCCAAAAAAATAGGATCCAGGGTCTTGAAATCCTGAAAAAAATTCAAAAAGTCAATATTGATAAGAAAAACAAAACGAACGCCATAAGAATTACAAATGATCTTATGGAGCATATGGGAAGGGATAAAAAGAATATCCCCTATATTCAGATTATAGGTCTTATTATTGGCAATAACGGTATATTGATTTTCCATGCAAATTATAATTTCCATGGCATCATGATGATGGGTTGCATATCCTTCGGCCTGGTTATTATACCAGATTCTTATATGTGATTCCGGAACAAAATCCACATATTCCTGTGACCCGTCAAGCGTTCTTTCCACCAAACTGCGCGTAGGCTGTTCATAATGAGCAGGAATTTTTTTGTTCTCTGAATTCATATAGAATTTCCCCCTTTATAGCGGCTGAAACGGCTTCGCTCAATTATAGACGATAAAGTTATTGTTTTCATTATATTTGTTTTTATACAAAAAGAAAAGTTACAGGGTAATAAGATAGCAATATTTGTAAGTCAGACGGCAACATTTGTAGTGTGCTGACAGAGAATATCAGATAATATAAACTCAGATATATAATAATTCATACGATAAAAATGTGGAATCACTGATAAATACAATATAAAGGAGAGCATGCGGATGGACAGAAAAAAGGCTATTGAAAAGGCAACGAAACTAGTGGAGCAGATGACGGTTGAGGAAATGGCTTCCCAACTCCGTTTTGACGCGCCGGCAATAGAACGGCTGGGGATTCCGGAGTACAACTGGTGGAATGAAGGACTTCACGGAGTGGCAAGAGCTGGTACTGCCACTATGTTTCCACAGGCAATTGCATTGGGTGCTGCTTTTGACGAGGAACTTTTAAAAGAAATCGGAGAAGCTATTGCCGTAGAAACAAGGGCAAAGTATAATGAGGCGGTAAAAGAAGGAGACAGGGATATCTATAAAGGGCTGACGTTATGGTCGCCCAATGTTAATCTGTTCCGAGATCCCAGATGGGGCAGGGGACATGAAACCTATGGAGAAGATCCTTATCTGATCAGCCGGCTGGGTGTTGCTTTTATAAAAGGGCTTCAGGGAGACGGTGAATATCTGAAAACGGCCGCATGTGCAAAGCATTTTGCGGTGCATTCCGGTCCCGAGGAAATGCGCCACTATTTTGATGCAAAGGCCAGCCTGAAGGAAATGTGGGAAACATATCTTCCTGCTTTTGAAGCATGTGTTCTGGAGGCGGAAGTGGAAGCGGTCATGGGCGCTTATAACCGTACCAACGGAGAGCCCTGCTGTGCTCATAGCTATTTAATGGACGAAGTGCTTCGGGGAAAATGGGATTTCAAAGGTCATTATGTATCCGACTGCTGGGCGGTTAAGGATTTCCACGAAAAGCATAAGGTAACGGGACGCCCGGAGGAAAGTGTAAAGCTTGCTCTGGAAAAAGGCTGTGATGTAAACTGCGGCTGTACTTATCAGAAAATATTATCTGCATATGAAGAGGGGATTCTGCCTCTGGAGCATATCAAGAGGTCGGCAGTCAGATTATTTACTACCAGGTTCCTTTTAGGCATGTTTGAAGAGACGGAATATGACAAAATACCCTATGAAGTAGTGGAATGTAAAGAACATCTGGCGCTGGCATCGAAAGCGGCAAAAGAAGGCATTGTTCTTCTGAAAAATGATGGTATTTTACCTTTAAATAAAGAAAAAATAGGAACAATTGGTGTGATCGGTCCCAATGCCGATAGCAGAGAGGCTTTAATCGGTAATTACCACGGAACCTCATCCCGTTATATTACCGTTCTGGAGGGTATACAGGATTATGTGGGAGAAGAAGTAAGAGTTTTATATTCTAAAGGTTCCCATCTGTTCCTTGACCGGGAGGAAGCTCTGGCAAAAGCGGATGACAGACTGTCCGAAGCCAGAACAGTGGCAAAGCATTCGGATCTGGTTATCCTTTGTCTTGGATTGGACGAGTCTCTGGAAGGAGAAGAAGGAGATACGGGAAACAGCTATGCTTCAGGAGATAAAAAGGATCTGAAACTGCCTTTATCCCAGATAAAGCTGCTGGAGACTGTTGCAGAGACAGGGGTACCTTTTATTGTCTGCATGATGGCGGGAAGCGCCATGGACTTAAACTTTGCGGATGAACATGCTTCAGCGGTTTTGCAGGTATGGTATCCGGGAGCAAGAGGCGGAAAAGATGTGGCGGATATTTTATTCGGAGAGGTTTCTCCGTCTGGTAAGCTGCCCATAACAATATATCGGGATTTAGAGGGGATGCCTGAGTTTACCGACTACTCCATGAAGGGAAGAACCTACCGCTTTTTGGAGAAAGCGCCCTTATATCCTTTTGGTTACGGACTGACCTATGGAGAGACAGATATTACGGAATTCAGCGTAGAGAATGCTGACTATCATGCTCTGCCGGATGAAGGAGTAAAGGCACGGGTACAGGTTGCTAACCGAAGCGGTATTGCAGTAGAAGACGTTGTGCAGATTTATGTTCATATAAAGGATGACAAAAATGAAGTTCCCAATCCCAGACTTGCGGCTTTTAAAAGAATCAAACTGGAGCCGGGAGCTGAGCGGACTGTGGAAATGACCATACCCAGAATGGCATTTGCAACTGTTAATGAGCAGGGAGAAAGATGCTTTGAGGGAACAGGCGCAAGTATTTATGCAGGTCTTGGGCAGCCGGATGAAAGGACGAAAGAGCTGACGGGGAAGGAAGGAAAAACCTTAGAAATTTAAGGGATTTACATTAAATACCCAACAATTGACACAACAAGAGAAAACGAGTAAAATAAAGTTGCATTTTATTTTACTCGTTTTTTTATATGGAGGGAAAAATATTGTATATTCAGAGACATTTGGAAAGTCAGATACGGGAGGCGTCAAAATTTTATCC
>CAZDRM010000145.1:0-6432 GCA_964507745.1 uncultured Lachnospiraceae bacterium
CCCTATAATGCCGCAAACTTCCGTAAGGAGAAAATTAAGAATAAGAGAGCGCTTCAGGCTGAACTGGGTCTGGAACAGGATGACAAGAAGTTCATGATTGGAATCGTATCCAGGCTCACGGATCAGAAGGGCTTTGACTTGATAGCATATATTATGGATGAACTTTGTCAGGAAGACGTACAAATAGTTGTATTGGGTACAGGAGAAGAGCGGTATGAAAATATGTTCCGCCATTTCGACTGGAAGTACAACCAGAAGGTTTCGGCGAATATTTACTATTCTGATGAATTGTCCCACAAGATTTATGCGGCCAGCGATGCATTTTTAATGCCTTCACTTTTTGAGCCGTGCGGCCTCAGCCAGTTAATGTCCCTGCGTTATGGAACGCTTCCCATTGTCAGGGAGACAGGAGGCTTAAAGGATACGGTGGAACCTTTCAACGAGTATGAAAGTACCGGAACCGGTTTCAGCTTCAGAAATTATAATGCCCATGAAATGCTTGCGGCCATACGTTATGCGAAATACATTTATTATCAGAAGAGACGCGAGTGGAACAAAATGATAGACAGAGCTATGGCAGCTGATTTTTCATGGCATGTATCAGCCAGACAGTATCAGGAAATGTATGACTGGCTGATAGGTTAAAAATCAGTAAAAAAGGGCTGTCCCGTTTGGAAGATTTTCTGAATGTGACAGCCTGTTTTATATTACGGAAAATTTTGCATGATTCGTGTATGGAAAATGCCCCCTGTCAGGGAAAGGAGAAAATATGGCTTTTGACGGAATAACCGTTGCCGCACTTGTTGCGGAATTAAAAGAAAAATTAGAGGGAGGAAGGATTTATAAAATAGCCCAGCCGGAAAAGGATGAGCTGCTGCTTACTGTCAAAAATAACGGCAGCCAGTACAGGCTGTTAATGTCGGCAAATCCTTCACTGCCCCTTTTATATCTGACGGATGAGAATAAGAAAAGCCCTTTAAATGCGCCGAATTTTTGTATGCTTTTGAGAAAGCACATTCAAAATGCCAGAATCCTGGACATTGCCCAGCCGGGATTGGAAAGAGTAGTCCACATAAGGCTTGAGCATTTAAATGAGCTGGGAGATTTATGTGAAAAAATTCTGACTATGGAGCTTATGGGGAAATACAGCAATATTATCTTCCGGGATGACGAGAAAATCATAGACAGCATGAAACATGTTTCGACAGCAGTAAGCAGTGTCAGGGAAGTGCTTCCTCAGAGGCCTTATTTTATTCCGGGAACAGAAGAAAAGATAAATCTGCCGGAGGTTTGCGAGGAAGAAATCAGAAAAGGATTTGAAAAGCTGCTGGCAGAAAAAAGCGTTGCTGTCAATAAATTTATCTATAAAAATTTTACGGGAGTTTCTCCGGTTATGTCGGAGGAAATCTGTTTTCGTGCAGGCGTGGACGGGGATAAGCCCACCCTTTCCTTAGAGGAGGAAGAAAGACGGCGGATACAGGAGGAAGTGCTTCATTTGAAAAGTGCTGTAGAAAAGAAAGGCTTTTCTCCCAATATTGTATATAAAAACGGAGTGCCGGAAGAATTCGGCGTTTTCTCCTACAACATTTTTAAGGAATCTGAAATAAAGGAATTTGAAAGCATATCCCGGCTTCTGAAGGTTTATTATGAAGAAAAAAGCGCGGTTACCAGAGTCCGTCAGAAATCGGTGGATTTGAGAAAAATTGTCCAGACGGCAATAGAGCGGAACAGTAAAAAGCTGGACTTACAGCAAAAGCAGCTCTCAGATACAGAAAAAAGGGAAAAGTACAAGGTGTACGGAGAACTTCTGCATACCTATGGATATGAAATAGAAGAGGGTGCAAAAAGCGCTGCGGTAACCAACTATTATGACGGACAGGAGATTACCATTCCCTTAGACGGAGATTTAACTCCTATGGAAAATGCCAAAAAATATTTTGACAAATACGGGAAATTAAAAAGAACCTATGAAGTCCTGAGCGTCCTGACAAAGGAAACGGAGGAAGAACTGCACTATCTGGAATCCGTTGCCGTAGCCCTTGATATGGCAAAAAGTGAGGATGACCTGTGGCAGATCAGGGAAGAACTGGTAAGCAGCGGCTATATAAAAAAGAAAGGCTCCGCCAAAAAGGTAAAAACAGAAAGCAGGCCCCTGCATTATATCAGCAGTGACGGATTTCATATGTATGTGGGAAAAAACAATATCCAGAATGAGGAAATTACATTTCAGATGGCGGAAGGCGGGGACTGGTGGTTCCATGCTAAGGGAATGCCCGGCTCCCACGTTATTGTAAAGTGTAAAGGCGCGGAACTGCCCGATAAAACCTTTGAGCAGGCGGCAAGGCTGGCGGCTCATTATTCCAGGGGCGGCAGTCAGGATAAGATAGAGGTGGACTATATCCAGAAAAAGCATGTGAAAAAACCGAAGGGAGCAAAACCCGGATTTGTGGTCTACTATACAAATTACTCTATGCTGATTGATACGGATATAAGCGGGATTTCGGCAGCAGCGGATACTTGACGGCTGATAGCCGTTGATTTATAATAATTAGAAGTATGCGAAAGAAAAGTTGCTCGCAACCGGATTGGGGTTATATTATGATTAAAAGCATGACAGGCTTTGGCAGAGGAGAAATCTCTGAAGGCCAGCGCAAATATACGGTTGAGATAAAGGCCGTAAATCACCGGTATCTGGATGTCTCCATCAAAATGCCCAAGAAGCTGAATTTTTTTGAAGCTTCTATTCGCGGTCTTTTAAAGGAATATATTCAGAGGGGAAAGGTAGACTTATACATTACCTATGAAGATTTGTCGGATCAGACGATCAGCGTGAAATATAATGCGGATGTGGCCGCCTCCTATCTAAAGTACTTAAGGGAAATGTCAGAAGCCTTTTCTCTGGAAAACGATATAAGGGTTTCCACCTTGTCCAGATATCCCGAGGTTTTTTCCATGGAAGAGCAGGAGATTGACGAAGCGGGAATCTGGAAGGATCTGGAAAGAGCTATACGCATGGCGGCTGAGGCCTTTGTGGAATCCAGAGTTAAAGAAGGGGAAAACCTAAAGAAGGATCTTGTTGAAAAGCTAGAAGGAATGCTTGGTCATGTGTCATATATAGAAGAAAATTCTCCCAAGATCATTGAAGAGTATAAGCAGAAGCTTCAGAACAAGGTGCGGGATTTAATGGAAGATAACCGCATTGATGAAGGACGGCTTTTGATGGAGGTCACTCTTTTTGCGGATAAGATTTGCGTTGACGAGGAAATTGTCCGGTTAAAGAGCCATATCGAAATGGTCAAAAGCACCCTTATTGCCGGCGGCAGTATCGGAAGGAAGTTAGACTTTATCGTTCAGGAAATGAACAGGGAAGCCAATACCATTCTTTCCAAGTCCACGGATTTGGAGATTTCCAACAGGGGAATCGAGTTAAAGACCGAAATTGAAAAGGTCAGGGAGCAGATTCAGAATATAGAATAGGAGCAGAATGAATACGTTAATTCATATCGGATTTGGAAATATTGTCAATAAAGATAAGATTATTGCCATTGTCAGTCCCGATTCGGCGCCCATTAAAAGGCTCGTGCAGCATGCGAAGGAAGACGGCAGTATTGTGGATGCGACCCAGGGGAGAAAAACGAAATCCGTTATTCTGACAGAAAATAATAAAGTGGTGTTGTCGGCGCTGATGCCGGAGACCATTGCAGGCAGGGCGATTAAGGAGTAGATAATGAAAAGAACTGGGATATTGATTGTTGTATCGGGATTTTCCGGTGCAGGCAAGGGGACGTTAATGAAGAGGCTCTTAGAGCGTTATGATAATTATGCCCTGAGCATTTCCATGACTACCAGGCTGCCAAGGCCCGGGGAAGAGCATGGAAAACATTATTTCTTTGTGGACAGGGATGAATTTGAAAAGCATATTGAGGATGACGGATTGATTGAATATGCCGATTATTGCGGAAACTATTACGGGACGCCCAGAGCCTATGTGGAAAAGTGCCTGGAAGAGGGCAGGGATGTGATTCTGGAAATAGAAATCCAGGGAGCCCTTAAAATAAAAAATAAGTTTCCCGATGCGGTTTTATTGTTTGTAACACCGCCTGACGCAGGAGAATTGCAGAGACGTCTGGCAAGCCGGGGAACGGAAACAGAGGATGTAATACGGAAACGGCTTTCAAGAGCTGTTGAGGAGGCACAGGGCGTTGAGAAATATGATTATATCGTAGTAAATGACGAATTGGAAAAATGCGTGGAGGATATTCATGCCATTATGATTGCGTCCCATTGCAAGGTACAAAAGTCAATTGTAAGAATAGAAAAAATAAGCAAAGAATTAAGTGGTCTTTCGAAAGGAGAAAAAGAATGATACACCCATCTTATTCAGATTTAATGAAGGTAGTAAACAGTGAGGTCGAGCCGGGAGAAGCAAAGGTTGTTAACAGCCGCTATTCTATTGTTATGGCAACAAGCAAAAGGGCAAGACAGATTATTGACGGCGAAGAGGCTTTTGTGGAAAGCCAGAGCAAAAAGCCGCTGTCCGTTGCCATTGATGAGTTAAATCGTGGCAAGATTAAAATTTTAGGAGATGAAGAGGAAGAATAGGAAAAATCGGATTGATGTAATTATGAACGAACTCATTCATTTTCATCAATCCTTTTTTGATATTCAGGTTGCTTATGAAGATTATTTTCATTTCACTGGGCTGTGATAAAAATCTGGTAGATACGGAAATGATGCTTGGAATGCTTTCAGGAAAAGGCTATACCTTTACGGACGATGAAGAGGAAGCAGACATTGCCGTAGTCAACACCTGCTGTTTTATTAACGATGCAAAACAGGAGAGCATTGACAGCCTCATAGCCTTGGGGGAAAAAAAGAAAAACGGCAGATTAAAAGGAATTATTGCCACCGGATGTCTGGCTCAGCGCTATGCAAAGGAAATACGTGAAGAGATTCCCGAGGTGGACGCCATTGTGGGGACCAATGCATTTGATCAAATTGCAGATGCCATAGAAAAGACTGCGGGAAAGGAACGCCCCGATTTTTTGAGGGACATTGACGAAACTCCAGTTTTCGGCAAAAAAAGAGTACTTACTACAGGAGGACATTACGCCTACTTAAAGATTGCGGAAGGCTGCGACAAGCATTGTACCTACTGCATTATTCCGAAGGTGCGGGGGAATTACCGCAGCGTTCCCATGGAGATTTTGATTAAAGAGGCGGAAAATCTGGTAAATGAAGGTGTAAAGGAATTAATTCTGGTGGCCCAGGAGACTACCATTTACGGCGTTGATTTGTATGGAGAGAAGAAGCTGCCGGAGCTTTTGGAGAAGCTCTGTGCCATAGCCGGGCTGTACTGGATAAGAATTTTGTATTGTTACCCGGAGGAAATTACCGGAGAACTGATTGACACCATAAAGAAAGAAAAGAAAATCTGTCATTATCTGGATATTCCCGTTCAGCATGCCAGTGATGATGTGTTAAAAAGAATGGGACGGAGAACCTCTAATGAGGATTTGCGCGCTATGATCGGCAGGCTCAGGGAGGAGATTCCCGATATTTGTTTAAGGACAACCCTGATTACGGGATTTCCGGGAGAAACGGAAAAAGACCATGAAATTCTTATGGAGTTTGTGGACGAAATGGAATTTGACAGGCTGGGAGTCTTTACTTATTCTGCGGAAGAAAATACCCCGGCGGCGGAATTTCCCGGTCAGATAGAGGAAAAGATAAAGCAAAAGCGGCAGGGAGAAATCATGGAGCTGCAGCAGGAGATTGCTTTTGATAAAGCGTCCCTTATGATAGGAGCAGAGAGTTATGTGATGATTGAAGGCAAAGTCGCCGATGAAAACGTTTATGTAGGGAGAACCTATAAAGATGCCCCTAATGTGGACGGGCTTATTTTCATCAATACAGACAAAGAACTGATGAGCGGGGATTTTGTGAAAGTTAAGATCACAGGTTCTTACGAATATGATTTGATTGGAGAAATAGCAGAATGAATTTACCCAATAAGCTTACATTATCAAGAGTAGTCATGGTGCCGTTTTTTGTGGCCTTTTTATTGCTGGTACCGAGATATTCATACTTCAAATGGATTGCCCTTGGAATTTTTATTGTTGCCAGCCTTACGGATTTGCTGGACGGAAAGATTGCCAGAAAGTATAATCTCGTAACCAATTTCGGCAAGTTTATGGATCCTCTTGCAGACAAACTGCTGGTGTGCTCCGCATTGATCGGCTTGTCCTCCCTGCAAGTGGTTCCTGCATGGATTACCATTATTATCATTGCAAGGGAATTTATTATCAGCGGATTCCGTCTGATTGCAGCGGAAAAAGGCATTGTGATTGCAGCCAGTATGTGGGGGAAATGGAAGACCACTTTTCAGATGATCATGTTATGTGCACAGATGATTGTCCTGGGTCAGAATTT
>CAZDRM010000146.1:0-6422 GCA_964507745.1 uncultured Lachnospiraceae bacterium
AAATAATCCTCCTATTCTTCTGGCAGACGAGCCTACAGGAAATCTGGATCCCAAGAATTCGTGGGAGATCATGAAGCTGTTGGAGGAAATCAACGAAAAGGGAACCACGGTACTGGTTGTTACCCACAACAGGGAGATTGTAAACGCAATGAAAAAAAGGGTTGTTACGATGAATAAGGGAGTTATCGTCAGCGACCAGAAAGAAGGCTCTTACATAGATGAGATTTAGTACATTAATTTATACGTTCAAACAGGGTGTCGTAAATATATTCCGGAACAAATGGTATTCCCTTGCATCTATTGCTACCATTGGCGCCTGCCTGTTCATGTTTGGAATTTTTTATTCTATTGTTGCAAATTTCCAGTATATTGTAAAAGAGGCACAAAACGGAGTGGCCGTTACCATATTTTTTGATGAAGGCTTAAGCGAAGAGCGTATAGCGGAAATCGGCTCCCTGATTGAAGCGAGAGTGGAAGTAGACCATATTAATTTTGTCTCCGCAGATGAGGCGTGGGAAAGCTTTAAAGAGGAGTATTTAGGAGAGTATGCGGATGGATTTAGAGATAATCCTCTGAAAAACTCATCCAATTACGAAATTTACTTAAGAGATGTTTCCATGCAGTCCGCTCTGGTTTCTTATTTAGAATCTACAGAGGGTATCAGACTGATCAATAAATCCGAAATAACAGCCAAAACATTAACCAGCATAAACAGTCTTGTGGGATATGTGGCAATCGGTATTATTATCATTTTGTTATGTGTATCCGTATTTTTGATTGCCAATACGGTAACCATCGGTATTTCGGTCAGAAAAGAAGAAATCAACATTATGAAGTATATAGGCGCTACGGATTTCTTTGTCAGATTTCCTTTTGTCATCGAAGGTATGCTGATTGGCGCTATTGGTTCCCTGATACCTTTGGGAATCGTATACCTGATTTATAACAATATAATCGGTTATGTATTAAACAAATTTACCGTACTGTCATCTATTTTAAAATTTTTGTCTGTAGATGAAATTTTCCATACGCTGATACCGGTGTCTGTATGTATCGGTGTGGGAATCGGTTTTATCGGAAGCTTTACAACGGTTAGAAAGCACATACGTGTGTAGTGAGGAACGATGCTATGAAGAAACTATTAAAGCCGGTAAGCATTATTATGTGTTTTATCATGCTGTGGTCTGCGCCGTCGATTGTTTATGCTACAGAGGTAGAGAAAGAGACGGATGAAAACGAGGAGAAGAGAGAAGCCCTGGAGAACAGCAAGCAGGATCTGCAGAATGCCCAGGATGAAAGAAGAAGTATGGAGGGCACTCTTTCCAACATCAAGAAACAGCAGGCGCAGCTGGAGGAAGCCAAAAACGACCTGAGTGACTATGTGGTAGAGCTGGACGGAGAGCTGATGTTTATTCAGGGAACCCTTTCAGAGCTGGATGTCAAGATTGCTGAAAAGGAAATGGAAATCGTCCAGATCGAGGAGGAGTTAAAAGAGGCGGAGGCAAATGAAAAGGACCAGTATGCCGCTATGGAGCAGCGTATCAAGTTCATGTACGAGAGAGGTAATTCCGCCTATATTTCTTTAATTCTGGATGCGGAAAATTTTTCTGAAATGCTAAATAAAGCGGAGTATATTGAGGAAATATCCAATTATGACAGAGATATGCTCAAGCAGTATCAGGAAACCAAAGAGGCCGTTATATTTTTAAAGGAGCAGCTGGAAAAAGAAGAAGAGCTGCTGCAGGAGGCTCAGGAGGAAGTTACCCAAAAAGAAGGGGAAATGTCGGATTTAATAGAGCAGAAGGAAAAGCAAATTGAAAATTACGAAACCGACATTAACAATAAAGAGAAGGCTATTAAGGAATACGAAGCAGAAATTGCGGCACAGAACGCCACCATTGCGGCTTTGGAGGCGCAGATTGCCAAAGCGGAAAGGGAGCTTGCGGATGTATCGGGAAATGATGTGGGAGAGACGCCTGTTTACTACGGAGGCGGTTCCTTCTGCTGGCCGGCGCCATCCTATACGAGAATTTCCGATGATTACGGAAACCGTATTCATCCTACTCTGGGGGTTCAGCAGTTCCATAACGGCGTTGATATGGCGGCGCCCAACGGAAGCCCTATTTTAGCGGCGGAGAGCGGAACGGTCATAGCAGCGGCTTACAATTCATCAATGGGAAATTACATTATGATAAATCACGGCAACGGCTTGTATACCATCTATATGCATGCCTCTGCATTATTTGTGTCAGCGGGACAGACAGTAACCAGAGGACAAAAAATAGGGGCAGTAGGTTCTACGGGACGGAGCACGGGGCCCCACCTGCATTTTTCTGTCCGTCAGAACGGAAGCTATGTAAATCCATGGAATTTTTTATAGTAAGAAGGTAAATAATAGTGGAAGACAGAGAATTTTCACAAGAATTTGAAAAACCAAATAAATCCGGCAGCGGAATAATAGGATTCATAGGCGGTTTGCTGGCCGGAATCCTGATTATGGGAATTGTCAGCGCGGTTTTTATCCATCAGAGAACGGTATCTTTAGTGGGAGCGGGGACGTTAAATACCTCAACGGCAGCGGAAGAGGACAGCATACTGGAGGATCCGGTATTAGAGAAGCTGCATCTTCTGGAGAACAGCATTGACCGGTATTATCTGGAAAGTATCAACAAAAACGATTTGGAGGAAAGCCTGTATCACGGCTTTGTGGCAGGACTGGGAGACCCTTATTCCACCTACTATTCCAAAGAGGAACTGGAAAAGGTCATGGAAGCCACCGAAGGCGTTTATTACGGCATCGGCGCACATATTGGTTTTGACAATGATACGGGCTATTGCAAAATAGTCAAGGTAATGGATAATTCCCCTGCCTTGGAGGCCGGCCTCAGGGCGGAAGATCTTCTTGTGGCGGTTGACGGAAAAGATATGAGAAATGTGACCACCTCGGAAATCGTGACTTATATCAAGGGACCCGAAAAGACCACCGTGGATTTGAAGATTTACCGCGAAGGGGAAATGGATTATCTGGACTTTACCGTGGAACGGAGAAAGATAGAAACGCCTACCGTAGTCTACAGCATGGATGAGGACAAAATCGCAACCATCCAGATTACGGAATTTGACGAGATAACTCTGGGACAGTTTGAGGAAAGCCTTGAACAGGCAAAGAAGGATGGGATGAAGGCGCTTGTTCTGGATTTAAGGGATAATCCGGGAGGAAGCCTCCAGACGGTTGTAGCCATTGCGGGACACATTCTTCCCAAAGGGCTTGTGGTTTATACCGAGGATAAGGACGGAGACCGCAAGGAGTACAGCTGTGACGGAAAAGATGAACTGCAGGTGCCCATGGTGGTTTTAGTCAACGGAAACAGCGCCAGCGCTTCAGAGATTCTGGCGGGTTCCATTAAGGATTATAAGAAGGGCACCATTTTAGGAACAACCACCTTCGGAAAAGGAATTGTCCAGAAAATTTTTGCCCTTTCCGACGGTTCTGCCATTAAGCTGACCATCAGCCATTACTATACGCCCAGCGGAGCGGATATTCACGGTGTGGGAATTGAGCCCGATGAAGAGCTGGAACTGGATGTGGATGCATATCTTGAGGACGGCACCGACAATCAGATGAACCGTGCCAAAGAGATTCTGCGATCCGGGATTGGAGAATAATATAATATGCAAAAAAAACAGGCCTATCTCATAACTGCATATAAGGATTTTGCCGCAGTTTATGAGCTGGCCTCTTTTTTATCAAAAGTGGATAAGGTATTTATCCATGTGGATAAAAAAAGCCGGGAAATAGGCGGCGATGAAATGCGGAAGCTGAACGCCTTGGAAAACTGCAAGGCAGTCAGTCTCTATTCTGTTTCCTGGGGCGGATATGACCATATAAGCGCTTTTCTGGAGCTTATGAGGATGGCTGCAGAGGATAAAGAAATAAGCTACCTTCATTTTCTGACGGGAGAGGATTTTCCCCTTATGAGCCCGGAGAGACTTCATGAAAAATTCGCAGAGGATGAACACATCTATTTAAGCTATATCGAGGATAAGGATTTTAATGACGCTGTAAAAAAGAGATATTATTATTACAATCTCTTTCAGAATAAAAACGTAAAGAATCCGTTTTTGTGGCAGCTGCAGAACCTTACGGTAAATATACAGAAGCTGCTGGGAATCAGGAGAAAGAAGCTTGGGGAATTCCACAGGATTTATAAAGGACTGGTATATATTTCCATGCCGGTACAGGCGGCAGTGGATATTCTTACCTATGTGAAGGAGCATCCTGAATATGAAAAGGCAATGTACCGCTGCCAGATTCCCGAGGAATTCTTTTTCCACACCCTGATCTTGAATGAAAGCTTTTGCCGGGGGAAATGGAAGCCGTTGATCATCAACAAGGAGCTCCGTTACATGGACTGGGAGCGGGGAGACGGCGGAAGCCCCGTCTATCTGGAAGAGGGAGATTACGATGCCCTTGCGTCGGGAGACTTCTGCTTTGCCAGAAAATTCCACGGAAAAGGAACGGAAGAACTGAAAAAGAAAATAATTGAAAATTTATGGTAAAACAGAACAAATGTTTGCAAACCGCGCCCGGGTATGATATACTTCAAGCGCGGTAGTTTTTTGTGATAAAAGCTCCGCATAAAAAATTTGAGAAGCAAAGGGACATGTCCGTCCTGTGGAGAAAAAGTTGAAGGATAAACAGGGATGCGGGCGATATGCAGCAGACCCTGCAGGATGTGTCTTCCGGCATATGGAGGCAAAATGACAGAGGAAAAATCCATATTCAAATTACATGCACCTTATGAGCCTACAGGGGATCAGCCTCAGGCGATTGCGGCACTGGTGGAAGGATTTAAGAAGGGGAATCAATTTGAGACCCTTTTGGGAGCAACCGGCTCCGGCAAGACCTTTACCATGGCCAATGTTATAGCGGCGTTAAACAAGCCTACCCTGGTCATCGCTCACAATAAGACCCTTGCGGGACAGCTTTACGGGGAATTCAAGGAGTTTTTTCCTGAAAATGCCGTGGAGTATTTTGTTTCCTATTACGATTATTATCAGCCCGAGGCCTATGTGCCTTCTACGGACACTTATATAGAAAAAGACTCTTCCATTAATGACGAGATTGACAAGCTGCGGCTTTCCGCAACGGCATCCCTGACAGAACGCCGGGATGTGATTGTCATTGCCAGCGTATCCTGTATTTACGGTCTGGGCAGTCCTGACGACTATATGGAAATGCTGGTATCCCTCCGCCCGGGGATGAACAAAGACCGGGATGAGGTTATCAGGGAACTGATTTCCATTCAGTATGAGCGTCATGACCTGGATTTGCAGAGAAGCTGTTTCAGGGTAAGAGGCGATACTTTGGAGATTTATCCTGCCGAGGGCGGGGAATTCCTCATCAGGGTGGAGTTTTTCGGGGATGAAATTGACAGGATCTGCGAGGTTGACCCTCTTCTGGGAAATGTCCATGCAGAGCTGAATCATATTACGATTTTCCCTGCTTCCCATTACGTGGTGCCTCAGGAGAAGATTAACAGGGCGTGCAAGGATATTGAGGCGGAAATGGAAGAAAGAGTCCGTTTCTTTAAGAGTGAGGATAAGCTGTTAGAGGCCCAGCGCATTTCCGAGCGGACCAATTTTGATATAGAAATGCTGCGGGAGACAGGCTTCTGCTCCGGTATTGAAAATTATTCCAGACATTTAAGCGGTATGGAGCCGGGGGCGACGCCCCACACCCTGATGGATTTCTTCAGGGATGATTTTCTCATTATTGTGGACGAGTCCCATATTACCGTTCCCCAGATCAGGGGGATGTTTGCGGGAGACCGTTCCCGCAAGACCACTCTGGTGGACTATGGCTTCAGACTGCCTTCGGCGCTGGACAACAGACCTCTCTGCTTTGAGGAGTTTGAGAGCAAAATCGACCAGATGATGTTTGTTTCCGCCACGCCCTCCGTGTATGAGGAAGATCATGAAGTGCTGCGGACAGAGCAGATCATCCGTCCCACAGGGCTGTTCGACGCGGAAGTGTTTGTGCGTCCGGTGGAAGGGTAGATAGATGATCTGATTTCCGAAATCCGCAGGGAAACGGAGAATAAAAACAAGGTTTTAGTCACAACACTTACAAAGAGGATGGCGGAGGATTTAACGGATTATATGAAGGAAGTGGGAATCCGGGTTAAATACCTCCACTCCGACATAGATACCTTGGAAAGAGCGGAAATTATCCGCGATATGCGTCTGGATGTTTTCGACGTTCTGGTGGGTATTAACCTTTTAAGGGAAGGCCTTGATATTCCCGAAATTTCTCTGGTGGCCATACTGGATGCGGACAAAGAAGGTTTTCTTCGTTCTGCCACCTCCCTGGTGCAGACCATCGGGCGCGCCGCCAGAAATTCCGACGGGCATGTGGTCAT
>CAZDRM010000147.1:0-6394 GCA_964507745.1 uncultured Lachnospiraceae bacterium
GAAGTTTAAGGGGCTTTGTAAGGAGAAAAACTATGAGGTTGTAAGAGATGGAGAACTCCTGGGAGAATTTTCGGGAGCAGCCCTTATGAATGGAGGGCTTTTGCTGCCTATGCCAAAGGAGAATTATGATTCCTGCCAGTTCTATGCTTTTGCTAAATAGATAGGTATATAATAAAAACCGGCTATATTGCTATGTCAATATTTGCCGGTTTTTATTTGATATCCGTTGTTTGTGGCGGAATGTTTGACTTTTAGGTAATCTGTGATAAGATTATTCTTACAGTTGTTTGGAAAGTAAGATTTTGTAGCAGAATTTTGCGATATAATCATGTACATTCCTGCTATAAATAAATGATTAACAGGGAGGAACAAAAGATGTTTCAGGAGCTGAAGAAAAAGCATTTAATCAGGAAAGCTGTTGCCGCTGTTATTTTGCTGGCAATGGGTATTGGTCTTTTGCTGTTGGAGGGGAAAGAAATCAAGGTGTTGATTACCCCCAGGGCGGATTTGAGCACTCTTAAGGGAGACGAAATCGGTCCTATGAGGGTGGAGGCCACCATTGGATATGTTTTGGGTGATTATGTTTATTACGGTTATAGTGAAGAATATGCTGAGGAAAAGGACTATATTATTCCGGTAGGCGAATCGGAATACATGGGCGTTGTTTTGAGCGGCTCTGATATAGAAAAGGCGGACGCTAATATGGAGGCTACATGGGCGATATTTGACGGCGACCAATCGGCTTATGATCTGATAGAGCCTTTTACAGTAAAGGGAACGATTATGCCTTTGGAAGGGCAAGATAAAGATTTTTATGATGAATGGGTGGATAGGTGGGTCTATTTTACGAATGAGCCGGCAGAGGCGTTTCTGCCTTATGTATTGGAAACCGGAAGTCCGGGAGGATTAAAGGGAGATAATGCTGTTCAGTTTGCTGTGGTAACGATTCTTGGAGTTGTTTTGATTGCCCTTGGCATCGGTATGCTTGTGGGAGGAATTAAGGGCAGCTATTTAAAACCGGTCATGAAGTATTGTGAGAGCACCGGAAATAAAGAAGCGGCTATGAGCAGAATAGAACAGTTCTATGCGACGACGCCCGAAGAAAACGGTCTTAGGGTTTCCCGGGAATATTTCCTGTCCACGGGAAAAGGAGCCATGGCATTTACACCCAGCCAGAATATTCTCTGGGTATATCAGCATATTGTAACTCATTACTATAATTGCATTCCTACAGGCAAGACCTATTCTCTGATGCTATGGACGGTTGACGGCAAAAAGATTGAGGTAAATATGAAGAATAAAAAAGCGGCGGAAGCGGCCATAGATTACATAGGAAGAGTGCTTCCTTATCTTTTCTTTGGATTTGACGAGCAGCTAATGAAGGTATACAACCAGAACAGACAGGCAATGATAGATGCCGTTAACGAGAGAAAGGGAGAGAATCCGGCATGGGTAAACCCGGAAGAGATGAATCAGCAATAAAGTGAGAGAAATGAATCAGTGATGAATCGGGACAAATGAGCCGGTAATGAATCAGCAGTAAAGTGAGGAAATGAAAGTGGATGAGGATAAACTGTTCAGAGCCAGAATGAAAGAACTGGCACAGGCTTCTTTTAGGCAGAACCGGTATACCTTCAGCCACTTTCTTTCGGTGGCGGAGTTAACGGAGCTTTATGACATGGCTCCCTTGTTAGGATATGTGGATTATGATACCTTTGGCGGGAATCCCTGCTGTGAAAGACAGATGGTCCGTTTCGGCTCGGAGAGGATGTTCGGCTATGAGGAGCCTTTTCCCATTGCCGTTTTGCGTATAGAGCCTTTGATGAGTAAGTTTGCAGAGGAGTTAGGACACAGGGACTATCTGGGAGCCCTTATGAATCTGGGAATCGAAAGGGATGTTATGGGCGACATTCTTATACGGGATAAAATTGCTTATGTGTTCTGTATGGATAATATAGCCGGTTATATTCGGGAAAATTTGGAAAGAATCAGGCATACCAATGTAAAGGTTTCTCTGGAGGCGGGCGAAATAGAAGCCTTATTGCCCCGGCTTAAGGGAATGGAGATTCTGGTCAGCTCTCCCAGATTTGATGCTGTCATAGCGGCGGCATGTAAGTTATCCCGAAGCGCGGCATTACAATTGTTCCGGGATAAAAAGGTGGTTTTACAGGGCAGGATTTGTGAAAATAACAGTATGACCTTGAAGGAAGAAGATATTTTTTCCGTCCGCGGTTACGGAAAGTATGTCTATAAGGGCTGCGGAAACCAGACAAGAAAGGGCAGGATTTATGTCCGGCTGGAGCAGTACCAGTGAGAATTTCATAGTAAAAAGAAGCAGATGACAGAGCCGGTCTATGACGGATGGCTCTGTTATTTTATGAAGCTTATCCTGCTGCCGGGAGAAATTTTTAATTTTTCAAAATTTATGTCAGAAAATTACGGCAAGCTGCGAATTATAAGTATCAGAGGAAAGGTGGTGGTCAAAGGTGGAGATTACGGAAAAGAATTTTGTGAAGCAGATGGAAAAAGGAAATGAAAAGGCGCTTTTGTATGTCATAGATAATTACGGATGGGTACTAAAGACTGTGGTAAAGCGCCAGATGGGTACGCTTCCTCATCTGTGGGATGACTGTATTAACGATACCTTAATGGCAGTGTGGGAAAATATCGAAAGCTATGATGCAGGAAGGGCGAATTTTGAGAACTGGCTGGCGGGTGTGTGCAGGTTTAAGGCATTGAATTATGTGAGAAAATATATTGAAACCTCCAAGGAAGACCTTAGGGAGCAGATGCCGGATTTTCAGGATGAGGCGGCGGAAAGAGCGCTTTTGAAAAAGGAGTATCAGGAAGAGGTAAACAGTATTTTGAGTTGTTTGAAAGATGAGGATGCAAGGATCTTCCGCCTGATTTATTTGGAGGACCTATCTATGGATGAAGTGGCGGAAAAAATGAATATGACGAAAACGGCAATTTACGGGCGCATCAGCAGGGGAAGAAAGAAGATGCGTCGTATGGTAAGGGAAAGTGAGGTGTAACACATGGCAAAATTATATGAAATGTGCAATGACATTGATTCGGAAGATATTTTAAAAAACAGGGAAGAATTAACAGATGAAGAGAGAGATAAAATGATGAAAGGCTTTGAAATGGAGAAAAAGCATTCTGTTAAAAAGAAAAAAGGAACCGGAAGAATTGTGGGCTTTGTGGCGGCAGCGGCAGCAGCATTGCTGGTTATTATACCGAACACATCGGCAAAGGCGGCTTATGCCATGTCGCAGATTCCGATTTTTGGGGATGTCATCAAGGCTGTTACAATCAGAGAATATAGTTATGACAGCGAACGGTTTCAAGCGGAAATTAAAGAAGTGCAGTTAGAGGTGGAGCCGAATGGAGAAGAAGAAAACGAGAATCCGGCCATGGATGAATCGGTGGCGGTTATTAATGAGGATATAGACGAAATGACAAACCGTCTGATTGAAAGATTTGAAGAACAGGCGGCAGCAGGAGAAAGCTATGGCGGCATTTATCTGGATCATGAGGTGGTAACCGACACGGATACATGGTTTACTTTAAAGCTGGATGTGGCAGAGGTGGCAGGCAGCGGCGTGCAGTACCAGTACTATTATCATATTGATAAGACAACGGGTAAAATTGCTTCCTTAAAGGATGTTTTTAAAGATGGTGCGGATTATGTAACGCCTGTCAGTGAAAATATCATCAAACAGATGAGGGCGGAGATGGCCGAGGACGATATGAAATTCTACTGGGTCGATGAGGATGAGGTAGTAGACTGGAATTTTAAAGAGAT
Organism: uncultured Lachnospiraceae bacterium; assembly: GCA_964507745.1. Classification (GTDB taxonomy): domain Bacteria; phylum Bacillota; class Clostridia; order Lachnospirales; family Lachnospiraceae; genus UBA2882. The sequence goes on from CAZDRM010000147.1 coordinate 3,809, forward strand.
TAAGGAGGACCAGAATTTCTATTTCAATGAGCAGGGTCAGCTTGTTATCTGCTTTGATGAATATGAAGTGGCTCCCGGTTATATGGGGCTGGTGGAATTTGCCATAGAGGATGAGGTAATTGAGGGCATTTTGAGAGAGGAATTCAGGTAGGCGGGACAGTACAAAGTTTATGAATGGTAAAAGCAGGGAAGAATATCTGAATCGATATAGCAAATAGATTAAAAAAGAAATGCGGCAGTGGGAACAAAAATTCCTGCCGTATTTCTTTTTGCATAGAGCAGATGTTCCGTGTTATAATGTTTTATATTGTGGTAAAAAGCATTATCTTAAGATAATACGATAAGGAGCGGAGGAAAGAGAATGAACAGTCTCAAAGGAAAATTGACAATCGCAACCTGTATCAGTTGTATGTTCTGTCTGCTTATTACGGCTGTTATCAGTTACAGCACGGCATCCGGCAGGCTGCAGGAGAAGGAAAGCCAGAAGGCAGAGCTTTTGGCACAAAACAGTGCGGAAGAAATTGATAAGTGGCTCTACGGATATGCTACCTATCTGGAGATGGCGGCGGCTACGCTGGAAGCCCAGGGGATAACGGACTTTCAGTCCGCAGCGGAGTATCTTACCACATTGTTAAATGAATACAACGAGGATGATGTTTTATATGATATTTACCTGACCTATACCAACAATGAAATGGCAGCGGGAAGCGGTTACATACCTGACGGAACAGTGGATTTTACCAAAAGGGATTGGTATCAGGGCGCTATGAATAAGGATGGCGTTTACTATGCTGCATCTTATAAAGACGCTGATTCGGGCAGATATGTTATTACTTTATCCTGTAAGGTATCGGCAGACGGAAAGGCTGTCGGCGTTTTGTCCGAGGATATTTTTATTGATGATGTAGTGGAAATCGTTAATCAGTGTCAGGTAAAAGGAGACAGCTATGCAATGCTGATTGACCAGAATGAAGGTGTAATGGTGCATCCTAATGAGGCTTACGGCTATGTGGATGATGAGCCTGCTGCCCTTGCTGATCTGGAAGGAAACCCTTATGGTCAGCTTTCAGAGCGTTTAAAGGGAGCGGAAGATTCTGAAACCCTTTGGGTACATGATTATGACGGCGTTACAAGAGGTTTGTTTACTGGAAAGGTGGCAAGCTGTGACTGGTATGTGGTCATTGCTCTGGATAAAGGCATTCTTTCCCAAGATACCTTACCTATGATGGGCGGCTTTGGCATTGCCTTAATTGTTTCCCTGATTGCGGGCATTATCATTATCAGTCTTGTAACAAGACGGGTGGTGGCGCCTATTACAAAACTGGAAAAGGCAGTTGCCTCCAATGATCTGAATGCAGAAATCAACGTGACTACCCATGATGAAGTGGGAAGGCTGGCAGACGGCTTTAACAGTATGATTAAAAATCTGAAAGGGCTCCTTGAAACCTCCGATGAGGCTGTTAACAGCATTAAAACTTCGGCGGGACAGTTAAAGGGAATTACGGAAAGCCTGGTGGACGGAGCGTATCAGGTAAATCAGAAAATGGGAAATATTTATGCAGCCATGGAATCGCAGTCTGAAAGCGTCAGCGTCAGCAATGAAAAGTTAAGCGGTATGGAAGAAGAAATAGAGCGGTTTAAAGAACGCTTCCGGAATATGAATGAGCTGGTAGTTGCGGCTAATGATGATTTGCAGCAAAATATGACGGTTGTGGCTGCTTTGGGTAAGGCCACGGCGGACAACATGGAAAACATGAATGTGCTTCAGTCCAATGTGGCGGTATTGGAGCAGAAATCCAATGACATTACGAACATTATTTCCACCATAACCAGCATTTCCGGTCAGACAAATCTTCTGGCATTAAATGCTTCTATTGAGGCGGCAAGAGCGGGAGAAGCTGGAAAGGGCTTTGCCGTTGTCGCGGATGAAATACGGCAGCTGTCCGAGCAGACAAAAACGGCCACAGAGGATATCAAGGCACTGGTTATGGAAATTCAGCAGCAGGTCGGGGACAGGGTTTTGGAAATCCAGGAGTACGGCAGTGTATTTAAATCCAATGTGGATGTGGCAAAGCAGGTACAGGAGGAATTCCGTTCAGTTGAGACCTTTATCGGAAATATGGGAGAGGCCAATGAAGCCATGACGGAAGCATTACAGGCATTTGTGGATGCACAGAAAGCCATGAGCAGCTCCTTTGTGATGATTGATAAAAATACGGAATCCTGTATGAAGTATTCCAGAGAAGCTCTGGGCGTGTCCGAGGAGCAGGAAAAGACCAGCGAGCAGTTAAAAGAATGGTCATGGAATCTTCAGCTTCAGGCAAAAGAGTTGAAGGACAAAACGGATAATTTTAAAAATAGATAAAATATGTCGGGCAATAAATATGACCGGTTATAATAAAAAAATGAAAAGGAGAACGACATGAGAGTATTTGAAGGATATCAGAAGGGTGTGAATTTAGGCGGTTGGATTTCCCAGTGCAATCGTTATGAGAAGGATTATTATGAAACCTTCATAGTGGAAAAGGACCTTGAGACAATTGCAGGCTGGGGACTGGACCATGTGCGGGTGCCGGTGGATTACCA
>CAZDRM010000148.1:0-1260 GCA_964507745.1 uncultured Lachnospiraceae bacterium
GGCGCGGATATTTTCGTAGGCGTTTCCGCTCCCAATATTGTGACTCCCGAAATGGTTTCTTCCATGAATCAGGATTCCATATTATTTGCCATGGCAAATCCCGTTCCCGAGATTATGCCCGATGTGGCAAAAGCCGCAGGCGCAAAGGTTGTGGGCACAGGACGAAGCGATTTCCCCAATCAGGTCAACAATGTGGTAGCCTTCCCCGGCATCTTTAAGGGCGCTCTGGAAGGACGGGCTGCCCAGATTACGGAAGAAATGAAGCTGGCTGCCGCTTTCGCCATTGCGGGCCTCGTACCGGATGAAGAATTGAACGAAGATAACATTATGCCCGAAGCTTTCAATCCCAAAGTGGCAGAGGTTGTGGCAGAGGCTGTAAAATCCCACATTAAGTAATATGAGACAAGACTGGAATGGTAAGCCCTATTATTCGCTGGATTGTTATTGTAAAGAGACCTTCGGCGAAAAACTGTATAAAATTGCATTAGACGGCGGATTTACCTGCCCTAACAGGGACGGCACCGCCGGATACGGTGGCTGTATCTTTTGCAGCCACGGGGGAAGCGGCGAATTTGCTGTCCCTGTAAAAACATCCGGCGACGAATACCCTGGCAAAAAAACGGCCATAGATATAGGTAGCGAAATCCAGAAAGGTGTTTCCCTCTTTCATGAGAAAAAAACAGGCGATAAATATATCGCCTATTTTCAAGCTTATACAGGGACCTATGACAGGCCGGAACGCCTGTATTCCCTTTACCATGCCGCTTTATCCCACGATAAAATAGCAGGTGTTTCTATTGCTACACGACCCGATTGTCTGGGAAATGAGGTTTTGAATGTGCTGGCCAGACTGAAGACGGAATTCCCCGCTAAATTTATCTGGATTGAGCTGGGACTGCAAACCATTCACGAGGATACTGCCGCTTATATCAGACGGGGTTACAAGCTGTCTGTCTTTGAGAAGGCGGCTGCCGCTTTAAAGGAACTGAAGATTCCTTTTATTGTGCATACCATTTTAGGACTTCCCGGCGAGAACCTGGATTGCATATTAGAAACAATAAATTATGTTAGCCAAATTGAGCCTTTTGGAATAAAATTACAACTGTTATATATTTTAAAAAATACGGACCTGGCTGTGGAGTATGAAAAGGGTCTGGTTCCCGTTTATTCCAAAGAAGAATATCTCCACACTCTTCTTGCCTGCATTACCCGTTTAAATCCCCGTATTGTCGTCCACCGCATTACAGGCGACGGTCCTAA
>CAZDRM010000148.1:1360-6346 GCA_964507745.1 uncultured Lachnospiraceae bacterium
TTACCCGTTTAAATCCCCGTATTGTCGTCCACCGCATTACAGGCGACGGTCCTAAAAATTTGCTGATTTCCCCAAAATGGAGCTTAAATAAGCGGGATATTTTAAACAGCTTCCATAAGCTTTGCAAGGAAACGGTCAGCTTTCAGGGGAAATACTACGAAAACAAATAATCTCAGGAATTTACAGGAAAATCAGGAAAATTCAGAAAAATTCAGAAAGATTTAGAAAATTCAGAAAGATTTAGAAAATTCAGAAAGATTTAGAAAATTCAGAAAAGAGGTTTAGATATGACACAGGAACCTATGACTTTATATAAACTGATTGTACTATACATGCTGGACCGGGTATCCTTCCCTTTGACCAGGGCACAGATTGAGGGATTTATTCTGGAAAAGGAATACACCAACTATCTGACACTGCAGCAGGCAATCGGGGAGCTTTGCGAAATCCGTCTGATTTTCACAAAAACCGTCCACAATCGCACCCAACTTATGTTAACCGAAGAAGGGCATTCCACTTTGACTTTTTTTTGCAGCAACATACCGGAGCCTATCAAAGAGGAAATCGACAGCTATCTGAAAGAAAATTCCATGGAACTGCGCAATGAGTCAGCTGTTACGGGACAGTATTTCAAAACCGCCGGCGGAAGCTACCAGACTGTTCTTACCGCTACGGAACGGGGAGAAACATTGATTGAACTGAAGCTGGCTGTTCCCGACGAAAAAACCGCCTCTGCCCTTTGTGATCACTGGCAAAGACGGAATGAAGCTGTTTATGCAGCTATTATGAAGGAATTGTTTTAATGATTCTTTCTACAACCAAGGAATCCTATTAGTATCTTTATGCAAAAATCATGATTAAGAAATCATTTCAATATTTCGTCAAAGCATCTGCCATCGGCATCAGGTAAAGTAACACCTATTATTTTTGCAAGAGTAGGACCCTCATCATAAAGGTGCATGGAAGGAATCTCCACGCCTTCCTTTATGCCATAGCCAAAGGCCATAAAGAAGGTTTCATAGTCCGGCTTATCAGGCAGATAACCATGAACGGCCCGCATTTTTCCTTTTTTCATTTTTTCTACAGGCTCAGTCAGGGTATGGCAGGCATCCAGATAAAAAACAGGTTCTTTTGCTTCTATCAGATAGACACATCTGTTATCCGCACCCAGTTCTCCCGCTTCTTTTCCCGTAAATATACGGTCTATTCCGCAGACAGGATTCTCTTTGCATTTTTCTAACAGTGCTGTCAGTTTTTTGAAATCTCGTTTTGTCGCCTTCTTTTTGGGATTTTCATAAATATAAGTACAGCCATCACAGTTTTTTGAAATATAGGTATAATCTGTAATGACATCCCCCTTTGCCTTCAAAAATCCCGCTTTTTTCAGCAAATAATTAAAGTATACTACTCTCTCAGTCTGATACTGGCAGTGGTCTCCAAGTATAACAACTGTTGTTTTATCCATATCCCCTGTGGCCTTAAGGGCATCCATCAATTCTCCCAGACGCTTGTCATGCCTGTCCAAAGCATCCGTTACCTTGGGATGGTCCACTCCGTATATATGTCTGTTGGTATCCACATCCGTAAAATGAACGAGCATCATTTCCGGATTATAATGCCTGATGGTATAGAGGGCACTGGCATGGACAAAGTTATCCAGCGCAGGCTGATGAATACCGTCTATCAAATGTCCGAATCTGCGGTACAAATTCATTTCATATAAAGCGCTTCCGTTATATGCAGAAACCATTACCTGATTCTGCCAGAATCTGTTGGCAAAAATTTCCGGCAGGTTATAAGTAATACGGCTTCTTGCCGTTACGGGCCAGAGCAGGGCGGCAACCTTCCATCCTTTTTTCAGGGCTTCATCGTACAAGGTTGTTCCCTTTATAAATTTTCTCTGCCAGATCCAGTCCGGAGCAGGGCGTCTCGGCTGCAGTCTGGTATTATTAATGACCCTGTGATGAACCGGTTTTTTGCCCGTTACAATGGAAACATGGGCAGGATAGGTAATTGATGGATAGACGCTTTGCACATGGGCGCATTTTGCCGCCCGTTCCCAAAGACCTTTAAAATTGGGGAGGGTACATAAATAGGCAAGATCACGCTGTCCCACCGCATCTAAAGAAATCATTATCAAACGTTGGTCTGTACTCTTTTTTGTATTTTGTCTGATTTTTTTCATAATTAGCTCCACCTCAAATCACGTATCCTTATATTCTTTGCTATTATCTAAGTTCTTTACTATTATCTGAATCCTTTTCTAAGTCCTTTTCTGATTTCTTCGGCTTATCCTTCAACCATTTCATATGCTCCTTGATTTTCTTTTCATAACCGTTATCTGTAGGACGATAAAATTCTTTTCCGTTTAATTCATAGGGTAAGTACTGCTGCTCTACATAATGCTTATTATAATTGTGAGCATATAAATAACCGACGCCGTGCCCCAGCTTTGCCGCCCCCTTATAATGCGCATCCTGTAAGTGAGTAGGAATGGGAAGATTTCCGCTCTTCTCCACCTCCCTAAAAGCTTCATCTATGGCATTGTTGGCGGCGTTGCTCTTAGGCGCGCTTGCCACATAAGAAACCGCCTCCGATAAAATAATCCTCGCCTCCGGCATTCCCACGCGCTCCACCGCCTGAGCCGCGCTGACCGCCACCGTCAGGGCATTAGGATCTGCCAGCCCCACATCCTCAGCGGCACAGATCATAATTCTCCTTGAAATAAAGGTTACACTCTCTCCTGCATAAAGCATTCTGGCAAGATAATAAACCGCCGCATCCGGATCCGAGCCCCGCATGCTCTTAATAAAGGCGGAAATGGTATCATAATGGTTATCTCCCGTCTTGTCATAACGGACTACTCTCTTCTGGATACACTCGCTTGCCACCTCCAGGGTAATATGGATTTTCCCGTCTTCGCTGCGCTGTGTGGTCAAAATGCCCAGTTCTATGGCATTTAAGGCATGTCTGGCATCTCCTCCCGCAATTTCTGCAAGAAATGCCGCCGCATCATCATCAATTACCGCCTGATATGCGCCCATGCCTTTTTTCTCATCATAAACAGCCCTGTGAATCAGGGTTAAAACATCTTCCTTATCCAAGGGCTTTAATTCAAAAACAATAGAGCGTGAAATCAAGGCGCTGTTTACCTCAAAATAGGGATTTTCCGTAGTGGCGCCGATTAATACCAGAGTTCCGTCCTCCACAAAAGGCAGAAGATAGTCCTGCTGCCCCTTATTAAATCTGTGAATCTCATCCACAAAAAGAATAGTCTTTTTCCCGTACATGCCATAGGTGTCTTTTGCTTTTGCCACCACCTCTTCCATGTCCTTTTTACCGGCCACCGTGGCATTAATCTGGGTAAATTCCGCACTTGTTGTATTGGCAATAACTTTGGCAAGAGTTGTCTTTCCCGTTCCCGGCGGTCCGTAAAAAATCACGCTGCCCAGCTTGTCCGCTTTTATGGCACGGTAAAGCAGCTTGTCTTTACCGATAATGTGCTGCTGCCCTACCACCTCATCCAGAGTAGTAGGACGCAGCCTCGCCGCTAAGGGAGACTCCTTCTCCATTTTGTTTTCTCTCATATAATCAAATAAATTCATGTCCATTATAATATGTTTCCTTCATGATACAAACTCACTGCTCTCCGGGACAGTCCTGTTTACACCAAAATAATAGCACTTTATTTTTCTTTCGTCACTAGAAATTTGTTTGTGAATTTTATATATCTGCTATGTGTGACAACTTTATTTAACAGCTTCTTTCAATCCAACAAGATTTCATCCACGGTAACAAACTCATAGCCTTCCTTCTGCAGCTGATCTATAATGGTAAACGCCGCCATAACGCTTGATTTATACTGGTCATGCATCAGAATAATGCCGTTATCTTTGGCATTTGCCAAAACTCTTTTAACCACCTTGGAGGCATCCTTTGTACACCAGTCCTGGGGATCAATGCTCCACAAAACACAAATCATCCCCGTATTACTTTCAATCCCGGCATCACATTGTCCAAAGGGCGGGCGTATAAACTGGGGGCGCTCTCCCGCTATCTCCTCAATCAGTTCATTTGCGGACACTACCTCCGATTCAATCAAAGCTGCATCGGCATTTTTAAGCCCTACATGATGAAAGGTATGGTTTCCGATTAAATGACCGTCGTCTGCCATTTGCTTTACAATATCGGGATATTTTTCCGCTGCGCTTCCCATGAGGAAAAAGGTAACCTTTACTCCCCGTTTCTTCAATCCTTCCAAAAGCATGGGGGTATAGACAGGATGGGGGCCGTCGTCAAAGGTCAGGGCAATCTTCTTTCCGCCTGTCTCCTCCGGTTTACTGTCATTTTCCGTTTCTGACTGCCATATTACCGTTTCTTTCATTTTATCCTCCTGAAATCTTCCCGTAAAAAACCAGTATCCTGCAAGGAGCAGATAGGCCGTTACGATGCCTCCAAGCATAAATCTAAACCGTGTGCGTCTGTTTTTCATAGATACCTCTTGCATGGTTTATTATACAATATATGTGAATAAAAGCAAAAAATGTTGCCCTTTTACAGGGCTTTGCTATAATAAAACCAACCTTACAGCAGCTGTAAGTGGTATCCGGTCATTCTCACTTCTATAATGAGACCATGCAACAGCCTTACCGTCATACAACAGGACATCAATCCTGCAGAACCTTATTTACAGGGCTCGACGGAAATCAAACAACAGGAGGATTGTTATGAATCAGAATCATCGCATTTTACAAGTAGACCGGCTTACCAAAAGCTATGGCAAAGGCACCCAAAAAACAGAAGCCCTACAGGGCATTTCTTTCGATGTACTGGATGGGGAATTCCTCGGCATTATGGGAGCAAGCGGTTCCGGCAAAACTACCCTTTTAAACTGTATTGCCACCATGATAAAGCCAAGCTCCGGGAAAATTCTTTTAAAGGATAAAGATATCGCATCCTTCAAGGGAAGCGCCCTTGCAGACTACA
>CAZDRM010000149.1:0-6329 GCA_964507745.1 uncultured Lachnospiraceae bacterium
GGAGATAAGATTTATCCCGTGGAAATTAAAAAGGCAAAAGCCCCTGACCATGCGGATAAAAATTTTTCTGTCCTTAGTAAGTTAAAAAAGGATATTCAGCCGGGAGTCATTTTGTGTATGGCGGATGAAATGCTGCCATATAACCGAGATGTGTGGTATTTCCCGGTGACGGGGATATAATGAGCGTTAGTGAGAAGAGTAGCTTGCGTGTTCGACGAACGGCGAATGGCAAAATCGAGAGCCGCTTATTTTCAAGATTCTTGAGAGTAAACGGCTCTTTTTTATTACAGAGTTTTAATAAAGCACAGTAGTGCGTCATATTGTTCGGCATTCAGTTTATCGGAAGCAGCCAGTAATGCTGCCTGACGCTCGTTTAACAAAACAGTTTGACTGCTGTCATCTAAAAAGAATTGCGATACAGATATCCCGAAGGCATCACATATTTTCAAAAGGGAAGGAATAGTGGGCAGCATTCCTTTACGATACCATGAAGAAATTGTGGACTGTGTAAGCCCTGATTTTTCTGCAAGCTGATATTCTGTCCAATGTCTTTCTTTTCTCATTTCAGTTATACGTGTTAATACATCTATCATTTTTTCCACCGCTAATTAATAGTATATGCGTTAATTGTAATAAAAATTGTCATTGCACAATAGTATTTTTTATCGTATAATTTAAACGAAAGTACGAAGTAATACATACAGTTGAGGTAGTAAACATTTTGGATAAACTTTTTATTGTGATTCCGGCCTATAATGAAGAATTGAATGTTGAACAAGTCATTGATGACTGGTATCCGATTGTAGAAGAACATAATGGAGACGGAGCGTCAAGATTAGTCTTAATTGATGATGGAAGTCGTGATGATACCTATCATAAAATCTGTAAATGTGCAAATACAAGACCGCTTCTGCAGCCCCTTACCAAGGATAACAGCGGACATGGTGCGACAGTGCTTTATGGTTATTATTATGCCTTGAAGCAGGGGGCGGATTTTATCTTTCAGACAGATTCTGATGGACAGACGCTGCCTGCTGAATTTGAACAATTCTGGGATCAGCGGAATCAATATGATTTAATAATCGGATGGAGAAAAAACAGACTGGATGGAATCTCCCGTATCTTTGTCACAAAAGTGTTGAAATATGTTATAAGGATATGTTTCCATGTTACTGTAACAGATGCAAATACGCCTTTTCGTCTGATAAAGGGATCAACATTAAAAGAATATATAGACCTGATACCAAATGACTTTAATCTGTCGAATGTGCTTTTATCGGTTATATATGCAAAAAAGAGCTGCCGGGTCATGTACATCCCTATTACTTTCAGGAAACGGCAGGGCGGTGTCAATTCTATTAATGTAAAGAGTATCTTTCGGATAGGCATAAAAGCATTGAAAGATTTTCGAAATCTGAATAAAGAAATTTAATTTAGTAATACTGGAGGAATTTTTTAGATGCTGATATTACCGATTATTTCAATTCTGATTATTTATATAGATGTTAATATGATAGCAGAATCTATGGGGATTATTTGGGGTAAAGACAGAACAATGACTATGCTGTATAGCATTTCAATCAATACTCTGATAGTTTTGTCAGCCAATGAAGTGCTCTCCCTGTTTTGTAAAATTAATTTTAAATCAGTTGCTTTGCTATGGCTAATTGTGGATCTGGGAGCGTTTCTGGTATTTACAATTATTATAAGGAAAAGAAAAATTATGTTATCGGAATTAAAGCATTTATTTTTGTTTTCCAAAAGCTGCTTTTCTTCAGTTACAATCATTTTAATAGTTATTTGCGGTACGGTTGTCTATATGGCATTAATGACTGTCCCTTATAATTGGGATTCCATGACCTATCATCTTACCAGAATAGCGCACTGGGCTCAGAATGGTTCCATTGCTCATTATGCATGTCATGACCTTAGTCAGATTTCAGGACCGCCGCTTGCAGAATTTGTAAATTTACATGTGTACATTTTGTCGGGAAATACGGATTACTTTGTAAATCTGATGCAGGCATTTTCTTTTGTTATATCAGTCTTTTTAGTGTATAAAATTAGTGAAATAACCAAATGCAAAAAATTGTTCGGTTCTCTTGCTGCGCTTGTGTTTGCTACAACACCAATTGTATTTGGAGAAGCGCTCTCTACACAGGTAGATATGTATTCGGCAATGTGGGTTTTGATTTTCGTTTATATTGTTCTGCATTATACGGATATAAGAAACAAATTATCTTGGAATCGAACGATGGTCTGTCGATTGATTTTATTGGGAATAAGTGCGGGATTTTGTTATCTGGCAAAGCCGTCTGTTTGCATAGGGGCAATTATATTTGCCGTCTGGCTGCTTTTTGTTTGTATTCGAAGGAAAGATAACGCTTGGATTGTCATTATGTCGGTATTTATTACAGGATTAACTGCATTGATTGTGGCATTGCCGGAAATGATGAGGAATTTTGTTACATTTCATTCTGCAGTAGAAAACACGGAATTTCTGGTAGAGTCATGGGATATTCGTTACCTAATGGAAAATATGATTCAGAATATCGGATTCAACCTGCCTAATGAGTATTTAGAAGTAAGTGATTTTATTAATAGGGTTGTTGCCAAGAGCGCATCTATTTTGTATGCCGGCCAGGTACCGGATTCCTTGTTAAATTTTCAGTTAAATGAGTTTAATTTAGGTCAGGATACTGCTCTTGCTCCCATAATTACATGGCTCATGATTTTTGCGATTTTATGTGGACTTGTAGTTGTAATTTACAGATTGATAAGAAAAAATGAGGATTTGAAACAGGATTTTTCCTTGGGATATATTATTGCAGGGATGGGTTCCATGTTGGCATTTTGCGCGGTTGCGCGATGGTATAAATTTATCGTTCGTTATGAAGTCGGGTATTTTGCACTGCTTGCTCCGGCAGTTATGCTGGTGTTTCAATATGTATTCAGTAAAAGAAAGCAGTTAGCATATGCATTTGCAGGAATAATTGTTTTTATCAGTATTTTATCATTTAATAATTTAGTACAACATCATAAACATTATCTGGTGTCAGGGGAAAACCGTATGCTTCAATATTTTTCGGTTCGGGGAATTTATGAACCTTATATGTTAGTGTCAGATGCTATAATAGAGAACGGATATCAAAATGTAGGTTTTGTCTGTGGAGTTGACAGTTATGAATATCCTTTGTGGAAAAAGATGGAGAATTTTATAAGCAGATTTGAACATGTTTGCGTAACAAATGAAACAGAGGTTTTTGATGATGAAAATTTTTTGCCAGAATGTATTATTGTAGTAGATGTCGAGAGCGGTGATATCATGGAGTATCATAATATCAGCTATGAATTGACAATGGATGCAGCCGGTGTAAGACTGTTTGAAAGAAAATAGAATTAAATAATATACCATATACAAAAAATATGCATATCTCATTCCTTCTCCGCATATGATTATAGGTAGCTGTTAAAAGAAGGCAAAAGGGGTATGATATTTTATTATGAATGAAAAAAGCGAAATACTATGTCCGGGAGAGGAAAAGAATGTAGAGAAAAACGTAATAGAGGCTTTAATGGGCGATTACATATACAAAAAGAACTCATGGAAAGCGATAGAATTTACAGAAGAACGCTTAGGGGAAATCGGAATGTGTCTTGCGGCTGAGAAGAACCGCAAAGTCATCAATCAGGTTACCAGCCGGGTAAAAAGCGCAGACAGTGTCTACAAAAAAATAAGGAAAAAAAGTTATCCTGCGGACAGGGCGGGAATTTTAAGATGCAACGACTTGTTGGGAGTAAGGACGGTCTGTCTGTTTATGGATGATGTATATGAGGTTGCGGAATGTTTAAAAAAGCAGAAGGATATTCGGATTTTAAAGGAAAAGGATTATATCAAAAAGCCTAAAAGTAACGGATATATGAGCCTGCACCTGATAATCGAAGTACCCGTGGGAACAGAAAAAAGTGCAGAAAAGGATGTGGACAGAAAAGAAAATCAGTGGCGAAAGGTAGAGGTACAGCTTAGGACCGTGGCAATGGATTTCTGGTCGGTGCTGGACCACCAGCTTGTCTACAAAAAAGAATTTCCCGGTGCGGAGTCCATAGGAAAGGAATTAAAGGATTATGCAGTAACCATTGCAGAGCTGGATAAAAACATGCTTGGGCTGCGGGAGAAAATTGAACGATTGAATGTTTGAGTATCAAAATAAAATACTGGATTGAATCCTCTTGGTATGCTATACTACTTCTGGAATGGTATTATATATATACGAAAATGCGCAAATAGAAAATCTAGAAAGCCTGTTTTTTCATGTTATGGAAAACAGGCGGATATGATATATCCAGGAGGAATTTTTATGATAGTAGAGCCTAAATCTAAAGGATTTATTTGTACGACAGCTCATCCCACAGGCTGCTATAAAAATGTGGAGGAGCAGACAGCATATGCTAAAAAGGCGGGAGAGTCATTTGCTGCTGATAAAGAGAGGACATGGAAAAAGGTACTGGTAATCGGCGCATCCACCGGTTACGGCCTTGCCAGCCGTATTGCTGCTGCATTTACCTGTAAGGCAGATACCATCGGCGTGATGTTTGAACGCCCGGCGGCAGGTAAAAGAACGGCAACGGCAGGCTGGTATAACACGCAGGCTTTTGATAAAATGGCAAAAGAGGCAGGATTGTATTCCAAATCCATTAACGGCGATGCCTTTTCTGATGAAATCAAAAAAGAAGTCATTGAAACAATCAAAAAGGATTTGGGAAAGGTGGATATGGTTATTTATTCCCTTGCGGCTCCCCGTAGAAATACATCTGACGGAAACAGCTATGCATCTGTATTAAAGACCGTGGACGAGGCATTTAAAACCAAATCATTAAATCTGAACAATAATGAAGTGATTACGGCCACATTGGAGCCGGCAACCAAAGAAGAGATAGAAGGAACCGTCAAGGTTATGGGTGGTGAAGACTGGGAACTTTGGATTGACGCATTAAAAGAAGCGGATGCTCTGGAAAAGGATGCGTTAACCATTGCTTACTCATACATAGGGCCGGAGCTGACCTATCCCATTTATTACAGCGGGACAATCGGTCAGGCAAAGAAGCATGTTTTGGAAACATCAAATAAAATCAATGAAAAGTATACTGATGTAAAAGCATATGTATCCGTCAATAAGGCTGTGGTAACCCAGTCCAGCTCCGCTATTCCGGCTGTGCCTCTTTATCTGTCCATTATGTATAAGGTCATGAAAGAGCAAAAGCTTCATGAAGGCTGCATTGAACAGATGGTAAGACTGTTTACGGAAAAGCTGGGAGCAGGAGAAATACCCGTAGACGAAGAAGAAAGAATCCGTCTGGATGACTGGGAAATGAAACCGGAGGTTCAGGAAGCCATTATGAAAATCTGGGATGAGGTGTCCACGGAAAATGTAGCAGAGATGTGTGATATCCAGGGTTACTGGGATGATTTCTTCCAGATGTTCGGCTTTAGGATGCCGGGAGTGGATTACGGAGCAGATGTAGAAGTATAATTAAAAATGAAATAGAAGGAGCTGCCATGTCGGGTAACCGGCAAGGGGTTCCTTTTTTGATGCCATGATTTTAGTGTGTTGCCTGCGGAGAGGTTATTGACCGGACAGAGAGGATTTATCCTTTAATAAAGGGCGTGCAATCTTTTCGTTGAATAGTTCAATAAGAGGTCCCATAAAAAAAGCGGTAATAATCGTTCCGATTCCTACAATAGTGGGAATTTCATTGAAAGATCCGCCTCCCAAGAGAAAAATGACTGAGCCTGCAATCACGCATACCAAATCGGTTCCCACACGGCAGAACTGGAATTTGCCGAGCTTCCATTTGTAAGCCAGAACAATGGCGACTGCGTCATAAGTGGAAACTCCCAGATCCGCGGTCATGTAAAGGGCCGAACCAAAACAAATGACCACAATTCCCACGGCAAGGCAGAGAAAGCGGGTAACCATAGAGGGAGAAACAAAAATTCCCTGTAGAAATTCATAAGTATATTGTGTAATATAACCTAATAAAAACAGGTTGATAAAAGTGGCGATTCCGATATTGTGGCGGTCAACAATCAGGCTGAATATCAGTAAAACCAGATTGACCAGAGTATACAGCGTTCCAAACTGAAGAGGGATTAAGCGGTCAAGTCCGCTCATGAGGGACTGAAAAGGGTCTACGCCTAAAGCGGCAATTTTAAAAACGCCGACACTGACAGCACAGATAATAACTCCTGACAATGACATTAAGATTCTTCTTACCTTCATGTTTGTTATCATTCCTTTCGCTTCGCTCAAGGCACAAACAAGATATGA
>CAZDRM010000150.1:0-6308 GCA_964507745.1 uncultured Lachnospiraceae bacterium
ACAACCCTATGGTTGGCGCTACTGTTGCAGTTGCTGTTTCGATTGAGGAAGCTGCAAAAGAAGGAAAATTCTAAGGAAGCGCTTTAAAATGGCTTAGATTGAGAGCTGATCACGTTGTAATACGGTTTGGTTGGCTCTCATTTTTTGCGTTAAAATGCGCATATAAGACACGTTACTGTGTGAATGTTAAGTTTAATGTAAGAGTGTAATTCTATTCTCAGTTGAAAAGCAAAATGAATTCTATTAAAAAGTGATAGGGTTTGAGGTTGTTTTAGGATATAATTTCTATAAATCAGCAATGGGAAAGGAACAATTATATGAATAAAAATTTTGCAGAAAATTTATACAGGCTCAGAAAAGAAAGTAAATTGACACAGGAACAGTTTGCGGGCAAGATAGGCGTATCTTTTCAATCTGTTTCCAAATGGGAGAACAATCAGGGATACCCGGATATTGAGCTGTTGCCGAAGATTGCCTCTTATTTCCATGTGACTCTGGATGCTCTGATGGGCTATCAGTCAGAGAAGATTATGACCACTCACTATGAGCAGAAATACCATAGTGAAGAATATTATTGGGGCAATCAGGTGTGGAGCGGTTGTTATGAAGTTTTGAAAAGGAAACCACCGGTTATACCCCTTAGGTTATTAGATGTAGGCTGTGGAGAAGGACAGGCGGCGGTCTTTTTTGCAAAGAATGGATATACGGTATCAGCCTTTGATATTGCACAGAGCGGTATAGAAAAGGGCAGGCATCTGGCAGAAATCTCTAATGTTTCAGTAGATTTTTTCTGTGCAGATCTGTTGGATTATAAGGTGGAGAATCATTTTGATGTGATTTATGCCAGCGGTGTGTTACAATATATTCCACAGGATAAACGGCAGAAAACCATTGATAATCTGAAAAAGCATACAAATGCAGATGGTATTCATATACTGAATGTATTTGTGGAAAAGCCTTTTATCGAAACTGCCCCTGATTGGGAGGATACCGAATATTTTTGGCAGTCGGGCGAACTGCTGCAATATTATTATGACTGGAAGACAGAGTTGCTGGAAGAGATTATTTTTGATTGTAACAGCAGCGGTGTCCTGCATCAACATTGTATGGATGTGGTAATTATGAGGAAAATGGTTTAAGTCAATAATCCTGCTGTAATTTTAAGGAATCAAAGCAGTTTATGGCACAATTGCTTATTTTTGATAGGAGTATAAGGATACCTATGGAGGAACAGAAATATTTTAAACAGGCCATATCCAACTTTACCTATGAAGCCGCCTGCGGCGGCGCAATCCGGCATTTGGCTGACTTGGGCTATTCTGTCAGAAAGATTATGGAACAATTGTCTTTTCCGGTGCCCTATGAAAGGGTTCAGAAAACGGTATGGGAGCATTTTCTTGAAAAGGGTGTACTGCTTTTGGAAGAGCCGGGAAAGGGGAAAGTCAGAGAGGAGGCTGTTTATGTAAAGGAATATAATCAATACGGCAGAGCCAGCTTCAGAAGGGTAATTACCGGGGAGAAGGATGCAGGAGTCATTCATTTTAAAGAAAGACGTTTTGATGTAACAAAAGATGGGGATTTCAGGGGCTATTTTATGAGGAAGTGCAAAGAAAATGAAATGGATGGCTATGTTTCTTTGGATTTCAGGATGAAGGATGCAAATGGAATGTCAATGAAAGAGATTTTACCGGTGTTAGATGCCTGTCAACGGGATTATATGGAAGGACTTTTCGGAGAGAAGAAAGAAAGCGTTTATCACAGGATAAATACACTTATGCGGGACATTGTTATACAATTGTATGAAAACAGCAAATATCATGGGATTTGTTATTTTATGAAAACTGAAGAAATGATAATATTGTAATTGAAAATAAGTCAAATGCCTTGTTGTAAATCAGGCGTATTTACATGTAAAAGCAAATAGCAGAGTATAAAAGCGGGAAGGAGTTCTATATGCAGGTCTTTTTAGAAAATGAACAATTAAAAGTAACAATCAATACCCTTGGCGGAGAGCTATCAAGCATTATAAATAAGCAGACGGGTACGGAGTATATGTGGAATGCGGATGAGAAGTATTGGAAACGGACTTCGCCGGTGCTGTTTCCCATTGTGGGCAGCCTGAAAAACAAGGAATTTGTTTATGAGGGAAAATCTTATCCTATGGGTCAGCATGGTTTTGCCCGGGATATGGAGTTTTCTTTAAAATCAAAAGAGGAGGGGGAAGTCTGGTTTTCCTTAAAATCTGACGATGAGACTCTGAAAAAATATCCTTTTGCCTTCTGTCTGGAACTGGGATATCGTTTAAAGGAAAATAAGCTGGATGTGCTTTGGAGGGTTATGAATGAAGATGCCAAAGAAATGTTTTTTTCCATCGGAGGCCATCCTGCTTTTATGTGTCCCTTAAACGGAGAAGGAGAGCAGACCGATTATTACATTTCCTTTGATAATGAAAAGAATTTAAAATATTCCGTGTTAAATGAAAACGGACTGGTGGCCATAGAAGGAGAAACGCTTGTTACAAATGGCGGAATGCTGTCCATAGATGCCGCACTTTTTGACAGGGATGCTCTGATCATAGAAGGAAAGCAGGCAAAGAGGGTCAGCCTTTGTGACAGAAACAAAAAGCCTTATCTTTCAGTCAGCTTTGATTCTCCCTTGTTTGGATTATGGTCTCCTGCCGGGAAGCATGCTCCCTTTATCTGTATTGAGCCATGGTACGGAAGATGTGATAAGGCTTCCTTTGAAGGAACTCTGGAAGAAAGGGAATACGGTAATGTTTTAAAGCCGGGAGAAATTTTTGAAAAAGAATATCAGGTGGAAATTTTATAGAAGTGCATTTTTGCGGAATTATAGCTTGTGTCGCAACTTCAGGTTGTTTTTTGAGGGATTTTCTTCTTTTATAGGTAACACGAAGTAGCTTTTTTGCAGATTTATGTAAAAAGATTGATATAAAGTAAATAATGTGATAAAATTTGAAAGAATTATAGAAGGAGGAGGTTATAGTCAATGGATAAGAGAACAACAGGAATTGTTGCGTACATTACATGGATTGGTCTGGTTGTTGCATTTTGTGCAGGCGATAAGGAAGGTGCAAAATTCCATTTAAATCAGGCCCTGGTTATTTTCCTGTTCGGATTGCTTTCTGTTATTCCGTGTCTTGGACAGATTTGGGCTATTTTTATTTTGGTCTGCTGGATTATGGGATTGATTGCAGCAATCAATGAAGAAGAAAAGCCGGTTCCGTTAATTGGTAAAATTCAGATTTTAAAGTAATTTTCCATTGTAAAAATACGAAAATTTATAGAAAACCATTTCGAACATGTGTTGCAGGACAGCGGCAAAGTCGGAATGGTTTTTTCTTGTGTTGTGATTATAAGAAATAAATGCTATAATATTTATCGTATATGTTTTGACAGAATTGATAAGAAAAAAAGACGATAGAAATTTGGTGACAGCAGAATTGATTGAACTGGGTTTGTCAGAACAGAGGAGTTATCATGGAAAAAGAGGCTTTTCGTAAACTTTGCAGTGAAAAGATAATATATTTGGACGGGGCAACCGGTTCTAACCTGATGAAAGCGGGAATGCCTGTGGGAGTCTGTCCGGAACAGTGGATTTTAGAGCATGAGGACGTCCTTGTATCCTTACAGCAGGCCTATGTACAGGCAGGAACCAATATTGTATATGCCCCCACATTTACAGCAAACAGGATTAAACTGGCGGAATATGGTCTGGAAGATGATATAAAAGAAATAAACTTAAAGCTGGTACAGCTTTCCAAAAGAGCGGTAGACGGCAAAGCTCTGGTGGCGGGAGATTTGACCATGACCGGAAAACAGCTAAAGCCTATGGGTCCTTTGGAATTTGAAGAACTGATAGATGTTTATAAGGAGCAGATAGGTTATCTGGAAGAGGCGGGAGCTGACCTTTTGGTCATTGAGACTATGATGAGCCTGCAGGAAACAAGAGCGGCGGCCATTGCGGCTATGGAAGTAAGCAGCCTGCCCGTTATGGCAACTCTTACCTTTGAAACCGATGGAAGGACGTTATTTGGTTCTGATGCGGCTTCGGCAGCCATTGCCTTAACCAGTCTTCATGTGGATGCCATTGGTGCAAACTGTTCTACGGGACCGGATAAGATGTGTGAGGTTATCCGCACCATGAGAGAAGTGACAGAGCTTCCCTTAATTGCGAAGCCCAATGCGGGACTGCCGTCTTTGAATGATGAGGGAATGACGGTTTATGACATGGACAGTGATACCTTTGCAGAGGAAATGATACAGGTTGTGGAAAGCGGGGCATCCATTCTCGGAGGATGCTGCGGGACAACCCCGGAATATATTGAAAAGCTGGCAGCTAAGACCAGCCGTTTAAAGGTAGAGAAAAGGAATCTCTCAGGAAGGCATTTTCTGTGTTCGGAAAGACAGGCTCTGGAATTTGGTCTGGACGATAAGTTTATGATTGTTGGCGAGAGAATCAATCCTACCGGCAAGAAAAAACTGCAGGCGGAGCTTAGGGAAGGCAGGCTGGACCTGGTGGCACAGTTTGCCGCAGAGCAGGAGGAATGCGGAGCAAAGGTGTTAGACATCAATATGGGTATGAGCGGCATCGATGAAAAGGCAATGATGCTGACCGTATTGGAAGAGGTGGCAAATATTACTTCTCTGCCTCTTGCCATAGATTCCAGCCATGTGGATGTGATTGAGGCGGCGCTGCGGCGGTATCCGGGAAGAGCATTAATTAATTCCATTTCCTATGAAAGCGCCAAAATTGACGCTCTGCTTCCCATAGCGAAGAAATACGGCGCCATGTTTATTCTTCTGCCTTTATCCGATGCGGGACTTCCCAAGGACTTAGAGGAGAAGAAAGAGATTATACATAAAATTTTGGACAGGGCTCTGGAGCTTGGCATGACAAAGGATGATATTGTTGTGGACGGGCTTGTGGCTACTGTTGCGGCAAATCCCAAGGCTGCCATAGAGACCCTGGAAACAATCAGATATTGCAAGGATTTGGGAATTGCTACGATCTGCGGACTGTCCAATATTTCTTTCGGGCTTCCCGAGAGAATGAATGTAAACAGCGCTTTTTTAACCATGGCCATTCAGTCGGGACTTACCATGGCTATTGCCAATCCCAATCAGGAAATGCTGGTACATGCGGCTTTATCTGCAGATTTGCTTATGGCAAAGGAAGAAAGCGATATTGCCTATATTGACAGAATGAATGCGGTAAAAGAAGCAAGGGAAAGCTTTTTAAAAGAAAATCCCGATGCGGTAATCGCGCCTTCCGGTGCAGGGAGTAAGCCTTCCGGAAACAATAAGGGACAATCGGGAGAAAGCGGTTTAAAAGGAAATCAGCCATCTTTAGGCGGAACCTTGGGACAGGTAAAGGAAGCCGTCCTGAAGGGTAAGCAGAGAGATATTCTCTCACTTACCCGCAAAGCAATCGAAGAAAGTATTCCGCCCCAGAATATTTTGAACGAGGCATTGCTTCCCGCAATCGGGGAAGTGGGAGATTTGTTTGACTGTGGGAAATATTTCCTGCCCCAGCTCATTGCCAGTGCGGAAACCATGAAAAAATCCATTGAATATCTGGAGCCCTTGTTAAAGGAGGAGGGAGAGGATTCTTCCATGCCCACCATTGTCATAGCGACGGTTAAAGGCGATATTCATGACATCGGCAAAAATCTGGTTGCACTGATGTTGAAAAATCACGGTTTTTCCGTGATTGATTTAGGAAAAGATGTGCCAAGGGAAGAAATTATCAGGGCGGCAAAGGAAAACAAGGCCAGAATTATAGCCCTTTCGGCGCTGATGACAACCACCATGCAGGAGATGAAGAATGTCATCGAACTGGCAAAACAGGAAGGCCTGGATGCCAAGGTAATGATCGGCGGTGCGGTCATTACCCAGGAATATGCGGACGAAATCGGTGCGGACGGCTATTCCAGGGATGCGGCGGATGCGGTAAAGCTGGCGCAGAAATTATGTGATGAATAAGAAAGTCTGATAATAGTCTGGCGGTAAATGAATGAAGGACTGAAAATAGACCGGTAGCAGACGGATATAAGACTGGCTAATAAAAGAAAGGTTTAGGTGAAATAAAATGATAGGTGCGGACGCAATGGTAAAATGTCTGGAAGCAGAAGGGGTAAAAGCAGTTTTCGGTTATCCCGGAGTTGCTATCTGTCCCTTTTATAACAGCATTTTGGAATCTAATATTGAAAGTATTCTGGTAAGGACGGAGCAGAATGCAGCCCATGCGGCAAGCGGTCTGGCAAGGGTAACCGACGGAATCGGCGTATG
>CAZDRM010000151.1:0-6240 GCA_964507745.1 uncultured Lachnospiraceae bacterium
CGGACTTTGCTGGCAAGACCGAAAAGGTTAATAAAGCCTTCTGCATCGTGGTGGTCATACAAGTCGCCTGTTGTGAAGGAAGCAATGCTTTCGTTGTACAGGGAGTAAGGACTGGTGGTGCCTGCCTTGATGATGTTGCCCTTGTACAGTTTGAATTTGACTTCTCCGGTTACATATTGCTGGGTGGATTCAATAAATGCCTGAACCGCTTCACGAAGAGGGGTAAACCATTTTCCTTCATAAACGATTTGAGCAAATTTGTTACCCAGGTCCAGTTTTAAGGTTGTTGTCTCACGGTCTAAAATCAGTTCCTCTAACTGCTGATGAGCCTCGTAAAGGATGGTTCCGCCGGGTGTTTCGTATACGCCGCGGGATTTCATGCCTACTACACGGTTTTCAACAATATCCACAATGCCGATACCGTGTTTGCCGCCCAGTCTGTTTAATTCCTTGATAATATCGGAAACCTTCATTTCCTTGCCGTTTACGGATTTGGGAACGCCCTTTTCGAAGGTCATGGTCACATATTCGCCCTCATCGGGAGCTTTTTCCGGTGTTGTGCCAAGAACCAGTAAATGGTCGTAGTTGGGCTCGTTTCCCGGCTCCTCTAATTCCAAGCCTTCATGGCTGATGTGCCATAAGTTACGGTCGCGGCTGTAGGAGCTGTCAGCAGAAAAAGGAAGGTGGATGCCATGTGCACGGCAGTACTCGATTTCCTCTTCACGGGAGTTCATGGTCCATTTGGGGTCTCTCCATGCAGCAATAATACGAAGGTCGGGAGCCAGCGCCTTGATGCCCAGCTCAAAACGAATCTGGTCGTTTCCTTTTCCTGTTGCGCCGTGGCAGATTGCTGTTGCATTTTCCTTGCGGGCAATCTCGACCAGTCTCTTGGCAATGGCGGGACGCGCCATGGAAGTGCCTAAGAGATACTTGTTTTCATAAACCGCATGTGCCTGTACGCAGGGTACGATGTATTCGTCGCAGAAAATATCTGTCAGATCTTCAATATACAGTTTTTCTGCACCGGATGCCTTGGCTCTTTCCTCAAGACCGTCCAGTTCGTTGCCCTGACCGCAGTCCACACATACGCAGATAACGTCGTAATCATAATTTTCTTTTAACCAGGGGATAATGGCTGTTGTATCCAAACCGCCCGAATAAGCTAAAATAACCTTTTCCTTCATTGTAAAAGCCTCCGTTTTAATATGTAATAATAGATGTTCTGCGGTTTTGCAGAACCGCTCTTTCATTAATATACATCATAATAAGAAATAATGCAACAGAAAAATTGTGAATAAAATTGTGAATATTCAAGAAAATATGCATAAAACAAATAAAAACTTGAATATTATGCAAAAATAATTTATAATTATGCAATCGCAAAAGGCGGACGGGGCGGATGACTTGAATTTGGAAGACATTTTGGGTATGATGGTTAAGTACCGGTTTAAGATAGGAAGCCTGCGGATATAGGAGCAGGCATATATGGTTGTATGTTGGAATTATGGAAATGTACAGGATAGGAAATAGAAAACAGATGAAAGGATGACAGGATTAATGATTAAAGCAGGAATTATAGGAGCTACAGGCTATGCGGGAGGCGAACTTGTAAGGCTTTTAACACAGCATAAGGATGCAGAGGTTGTCTGGTACGGCTCCAGAAGTTATATAGATCAGAAATATTCTGCCGTTTACGGTAACATGTTTCAGATTGTGGATGCGAAATGCATGGACGATAACATGGAAGAGCTTGCAGGGCAGGTGGATGTGATTTTTACCGCAACGCCCCAGGGGCTTTGTGCTTCTTTAGTAAATGATGATATTTTGAATAAGGTAAAGATTGTGGATTTAAGTGCGGATTTCCGTATTAAGGATGTGGCAGTCTATGAGAAATGGTACGGCATTGAACATAAATCCCCTCAGTACATAGAAGAAGCCGTTTATGGTCTTTGTGAAATCAACAGGGAGGATGTGAAAAAAGCACGTCTGGTGGCAAATCCCGGCTGCTATACCACCTGTTCCATACTGACGGCGTATCCGTTGGTAAAGGAAGGATTGATAGATGTTCATTCCCTGATCGTGGATGCAAAATCCGGCACTTCAGGAGCGGGAAGGGGAGCCAAGGTCAATAACCTCTACTGTGAAGTCAATGAGAATATCAAGGCATACGGAGTGGCTTCCCACCGTCACACACCGGAAATTGAAGAGCAGCTGGGCTATGCGGCGGGAGAACCTATAGTGATTAATTTTACTCCGCACCTCGTGCCCATGAACCGTGGCATCCTTGCTACAGAATATGCACAGTTAAAGAGAAAAGCGGACGGCAGCCTGCCTTCTTATGAGGAGATTAAGGCGGTTTATGACAAATATTACAGCAATGAAAAGTTTGTCCGCGTTCTGGATAAAGGAAGCCTGCCGGAGACCAAATGGGTAGAGGGCAGCAACTATGTGGACATTAATTTTGTCATTGATGAACGGACGGGCCGCATCATTATGATGGGAGCCATTGATAATCTGGTAAAAGGAGCGGCAGGTCAGGCGGTACAAAATATGAACCTGATGTTCGGGCTGCCGGAAGAGGAAGGGCTTGAGCTGGTGCCTATGTTCCCTTAGATGCCCGGCTGATTGAGGAATTTTTGGGATTAGTACTTTGTTTGCATTCTTTGGGATGCCGTTTGAAGAAATCATGAATAGATGAAAAAGGAGGTAGGAGACTATGAATGACAGGAACAATGCTTCGATAGCAATGGGGGTTATCAATATAATACTGGTAGTTTTTTGTCCGCGTATTTTGAAAATGATTATCAGTGGTACAATAATCTTTATTCTCCTTTGGTTGGGAATAAAACTGTCCGTTTCTGATATTCAAGAAGGACGTAATAGGAAGGGAACAATCGCCTTGTTGTTAAACGGATTTGCGGCGGTTATTTATATCCTTGCTTTCGGAAAGTCTTTCCTGGAATTATTTGCGCCATGAGCCGGCGGGGATAATCCATAATATTTCTTGATACTGCTTGAAGAAATCAAGAATAGAGAAACAGGGGGCTGGAAATTATGAAAGAAAAGAACAATGCTTCAATTGTATGGGGAATTATTAATATTGTACTGGTAATTTTGTGCTCAGGTATTTTGAAAATATTTTTCCTTAGTACAGCAATGCTTATTCTCCTTTGGGTAGGAATAGGAATATCTGTTTCTGATATTAAAGAAGGACATAAGGCGGTGGGGATAACCGCCTTATTGTTAAATGGATTTGCAGCGGTTCTTTATGTCGTTTCTTTTGGACGGACTCTCCTGGGAATGCTCGGAGTGTTTTTCCGATGATTGGAAAATTATCGGATATCCCCCATCAGCCATTCCAGAGCATTGACCCTTCGGATACCGTTATAATCTGCCTCAGGATCTTCATCAAGGGTTAAAATGAATTTCTGATAATGGTCATTTATTTTTTGCAGAGGAGTCAGTTCCCGTTTTAAAGTGTTATTATCATGAACGGTTGCTGCAATTTGAAAATAAATGACTTTTTTATTATTAATTGCTACAAAATCTACTTCCAGTTCTCCCAGCTTTCCTACGTAGACTTCAAATCCCCGACGTAAAAGCTCCAGATACACAATATTTTCAAGAATATGTCCAACATCTGTACCTCTGGAGCCAAGCAACATATACCGCAAGCCAATGTCTGCAACATAATACTTTTCTAATGTTTTCAGATGCTGCCTGCCTTTGATATTAAAACGGCCTGCGCGATAGGCAATAAAGCATTCAAGCAGGGCGTTCATGTATTTTTCAACAGTTTTAACATCAATTTTACGTCCTTCAGAGGTTAGGGTGTCAGCGATTTTCTTTGAGGATAACGGGCTTCCGATATTATCAAAAATAAATTTCACAATACTTTCCAGCATCATAGTATTGCTGATTTTCTTTCGGTTGGCTATATCTTTAATAACAATTGTACTATATAATCCTTCAAGATAGTCTCTGATTTCATTTGGATGGCCGATTAAATTAATGGCATAGGGAAAAGAACTGGTTTCCAGGTATTCACGATATTTCAGGGACAAATGTTCCCGGTCTCCGGTGCCAAGGACATATTCCCTAAAAGACAACGGCAACATGGAAATTTCAATATACCGTCCTGAAAGTAAGGTTGCAATTTCGCCTGACAGCAGCGTTGCATTGGAGCCGGTAAGATAAATATCCACATCCGGCTTGATATAGATACTGTCAATAACTTCGGGAAAATCAACGCATTGTTGGATTTCATCTATAAAAATATAAGTTGTTTCCCCCTTTACGAGACGTTCTTTGAGATAAGCATGAAGATTATCCGGATTGCGTAAATTCTTATAATCATAGTCTTCAAGATTAATGGAAACAATATTTTGAGGAGCCACGCCATCTTCTAAGAGGGTTTGCTGAAACATCTCCATCAATGTGGATTTTCCGCAGCGGCGGATACCGGTTATAACTTTAATAATTTGTTTGCCCCGTAATGCAGCTAGTTTTTGAAGATATTCATTCCGTTGAATGAGTTTCATAACAACACCTCACTTTATTGTATTATATCCAAAAAAAAATAAAAAAACAATATTTTTTGGAATTAATTCCAAAAACTTTTCGAAAAAATAATAAAAGATTTCATTTATTACGCGCCTTCATGAATTTTCCGATAAGCCAGCGGAGATAATCCATAATATTTTTTAAAAGTCTCGCAATAATAGCTGGCTCCGCAAAAGCCGTACTCGTAGGCGGTATCTGTAATGCTTTTGCCGGGGTCCAGCAGGGAAGCAAGGCTTTTTTTCAGGCGCAGCTTTGTGGTATAGGTTATGGGCGTATCGTTCATGTATTTTTTGAAAAGCAGGGAACATCTGCTTTTGCAGCAGCTGCCCGCTGAAGCGATATCCTCAAGGGTAATATGTTCTGCATAATGTTCCTCTATATAGCCGATCATAGAACGAAGAAGGGAAAGTTCCGAAGCTTCTTTTGTAGAAAGAGGATCTTCCTTGTGAAGGTTTTTATACAATATTTTCATAATGGCGGTAAAATCCTCCACCACTTCAAAACAGGACAGGGGATTGGTGTAAGAGTCGGAAAAAGAACAATACAGGTTTTCCAATTTCTCCAGAACAGATGCTTCCCAGCCGCTGCGCTGAAGATACAGATAAGGACAGGCAGCATTCCGGGTAATGCGTTCCATACAATTCTCATAAAACCATTCATTTCCCTTTAACAATTCAGGAGACAGTAAAATACAGATAAATTCACATTCTTCATGTTCCTTGGAAAAGCCATAATGGAGCTGTCTGCTATTTACCATAATGCCGTTGTCCTCGGTAAGTTCAATCAGCTCTCCGTTGACATTGTAGGTCATTTTTCCTTTTTTGATTAAAATAAATTCCAAATCCTCGTGCCAGTGGCTGATTGCGGAATAATCCGGATAAGTGGACAGGATTCCATAGCGGGCATAGGCGGGAAACATAGGATTGTTATATGAAACTGTTTCCGAGGCGTCCGGGTTGAAGGCAGAGCAGTATTGTGCGGTAGTAATCATAAAAACCTCCAAAGAAGATTGTTATAAAATTATACGCTATTTCAGAAGAAGTGCAAAGTAAAATGTGATATAATTATAAAAATAGGAGGAATTAGAAATGAGCGAAATGAAAGAAAAAATGCATACTGGGGAACTTTATCTTCCGGGAGATGAGGAAATCATGAAGGAGCAGGTAATCTATCAGGACAGATTGTGCGAGTACAATCTGACAAAGCCGTCAGAGCAGGAAAAGAGAATCGAAATGTTAAAGGAAATGCTGGGAGACTGCGGAGAAGGCGTATACATTGAGGCGCCTTTCTATTCCAACTTCGGCGGACATCACTGTCATTTCGGTAAGATGGTTTATGTAAATTACAACCTGACCTGTGTAGATGATACCCATATTTATGTGGGAGACTACACCATGTTTGGTCCCAATGTGACAATCTCCACTGCCGGGCATCCTATCCTGCCAGAGCTTCGGGAGCAGATTTATCAGTATAATATGCCCGTTCATATAGGCAGAAACTGCTGGATTGGCGCAGGAGCAATTATTATGCCGGGAGTGACTATCGGGGACAATACGGTAATCGGCGCAGGAAGTGTTGTGACAAAAGATATCCCCGCAAATGTGGTTGCGGTAGGAAATCCCTGCAGGGTTATGCGAGAAATCGGCGAGCATGACCGGAAATATTACTATAAAGACA
>CAZDRM010000152.1:0-6163 GCA_964507745.1 uncultured Lachnospiraceae bacterium
GGATGGGAGTGGGACTATGAAGTTAACGTTTATAGGAGCGGCACATGAGGTAACGGGCAGCTGCCATTGCCTGCAGGTCTGCGGTAAAACGATTTTAGTGGATTACGGCATGGAACAGGGAGTGAATGTTTTTGAAAACGCGGAGCTTCCCGTGGAACCGGCTTTCGTGGATTATGTGCTTTTAACACATGCCCATGTGGATCACTCCGGTATGCTTCCCCTGTTGTATGCAAGGGGATTCCGGGGACAGATTTTTATGACTGACGCTACGGCGGATCTGTGCAGCATTATGCTCAGAGATTGCGCCCACATCCAGATGCAGGAAGCGGAGTGGAAAAACAGAAAGGCAAAGAGAAGCACCCAGGTGCAGACAGCGGAGCCGATTTATACCATGGAGGATGCAGACGGAACCATAAAACAGATTGTTCCCTGCCATTATAATACCATTGTAAATTTATGTGACGGTATCAAAATCCGTTTTACGGATATCGGACATCTTTTGGGTTCATCCAGTATTGAGGTGTGGATGAACGAAAACGGGTTGGAAAAGAAAATCGTCTTTTCGGGGGACATCGGAAATATGAATCAGCCCTTGATCAAAGACCCGCAAAAGACGCCGGATGCGGACTACGTAGTGGTAGAATCCACCTACGGCGACCGGTTACATACTACGGAGCGTCCCGACTATGTGGCGGATTTAACCGCTGTTTTGCAGGAAACCTTTGACAGGGGAGGAAATGTGGTTATCCCCTCCTTTGCGGTGGGAAGGACTCAGGAGCTGCTTTATTTTCTGCGCCAGATTAAGAATGACAGGCTTGTTAAGGGACATGAGGATTTCCCGGTATATGTGGACAGCCCTCTGGCAGTAGAAGCAACGGGGATTTTTCAGAAAAATGTATATAACTGCTTTGATGAAGAAGCCATGGAGCTTGTGAGAAAGGGTGTTAACATTATCGGATTTCCGGGACTGCACCTGTCCATTACAAGCGATGAATCCAAAGCCATTAACTTTGATGAGGAGCCCAAGGTCATTATTTCCGCATCGGGCATGTGTGAGGCGGGACGTATCAGGCATCATTTAAAGCATAACCTGTGGAGGCCGGAGTGTACGATTTTATTTGTAGGCTATCAGGCAGCAGGCACATTAGGTAGACACATTGTGGAAGGGGCTTCGGAGGTAAAGCTGTTTGGAGAGTCTATTGAGATTCGGGCCTCTATCAAAAAGCTTATCGGTTTGTCGGGACATGCGGATAAAAACGGACTGCTTGACTGGCTTTCCGGCTTTGAGAAAAAACCGGAAAGGGTCTTTGTGGTACACGGGGAAGAATCAGTCTGCGAAGCCTTTAAGGATTGTCTCAATGATGAATACGGATTTCGTGCATATGCGCCCTACAGCGGCACCAGATTCAATCTGGCAAGCAATGAGGTGGAATATGCGGCGGTTCCCGTACGTGTGGAAAAGAAGAAAACCAAAGGGGCTTCCGATGTATTCAGAAGACTGCTGGCAGCAGGGCAGAGACTGCTTGCGGTTATTCAGCATAATGAGGGCGGCACCAATAAGGATCTTGCCAAATTTGCCGACCAGATTAATTCCTTATGCGATAAGTGGGACAGATAGACGTCGAAGCGCATGAAATAAGGAAAACAGAGTTGCAAAAGAGAATGGGATTGCAAAACTGTTAAAATAGAAAGATGAAACGGCAGAAAGCAAAATAACGAAAGATAAAATTAAGATAAGACGGATTATCAGGGAAAGGAATTATACGATCATATGAGCTATGCGGATACAGTGTTTATCAATATGTGCAGGGACATTCTGGAAAACGGCACCAGCACTGAGGGAGAAAAGGTAAGACCACACTGGGAGGACGGGACACCGGCCTATACCATCAAAAAATTCGGTGTTGTAAACCGTTATGACCTATCTAAGGAATTTCCCCTTTTAACGCTCCGGCCTACGGCCTTAAAAAGCGCTACGGATGAAATGCTCTGGATATGGCAGAGAAAGTCCAATAACATTCATGATCTGCACAGCCATATCTGGGATGAATGGGCGGATGAGGACGGTTCCATCGGAAAGGCCTACGGGTACCAGCTGGGCGTTAAGCACCAGTATAAAGAAGGCATGATGGACCAGGTTGACCGGGTTATTTACGATTTAAAAAACAATCCCTTCAGCCGAAGGATTATGACCAACATTTATGTGCATCAGGATTTACACGAAATGAATCTGTATCCCTGTGCTTACAGTATGACCTTCAATGTGACCCAGGGGAAAGGAGAGGAAAGGCTGACTTTAAACGGAATCTTAAATCAGCGCTCACAGGATGTATTGACGGCAAATAATTGGAATGTGGCGCAGTATGCGGTGCTTATGCATATGCTTGCACAGGTGTGCGATATGAAGGTGGGAGAGCTGGTGCATGTTATAGCGGACGCTCATATTTATGACCGCCATATTCCCATTATCAAAGAATTGATTGAGAGAGAATCCCAGCCTGCGCCGGAGTTCTGGCTGAATCCTGAGGTTCATGATTTTTATGAGTTTACAAGGGACGATGTAAAGGCCGTCGATTATATTACCGGACCCCAGATCAAAAATATTCCTGTGGCAATTTAAGCCGGGCTTGCAATAAGAAACAGTCAATATAAAAAAGCCTATATAAAAAAGCCAATATAAAACGGTTTGTGCAGGCATGAATCTGTGAGAAACGGATTTGTATGTACGATATATTTACAGAAGGAGATTGTTTTATGAATTTAATTGTATCGGTGGACAAAAACTGGGCCATTGGACATCAGAATAAGCTGCTTGTGAGGATTCCCAATGATATGAAGAATTTCAGGCGGCTGACCACGGATAATGTTATCGTTATGGGGCGTAAAACTTTAGAGAGCTTTCCTCAGGGACAGCCTTTGACAAACCGGGTCAATATTGTCCTGACAAAAAGTAATGATTATCAGGTTAAAGGGGCCACGGTGGTGCATTCCATAGAGGAATTAACGGAAGAATTAAAGCGCTATGAGGACAAACAGATCTATGTGGTAGGAGGGGAAAGCATTTACCGTCAGCTTCTGCCTTTCTGTGACAAAGCCATTATTACCAAAATCGACGGGGTTTATGAGGCGGACACCTATTTTCCCAATCTGGATGAGGACAAGGAATGGCAGATCACGGAAGAATCAGAGGAACAGACTTATTTTGACATTTGTTATACCTATGTAACTTATGAAAGAAGAGTATAACTACAGGCAATGGCTGTCATGTCAGATATAGCAAAACCTTGACATTTCCACATAAAAGAAAGATAATAAAAAAAATTGCATGATAAAGTGCATGGAAAGCCTTAAGGGGCGGAAAAAGAAAGGAAGAAAAACATGGAAAAGAAAGACATTGACTGGTCAAATCTGGGATTCGGATACATCCAGACAGACAAACGATTCGTATCTAATTTTAAGGATGGAGCATGGGATGAAGGTACATTGACTTCTGATGCTAATGTGGTGATTAGTGAATGTGCCGGTGTTCTGCAGTATGCCCAGACCTGTTTTGAAGGTTTAAAGGCCTATACTACCGAGGATGGAAAAATTGTATGCTTCCGTCCCGACTTAAATGCTTCACGTATGAAGGACAGCTGTGAGAGGCTGGAAATGCCGGTATTTCCTGAGGATAGATTTGTAGAGGCTGTTGTGGATGTTGTAAAAGCAAATAAAGCTTATGTTCCCCCTTACGGTTCGGGAGCCACCCTTTATATCCGTCCTTATATGTTCGGAAGCAATCCGGTTATCGGTGTAAAGCCGGCTGATGAGTATCAGTTCCGTATTTTTACCACACCGGTGGGTCCTTACTTTAAAGGCGGCGCAAAGCCCATTACAATCAGGGTTTGTGATTACGACAGGGCCGCGCCTCACGGAACGGGACATATCAAGGCGGGATTGAATTACGCCATGAGCCTGTATGCCATTATGGACGCTCACAGACAGGGCTTTGATGAAAATATGTATCTGGATGCCGCTACCCGTACAAAGGTAGAGGAAACCGGCGGCGCAAACTTCATTTTTGTAACAAAGGACGGAAAGATTGTAACGCCCAAATCCGACAGCATTCTGCCTTCTATTACACGTCGTTCCTTAATGTATGTTGCAGAACATATTCTGGGAATGGAAGTTGAGCAGAGAGAAGTATATTTTGATGAAGTAAAGGATATGGCGGAATGCGGACTTTGCGGAACCGCTGCGGTTATTTCTCCCGTAGGAAAAATCAACGACCATGGAAAGGAAATCTGCTTCCCCAGCGGAATGGAGGAAATGGGACCTGTTACCAAAAAGCTGTATGATACCCTGACAGGAATCCAGATGGGCCGCATGGAAGCTCCTGAAGGATGGATTAAAGTAATTGAATAATGGGAAGATTCATTTGTCCTGAAGTGATAAAGGAGAAGGAAAAGCCGGATGATAAGGTTTTTCTTTCTCCTTTTTGCATTGAAAGACTTACCACTTGGCTTCTGTATATTTACCACTTGGTCAAAGCCCATTTACTTTTTTGACTCTGGCTGATATGATTGCCCCATGGAGGGAAGAAAGTGAAAATCAGAATTGAGATTGATGAAAACCTGACGGAACAGGAAGTGATTATAAGAGCTCCCGCATGGAATGAAGAAGTCCTTTCCCTGAAAGAACGGATTTTAGGAGGATATAAGGCCCAGTCCATGTTGAGTGTGAGGCAGAGGGAAAGAGAGTTTTTTCTCCCGCTTTCGGATATTTTGTTTTTTGAGACGGAAAACAAAGTTATTTTTGCCCATACCCGCGACAAGATACTGGAGACGGATTATAAGCTCTATGAGCTTGAGGAAATGCTTCCCGGATATTTTATGAGAATATCCAAATCAACTATTGTAAACTGCAACCACATTTTTTCCATAACAAGGAATTTAACGGCTTCCAGCATGGTGGAATTCAGGGATTCCCACAAACAGGTTTATGTGTCGAGGCAGTATTACAAGATGTTAAGAGATTATATGGCAGAGAAAAGGAGAGGATAATATGAAAAAAGATAACATTTTCTGGGGAATTGTTTTGATAATGGCTGCGGGGGTGGTACTTCTGGAGGATTTTGGGTTTGACCCGGGAATCGGACTATTCCAGTTGTTGATTGGCATTATTCTGGCGGCGGTGTTGTTGAAAAGCGTGGCATCCCTTCATGTGGAAGGCATTTGTTTTTCGGCAGCCTTCATTATCATTATTTTTTCAGATGATTTGGGAATGCCCCCTGTAAATCCTTTGCAGATACTGCTTGTGGCGCTGCTTCTGTCCGCAGGATTGAATCTTATTTTTGGGGATAAAATAAGAAAGATAAGGAAGGAGCGA
Source organism: uncultured Lachnospiraceae bacterium (assembly GCA_964507745.1). GTDB lineage: Bacteria > Bacillota > Clostridia > Lachnospirales > Lachnospiraceae > UBA2882. The sequence goes on from CAZDRM010000152.1 coordinate 5,368, forward strand.
AGAGAAAGCCACAGTCACAGAGGGGTAGGGCAGTATGAGCAGGTTGTGGACAGTCAGGATTGTGACCATATTGAAGTCAGACTGAGATTCGGCTCGGTAGCCAAATATGTGGATAGTGATAATTTTGTAAGCGGAGATTTAAGCGTTTCCTTTGGTGCACTGATGGTATATTTTGATAACGCAATCATTCAGAATACTTCTGCAGAACTTTGCGTGGATGTTTCCTTCGGTGCCCTGAAATTGTATATTCCCAAGGTATGGAAGGTGGAAAGCACTACGATCAATAGCTTTGCCGGTGTGGATGAGCACGGAGTAAGCCAGTGGACGGAAGGCGGTAAGATATTGTATTTAAAAGGAAATGTGAATTTCGGCACCGTGGAAATTTACTATATTTAGTCATAAGCATCATATTTGGAAAACAACCCGGTCATGGAGAAATGCATTTGGAGACTGGCGGCAATATTGCAGAAGTAATTGGTAAAAATATATATGCTGTCAGCTTCATGGAAAATGGCCGGGTTTTTATATATTAAAACAGAAAAAACAAAAAATGTATAATTTAGTATTGACATTTTCCACAAACTGATATAATGTATTAAGCAAGTAATACAACAATACAATAAGACAGTGATGATAAATGAATACTGCCAAGGAATGGAGAGGAGGTATTGTATGGCTTGGAATCTGGATGGAGATCGGCCGATTTATGTTCAGCTTGTGGAAATTTTACAGAGCAAAATCATTGCCGGAGAATATAAACCGGGAGAAAAGCTGCCAAGCGTCAGGGATTTTGCGG
>CAZDRM010000153.1:0-6158 GCA_964507745.1 uncultured Lachnospiraceae bacterium
ACATCGGAATCTGTGACAGAGGGACATCCCGACAAGGTTTGTGATGCCGTTTCTGATGCGATTCTGGATGCATGTATGGAGCAGGATCCTATGAGCCGTGTAGCATGTGAGACCTGCTGCTGTACAGGATTTGTACTGGTAACAGGAGAACTGACTACAAAGGCACAGCTGGATATTCCCGCAATTGTGCGAGACACTGTAAATGAAATCGGTTATAACAAAGGCGAAATCGGTTTTGACTCCAATACCTGTGCGGTAATGGTGGCTCTCGATAAGCAGTCGGCTGATATTGCCATGGGCGTGGATAAGGCTTTGGAAGCAAAAGAAAATAAAATGTCCGACGAAGAGATTGAGGCAACCGGCGCAGGAGATCAGGGTATGATGTTCGGATATGCTACCAACGAGACGGAAGAACTGATGCCTTACCCTATCAGCCTTGCACATAAGCTGGCTTTACAGCTTACAAAGGTTCGCAAGGATGGTACATTATCTTATCTGAGACCGGATGGCAAAAGCCAGGTTTCCGTTGAATATGATGAGAACGGCAAGCCTCTTCGTTTGGAAGCGGTAGTGCTTTCCACACAGCATGATGCGGACGTTACTCAGGAGCAGATTCATGAGGATATTAAGAAATATGTATTTGACCCGGTGCTGCCTAAGGAGATGCTGGATGAAAACACCAAATACTTCATTAATCCCACAGGCCGTTTCGTTATCGGCGGACCTCACGGAGATGCGGGACTGACAGGAAGAAAGATAATTGTAGATACTTACGGCGGATATGCACGTCACGGCGGCGGCGCTTTTTCCGGAAAGGACTGCACCAAGGTTGACCGTTCCGCTGCTTATGCGGCAAGATATGTGGCAAAGAATATTGTGGCAGCAGGCATTGCAGAGAAATGTGAAATTCAGTTATCCTATGCTATCGGTGTTGCACAGCCTACTTCCGTTATGGTAGATACCTTTGGAACAGGCAAGATCTCCGATGAAAAGCTGGTAGATATTGTACGTGAGAATTTTGATCTTCGTCCTGCCGGTATTATCAAAATGCTGGATCTGCGCAGACCCATCTATAAACAGACGGCGGCTTACGGACACTTCGGACGTAATGATCTGGACCTTCCCTGGGAGAAAGTGGATAAGGTTGAGTTGCTGAAGAAGTACTTATAATTGGCTGAGGCCTTAAAAACAATAAAACAGGTTGTGATAGTATAGGCAGCATACAGAAGAAAATAAAAGATGTGAAGAGCATACATATTCTGACATGGACGGCTTGTATTTTTGGAATGTTTCTGATACTCAGCGGATGCGGAAGAGATAATGCAGAACCGGCATCCGGCGCAGCCGTAAAGCAAAGCCTGAAACCGGAGATGTTGGTTCGGGATTTAAAAGAAGAAGCAGAAACAGCTTTGATCGTGACAGATGAAATCAGAGCAATGGATATGCCTTCAAATCATGAAATGCAGTCCGGGAAACAGACGCTTCTGAATTTTTTGATGACGGCAAAGGAGCCTTTAGGACATACGATGTATGTCTGGGGAGGCGGCTGGAATGAAGAGGATACGGCAGCAGGAGAAGAAGCCAGAAGTATCGGAGAAAGTCCCCGCTGGCGGGAATTTGCCGAAATGCAGGGAAGCTCTTACAATTACAGAAACACCAGGTATCAGATACATGATGGTCTGGATTGTTCGGGCTACGTAGGCTGGGTTGTATACAATGTATTTGAAAGCATTGATGGAAATCCGGGCTATGTGGAAAAAGCAACGGGTATGGCGGCCAGTTTTTCATCAAGGGGCTGGGGAAGCTATACGCCTGCTTCCGGTGTGACGGATTGGAAGCCGGGAGACATTATGAGTATGAAAGGCCATGTCTGGATTTCTTTGGGAATGTGCGAGGATGGAAGCGTCGTATTGCTGCACGCAAGCCCGCCGGGAGTTATTTTAAGTGGCACAAGGTTAAGAAACGGCAGGAAAAGTCAAGCGGTAGAATTGGCGGAATATTATATGCAGACTTATTATCCGGACTGGTATGAGAAATATCCGGATTGTGCAAAAGAAAGGTCTTATCTGACAAGGTCGGCGCAGATGCGTTGGAACAGGGAAACTCTTGCAGATGAAGAAGGAATCGGAGAAATGTCTGCAGGGGAAATATTAGAACTGCTTTTTTCAACAGAAGAATGAAATTAAAATCAAAAAGCGTTGGTTTTGGAGTGAAAACATGATCCAGATACCGGCGCTTTTAATTTATGACGGACAAATATGAATGTATATTAGCCTATTGACAAAGCGTGACTACAGATGTAGACTTATAGTGTCTACGCAAGTAGACAATCACAATAAAAAAATGATACGCTTTCATTAAACTCTAAATAGTAGGAAGGATATAGGGAAACATGGATGCAAATACAACAGTAAGCAATGCGGAACTGGAGATTCTGGAAACTCTCTGGTCTGCAGGCAGACCTTTAAATGCGGGGGAAATCAGAAATTTTCTTAATGAAAACAAAAAGTGGGAACGCACCACAGTGCTGACTCTGATTCAGAGGCTTTTGAAAAAAGGCGTGATCAGTCAGGAGAAAAAAGAGGTATATTATTATGAGCCCTGTGTAAAGCGAAGCGATTACGTGAATGCGGAAATGAAAAGCTTTGTCGATAAATTTTTTGGAGGAAGCACCCGCAGTCTTGCTGCGGCATTGGTGGAAAATGAGGAATTAAGTAAAGAAGATATTGAAGAATTGCGTGATTATTTTAACAAGGGATTGGAATCAAAGAAGGACAGGTAGGAGGCGTTTATGGGAAAACTGTTTTTGAACATCTTGTCATTGTCATTATCAGGGGCGGTAATAGGAGGGATTTTAATCCTGTTTCATCCCCTGACCAGAAAACACTTTTCAAAAAAATGGAATTATTATATCTGGCTTATTCTGGCGCTGCGCCTGATTATTCCCGCAGGCTTCGGGTTTTCGCCATTTCATGTTACTTACCCTGTCCTGAATGCTGATAGCGGAAATGCTATGGAAAGCACGGAAGGAGAAATGAAGAAGGGAGAAACTGGAGGAACAGAAAAAGCGGGACGGACGGAAAGCGTAGAAACGAGAGAAACGGGCGAGATAGGAGCAATAGGCGAACCAGGAGAAATAGGAGCAATGGTAACGAATTCTGTAGAGAAGCCGGATATCACAAGTCTTGACAAAACGCCTTTTGGGGGAAAGAGAAATCTCTGGATGATCGGCGAAGGGATTGTTTACGCTTTAGGATTGTTGTGGCTGTTTGGAGCTGTGGTAATATTTTTTGTAAAACTGGTTCGTTATCATAGGCTGATGAAAAGTACAAAAGCATCCTGCAGACCGGTTACGGATGGGGATGTGATTGTAACGGCAAATGTAGTTGCCCTGAGACTTCATCTAAGAGAAAATGTAGCTGTTTATGAGAGTCCGCAGATATCGGGACCGGTTACCATGGGCTTACTCAAACCCTTTGTTGTTTTGCCCGTAGAGGAGAGGAAAGTGGGGGATACCGCTTTGATTTTCCATCATGAGCTGCTTCATGTAAAAAGGAAGGATTTGTGGTATAAGTGGCTCTGGCAGCTTATTTTATGCATTCACTGGTTTAATCCCGTGGTTTACAAGGTTCAGAAAATCTTTTCAGAGGATTGCGAGCTTTCCTGCGATGAGCAGATCTTAAAGCACCTTTCGGATGAGGGAAAAAGGGCCTATGGAAATATTCTTTTAGATACGGCTCAAAAGAATCTGGATTTTGGAGAAACTGTATTTTTAACAACATTATTGGAGGAGAAGAAGGCTTTGAAGGAACGATTAAAAGGAATCATAGAATACAAAAAGCAAAGCGGATTAAAGGTGTTTACATCCCTGTGCGCAATTGCTTTGGTAATGTGCTTAAGCGCCTGCGGAACCATTATCATTTCCGGCGACATGAAAGATGTAAGCGGAAATTCCGCTTATGCAACAGAAGATGACGAGTGGTCTTTCTGGGATATTTTTAGGATGAATGTGGATGAAGATGATTTCATGAAAGGCTTTCCCAAGAAGTTTGATAAATCAGGAGAAGCCTACTGCGCCTATGATTCTGATGAAATGATTGCGGGGGTAGATAGAAATGACCTGTGGATGGCGTATCACTACTCCGGCGGCGGAAACTCCGTAAAGTGCAGGGGATTCGGTTTTAACGGTTCTGACAGTATCCGTATCATATACGCTAAAGAAGATACAACAGTGGAAATCTCTTCAGAATTTGACATTATAGAAGGAAAATTCAAAATCGTGTATGTGGCTCCGGATTACAGCGTCTCCGTATTAAATGAAACGGGAGAATCCAATACGGTTTCTATACAACTGAAAGAAGGACGCAATGTCATTAAGATGGTTGGAAGAGCTGCAAAGATAAAATCTCTGGAAGTCAGTCATTCCCCGTTGGATACGGATGCCATTGAAAAGGTTTATTATTCCCCGGAGGATGAATATGCAGACCGTGTTCTTGAGGATATCCAACAAGGAAATATAGATAAAGAAAAGATATGGGAAGCCTTGTATTACATGGATGATAAAACCGTCAGCGAGATGCTTAAGGAGTTGTGTAAGCAAGGAGTAACTTTGACAAAAGATGAATTGGAAGATATCTTTATCTACGGCGATGAAAAACTGACCGGGCGTTATCTGGCAGAAGCCATAAGAAACAAAGAAATACAGCCTCTAAACGGAGAAACGATCCGCTGCATTGTGTATTATATGGAAAGTGATACTCTGGCAGAACTGCTCATGACCATGGACAAAAAAGAATTGACCTTTGACGTATTGACAGATTGCATTGACTATTTAGATGAGGAGGGAGCCGACCGTTGTCTTATGTATTATCTGGAGATGGGGAATTCCCTGACCTATTCCCAATATACCAGGATCAGCTGGTACCTGAGTGAGGAGATGAGGAAAAAAGTAGAATCGGAAATGGAATTATAAATTATAGTCCGGCAGCCATGTCGGTATTTTGTAAAAAACAGAGGAGTACGAAAGCAGGAAAAGCAGAGAAATACTAAATGCTGTTGTATTTCTGACCGGCTTAGTGTATGATAATAAGTAGTATTTAAAGGAATGATATTGTAAAACTTTAGAATACTGTGTGTGTTTGAAACTGATGAGAAAGGTGGAAAAACAGCTGTGAAAGGACAGTCAATAAGACCGCTTGTGGTTGTCAATATCCTTCTGCCGATTATTATTATAGCAGGCATGTCGGTACTTTTTCTGCAAAATCATTTGTATAATACCCGTGAAAGGGTACATAGCTTTTCAGACGGCAGGCGTGAGGGTAACGCCTTTATATTTGATGATATTACTGTGGATATTACCGCAAGGAGTGGCGATTCAGGCTCGTGGATGAATGGTCCTGTTGAGGGTCCCGGCGGGAAAATAGTTTATCATGAATCTGTAGGCACTATATATGATATGGCTATTATCAATAACAGCGAAGATACCATTACCGACTGGAAGGCTCTTGTTTATATTCCCGAGTATATGTGTGTGGCCAATACGTGGAATGGAGATTATGAGTATCATCAGAATGTGGAATCGGGGAATGAAAAGGTTCAGACCCTCGATCTTGCAGAGTATTCCAATTATGAAATAACTCTTGATTATTTTATGGCATCCTTTGGCCCGCTGGTCCAACTGCATGAGGGAGACTATTTCATCTACTATCCGGATGTGGTTCTGCGCGAAATGCCATTGGCGCCGAAACCGGAAGACTCCACTAAAGAGAGTAGTGTCAGAATCGGTTTTATCATGTATATTGAGAACAAGAATGTTGACTATGTGGTGGACTTTTCTCAGGGAGAGATACGTTATCATTTGCACACAAGTCTTTCTAAGAATCCGTTTTTCTGGGTGCTTTGTGCGGCAATGGTCATCTGGGTAAGTTGTTTTATGGCATTGATCATTGTAAAACTGAATTTGCGCCGCCTCATTGAACAGCAGAAGCACGATGAAGAGATTATTGAGCAGTCAATGCAGACTATTATTAATTTTATTGAATTAAAGGATCCTTATACCAAGGGACACTCCCTGCGTGTTGCACAGTATACTGCGATACTCGCCCATAGCATGGGATATTCCGAAGTTGAGTGTAAAAATTTCTATTATACTGCGCTTA
>CAZDRM010000154.1:0-6062 GCA_964507745.1 uncultured Lachnospiraceae bacterium
TGGCGGTTTTGTGATAGATATTGCTGAATATGCACAACCAATGGAAATGTTTTTAGTGAAATCAATTTAACAAATTCCTGCTTGTGAAATAGTTAATAGGAACACTTTTCTGAAAAGGGAGATAAAAAATGATAAAGAAATAAAGGAGTCATATATGGAATTTCGTCCCTGTATCGATATTCATAACGGAAGAGTAAAACAGATTGTAGGCAGCACCTTAACGGATGAAAAGGATTTTGCAATGGAAAATTTTGTTTCGGAAAAAAATGCCGCCTATTATGCCGGACTTTATAAGGAGCATCATTTAAAAGGAGGGCATATCATTCTTTTAAACGGTGCGGACAGCCCGTATTTTGAAAAAACAAAAGAAGAGGCTCTTTCGGCTCTTAAGGCATATCCGGGAGGCATGCAGATAGGAGGCGGCATAAATGCGGAAAATGCCGGGGAATATCTGGATGCGGGAGCATCCCATGTGATTGTAACGTCCTATGTGTTTCAAAACGGAGAAATAAAGAAGGACCGCCTTGAGACTTTAAAAAAAGCAGTAGGGAAGGAAAGGGTGGTTCTGGATTTAAGCGTCAGAAAATTTGAGGATGGCTATTATGTGATGACCGACCGGTGGCAGAAGAAGAGCAATGTCAGGGTGGATCTGGAGCTTCTTAAGAAGCTGTCGGCATACTGCGGAGAATACCTGATTCACGCGGTGGATGTGGAAGGAAAGAACAGCGGAATTGAAAACCAGCTTGTGGAAATGCTTTCCGGCTTTTATGAGCTTCCCGTTACTTACGCAGGAGGGATTCACAGCTATGAGGATTTGGAGTTAATGAGAAAGCTGGGGCAGGACAGAATACATATCACTGTGGGAAGCGCACTGGATTTGTTCGGGGGAGAACTGGAATTTCAAAAGATATGTGAGTTATGTAAACCATAAATAAAGGCAAAAAACAGCCGGTCAACAAATCGTGACCGGCTGAATTTTTTAATCCGTTAACAATACTGCTGAGTCAAATCAAATTTCTCAAGAAATTTATATTTAAAAGGCACATTGCAAAACTGATTAAAGGCTATAATCCATAGATTATAACTTGGTTACGTTGACAGCCTGAGGACCTTTTTCGCCCTGAACTACTTCGAACTCAACAGAAGCGCCTTCCTCTAAGGATTTGAAGCCTTCCATATTTAAGCCAGAGTAGTGAACGAATACATCGTTGCCCTCTTCATCAGAAATAAAGCCGTAACCTTTCTGATTGTTGAACCACTTAACTGTACCTTTGTTCATTGTCGATACCTCCGAAATTAATTTATGCAACAGTAAAAGAATAGCATAACAAAGCCAAAAAGTAAAGGAAATAAATAAAGATTGATAGAATTATTTTTATGCTGTATTTGATTCTGCAAAAAGATGAGGTAAGAAATATGAGCGGAAAAGACAGAAAAAAACAAATATCGGAGATATTCAAAAATAAGGAGGAGCTTTTAGAGGGTACAAAACTTGCTTTTTACATGGGGGTGTGTTATTGTACAGATTGTGCCAAAGGGCTGTAAAGATGCTGACAAGGCAGTTGATAAGACAGCTGACAAGGCAGTGAATGCAGACAGGGCATAAAAAGGTATATAACATGAAGGGAAGGCACAAATGGAAAAAGTTAAAAAATTACTGAATGAGATTTTTATTGACGGTTTAAGCGGAATGGCTACCGGACTGTTTGCCACTTTGATTGTGGGAACAATTATCCAGCAGATTGGAAATCTGATTCCCGGCGCAGCAGGAAGCTATTTATTTCTCATAGGAAAAATGGCGGCTGCCGTAACAGGAGCGGGTATTGGAGCCGGCGTGGCTATCAGGCTGAAACAAAGCCCCCTGGTTATTATTTCAGCATCGGTCTGCGGAATGACGGGAGCTTTTGCATCCAAAATCATCGCGGGAGCCTTTCTTGTGGAGGGCGTTGTAAACCTTTCGGGACCCGGAGAGCCTTTAGGCGCTTTTATAGCGGCTATGGTAGCAGTTTATCTGGGCAAACTGGTTTCCGGCAGGACCAAGGTGGATATTTTGATCACGCCCCTGGTATGTATCTTATCGGGCTCTGCGGTAGGACTGGTTTTGGGACCGCCGATTTCGGCCTTTATGACGTTTTTGGGAAATCTGATTAATGTGGGAACACAGCAGGCTCCCTTTGTGATGGGAATCATTGTATCGGTATTGATGGGAATGATTCTGACGCTGCCCATCAGCTCTGCGGCCTTGGGGGTTATTTTGAATCTGTCCGGTCTGGCGGCAGGAGCGGCTACCGTAGGATGCTGTGCAAATATGGTAGGCTTTGCGGTGGCAAGCTATCGTGAAAATAAGGTAAACGGACTGTTAGCACAGGGACTGGGAACCAGTATGCTGCAAATAGGAAATATTGTAAAAAAACCGGTCATATGGCTGCCGGCAATTATTACCAGCGCAATTTTAGGACCGGTTTCCACTTTAGTATTCAACATGACTAATAACGCTACAGGCTCCGGAATGGGAACTGCGGGACTGGTAGGACAGATTACCACCTATCAGACTATGACTGCGGAAGCCTCTCCGGCCATAGTTTTAGTGAAAATCATTTTACTGCACTTTGTATTCCCGGCAGTGCTTGCCCTTGGAATCAGTGAGTTTATGCGCAAAAAGGAATGGATTAAACAGGGAGATATGAAGCTGGAGGTATAAAACCGGAAATATAAAACCGGAAATAGAAATTATTCCATACGCTCAAATACCAGTTCATATCCATCGCTGCCATAATTTAAGGACCGGTTGACACGGCTGATGGTAGCGGTGGATGCTCCGGTTTTTTCCGCGATTTCCAGATAGGTCTTTTTGTCGCGGAGCATAGCAGCCACTTCAAAACGCTGTGATAAGGAAAGCAGCTCGTTTACGGTACACAAATCTTCAAAAAAGGAATAGCATTCTTCCTTTGTTTCCAATGATAAAATTGCCTTAAAAAGGGCGTCAACAGCCTCTGTTTTTATCTTTTTATTCATTGTTTTTCTCCTGATACTTTAACACTGTAAAATTTTAACGTCGTAATTGATTCCATTCTAACATAGGAAAAATCAAAGGTAAAGATTATTTGAAAAATAATCCCTGATTTCCGGCCTCAGATAGGAAAAATAGTGGGACAGACTGTCATTAACAATTTTTTCCAAAGGAAATCCGGATTCCTTAACAAGAGGCTCTGAAAAGTTGTGGGCGCCTACCAGGGTATCCACATGGGCGTCGCTGTTTAAAATGATTTCCACATCATGCTTCATACATGCCTCCAAGAGCCTTAAATAGTTGTCATGGGCGCCGGGGCGGTAGCTGGTGGGGGCCAGAGAAGAATTGTTGACCTCGAACAGCTTGTGGTTGGCGGCGGCAGCTCTGGCCGCTTCATCATAATCCACAGGGAAGCGGTCGTCGTCTAAATGTCCAATGATCTGAATCAGCGGATTTTCCAGAATGCTGATGATACAGTCTGTTGTTTCCTTACGGCTCATAAAGCGGACGCATGGGGGATGCAGACTTGCAATGGCCACATCCATGGTGGAAAGAAGCTGGGGCGTCATGTCCACAGAGCCTTTTTCGTCCAGGATATTTAATTCCACGCCGAAAAGAAGGGGAACGTCGTAGGCATTCCGGTCCAGTATACGGTAGTTTTGGAAATAATATTCGTGGCAGGAACCGGGCATGTTGAGGGAATGCTCGGTAATGGCCAAAAGACTTAAGTTTTTTTGACGGGCCGCTGCAGCCATTTCCCGTGTGGTATTGAAGGCATGTCCGCTGGCCAGTGTATGGGTGTGGGAATCCAGAATGTATTTCATGGGATACTCCTTTACGTTTTATAGTGCTTTTATGATGACCGGTAACATATCAACCGGTCAGATTTTTGTTTTGGGTCATAATACTTTTAAACAATAAGTATTTTAATACGTTTACAAATAGTTTTCAATACTATATAATAAGGATGTGGTATATGAGTACTTTTGGAGGGTAAGCATGACAATTTCTACAGATGATTTATTAAACAGTATTTTAAACAGCTTTGACAGGATTGAACATATCCAGTCTGAAGATATTCCCAATATTGATTTATATATGGACCAGGTAACAACCTTTATGGAGCAGCATATGAGGGCAACCACCCGCAATCCGGAAGAGGATAAGATTCTGACCAAGACCATGATCAATAATTATGCCAAAAATGATTTGCTGCCGCCTCCCGTGAAAAAGAAATATTCCAAGGAGCATGTACTGGTTCTGATTTTTATTTATTATTTTAAAGGTATTTTGTCCATAGGAGACATACAGGCTCTTTTGAATCCCCTGACAGGGAAATTTTTCCATACGGATTCGGAAACAAAAATGGAAGATATATATGATGAGGTTTTCAGTCTGGAAAAAGGGAAAATTGAAGCCTTAAAGGAAGACGTTAAGAAAATGTATGAAGCGTCCGCCAATACTTTTCAGGAAGCCAAGGAAGAGGATAAGGCATTTTTGCAGCAGTTTTCCTTTATCTGTATGCTCAGCTATGACGTTTATGTGAAAAAGCTGCTGATCGAGAAGATGATTGACAATATGAAAGAGGACAGAAAGCAAAAGGAAAGCGGCCAGGGAAAAAAGGCGGATTAGGAAAAGAATTTATCACTGTAATGGGAACAGATAGGGAGATAGAAAAGGCAGACAGCCTGTGAAGGGGGATTTCACAGGCTGTCAGTCTTTTACTTTGCAGCCTTTGTCGCAAATGTTATGTCAACTAATTCTTCATAAGGAACTCTTTCGGATAATTCTCCGGCTTCTTCCAGAATATTCTGAAGCAGGGTAAAGCTGTCTTCCTCAAAAATCAGATTTTCCTTCCATGTATCCTGATTATAGTAGCGTTCTACAATGGTAGTGATGGTTTCCAAATCCGTTTCTTCAAATTGTGGCGCAATGACTTTGGCAATTTCTTCAGGAGTATGTGAGTTTACATAATCCATACCCTTTTGCAGTGCATTGGTAAAGCCCTGGATGGTATCAGGATTGTTTTTGATGTAGCTGGATTTTGCACTGAAAGCGGTATAGGGCACATATCCGGAATCTTCCCCTAAGGAAGCGATGACATATCCGTCGCCTTTAGCTTCAAGGGAAGTGGCATGGGGTTCGAATTCAACGGTATATTCGCCCTGTCCGCCCGAGAATGCCGCTGCGGTAGAACCGAAGTCAATGCTCTGGTCGATGGAAAGGTCGGTCTCAGGGTCGATGCCGTTCATTTTCAGAATATACTCAAACACCATTTCGGGCATTCCGCCTTTTCTGCCGCCGAGAACCGTGGTACCCTTCAGGTCACTCCACTTAAAATCCTCTACGGGTGTACGGGAGACAAGGAAATTTCCTGCCCGCTGGGTAAGCTGGGCAAAATTTACCACATAGTCGTCAGTATCCCCGAGATAGGTGTAAATGGTGGATTCACTTCCCATAAATCCGATGTCCGCCTCGCCGGATAAAACGGCGGTCATGGTCTTGTCGGCGCCGAATCCCGTAACAAGGGTCAGGTCAATGCCTTCCTCTGCAAAATAGCCTTCTTCAATTGCCACATACATGGGCGCATAAAAAATAGAATGTGCCACTTCGTTAAGCACCACTTCCTTATTTCCGGAAGCTTTGCCGCCGCAGCCGGTCAGAAGCAGAGACAGCATAAGGGTTATCGTAAGTGTAATGGAAATGATTTTTTTCATAATAAACCTCCCTAGGATTGTAATATATGATATTATAAGAAAGTGAAAAAGGTTCCCCTTTGGAAATGCGAAGCCGGTTCTTTGCGTACGGCTGTCAGGATTAGGCTGTGCAACCAAAAGTTGCAGACGGGGCTTTAAAGGAAAAATAAAGTTCCATATCGACAGTATTTGGAAAGTATACTATAATAATAATAGCAAAGAAAACGAGGAGCCGGAAAGGCAAAGGAGGAAATTCATGGGAATTATTTCAAGATTTAAGGACATTATGTCAGCAAATTTTAACGCATTGTTGGACAAATGTGAGGATCCGGAAAAGATGATCGATCAGTATTTAC
>CAZDRM010000155.1:0-1525 GCA_964507745.1 uncultured Lachnospiraceae bacterium
AGAAGCCTTATGAGACAGCTGAAGGCTTTAAAGGAAGCGCTTAATAAAAAGGATTATGAGCAGGCGGAAAGGCTTGTGGATGAATTGATAGAAGATACACAGAAAAATATAGAGGATTAGGAATAACAGGAATCAAACATAAAATATAACGATGAAAATATAAAATCAGTGATAGAGAGAAAGAAGATAGAGAGGACAGCTTTATGCATAGAGAGCAGACAAAGACAGTAAAAATAGGAGAGCGCATCATAGGCGGCGGCAATCCCATTTTGATTCAGTCAATGACCAATACAAGAACGGAGGATATAAAAGCCACTGTAGAGCAGATTCACAGGCTGGAGGCAGCAGGCTGTGATATTATACGTTCCACAGTTCCCACACTTGAGGCCGCAAAAGCTTTTCGGGAAATCAAAAAAGAGATTTCCATTCCCCTGGTGGCGGACATTCATTTTGATTATCAGATGGCAATTGCAGCCATAGAAAACGGCGCGGATAAAATCAGGATCAATCCGGGCAATATCGGCGGCAGGGAAAAGCTTAATGAAGTGGTTGCGGCGGCAAAGGAGCGGAATATTCCTATCCGTGTAGGGGTTAACGGCGGTTCCCTGGAAAAAGAGCTGGTGGAAAAATATCAGGGTGTTACGCCTGAGGGCATTGTGGAAAGCGCCCTGGATAAGGTACATATGATTGAAGAGGCAGGCTATGACAATATGGTCATCAGCATTAAATCCTCCAATATACCCATCTGCGTCAAAGCCCATGAACTGCTTACCCAAAAGACAAATTATCCTTTGCATATCGGTATTACTGAGGCGGGAACTTTGTATGGAGGCAATATTAAATCTTCCGTGGGACTTGGCATTTTGCTTTATGAGGGAATCGGCGATACTCTGCGGGTATCCCTGTCAGGAGACCCGGTAGAAGAAGTCAGGTCCGCAAAGACCATTTTGCGTTCATTGGGATTGTATCATCAGGGAATTGAGGTCATTTCCTGTCCTACCTGTGGACGTACAAGGATTGACTTGATCGGACTGGCAAATCAGGTAGAAGAGATGGTGGCGGATATTCCTTTAAATCTGAAGGTTGCCGTTATGGGCTGTGTGGTAAACGGACCGGGAGAGGCAAAGGAAGCGGATATCGGCATTGCGGGAGGAATCGGCGAAGGACTTTTGATTAAAAAGGGCGAGATTATCAGGAAGGTGCCGGAAAAGGATTTGTTAAATACATTACGGGAAGAACTTTTGCATTGGAACGACTGATGTATTGAGATTGCAGATGCATGAAGTGATGAATGCAGGAAAATTGGAGTAATATACATGGACGGAAAGCAGTTTTTGGAAGTGTTTCCAACGCTACAATTAAAAAATGATTTAAAGGATGCCTTTCAAGATGTCTGCGTGGAGCATATTTATACTACAAAGCGCAGGGATTTTCTGCGGGTTTATATTTCTGCAGACAGGATTATTGATAAAAAAGACGTTTTTGCCATGGAAGGGCAGATTAAGAAGCAGCTTTTTGACAGGGC
>CAZDRM010000155.1:1625-3900 GCA_964507745.1 uncultured Lachnospiraceae bacterium
AAAAAGACGTTTTTGCCATGGAAGGGCAGATTAAGAAGCAGCTTTTTGACAGGGCTAATATTACCGTAAAGATTTATGAGCATTTTAACCTGTCTAAGCAGTATACGCCGGAGAATCTATATAACGCCTACAGGGAGAGTATTTTAAGTGAGCTTAAGGAATACAGCCCCGTTATGTACAGCATGTTAAAAAAGGCGGAGGTTTCTTTTGAAGAGGATAAGATGAGCCTTCTTGTTGAGGAATTGGTTCCCTTTAAGGAAAAGGCAGGGGAGCTTATTTCGCTTTTGGAAAAAATCTTCTGCGAGCGGTGCGGCGTGTTTGTTCACATTGCAGTGGATTATACGGCAGTACGGGAAAATCCTCTGAAGAAGGAAGAGGAAGGAAAGCTGAAACGTCAGGTGGAGGAAATAACCGCAAGGGTTTTTGGCGGACAGGAAGACGTTTTACCGGAGAAAAACGGAGAATATGACCATGGGGAAATGATGAGGTCGGAAAAACTTTCTTCAGACTCTATGGCAGTTAATGGAGCAGAAAAAATTCAGACAGCTGACAAAATAGAGCAACAGGCAGCAGGTAAAAAGGAAAAGCCGGAGACGGCAGGCAAGGGGGAAGCTGCGGCAGCAGGCAGAAAGGAAAAGCCGGGAATAGACAGACCCCTCGGTGGTTTTGGCGGCAAAAAGGGAGGATTTGGCAAGAAAGATTACCGGTCTAAAAAATCTGATGACCCTGCTATTATCTGGGGCAGCTATGATATAGAGGAGGAGCCTCTTTCCTTAGACCAGCTTGTGGGAGAAATGGGAGAGGTTGTTGTAAGAGGAAAGCTGTTGACGCTGGAAACAAAACCAATTTCCAAAATCGAAAAGACCATTGTGATGTTTTCCATCACGGATTTTAAGGATACCATTATGGTAAAGGTCTTTGTGAAGGATGAGCAGGCAGAGGAATTTTTATCTCATCTGAATGTAAAAAAAGGTACGTTCCTGAAAATAAAAGGTATGGCCACAATGGATAAGTTTGACAGGGAACTGACAATCGGCTCTGTTACTACTATTAAGCTGATTTCAGACTTTACTGTTTCCAGAATGGATTATGCGGCCACCAAGCGTGTAGAATTGCACTGCCATACCAAAATGAGCGATATGGACGGGGTTTCCGAGGTTACGGATATTGTAAAACGTGCCTATAAATGGGGACATCCCGCAATAGCCATTACGGACCATGGAGTTGTCCAGGCCCTTGCAGATGTATTCCATACGTGGTGCGACCTTTGGAGTGAAGAAAAGAAGCGCTGCAAAGAGGAAGGCATAGAAGCGGACAGGCAGAATTTCTTCAAAATCATTCTGGGCGTAGAGGGATATCTGGTAGATGATTTAAAAGAAATCGTGGTCAATCCCGGGAATCTTTCCTTAAACCAGGATTATGTAGTTTTCGACCTTGAGACCACAGGATTTTCGCCTGTAAAGAACAGGATTATTGAAATCGGTGCAGTAAAGATTCAGGACGGAAAGATTACCGACAGATTTTCCACCTTTGTCAATCCCAAAGAGCCCATTCCTTACAAAATACAGCAGTTGACAAGCATCCGTGACGAAGATGTTATGGATGCGCCGGAAATCGAAGAGATACTGCCAAAGTTTTTGGAGTTTTCCAAGGGCTGTGTTATGGTTGCCCATAATGCTTCTTTTGACATGAGCTTTATCAGGGAAAATTCCAAGCTTATGGGCTTGGAACGAGAAGACACGGTAGTGGATACTGTAGGAATTGCCAGAATTTTGCTGCCAAATCAGGCAAAGCATACTTTGGATGCCTGCGCAAAAACCCTGGGGATTTCATTAGAAAATCATCATCGTGCCGTAGATGATGCAGAGGCAACGGCGGAAATCTTTATGAAATTTCTTCCCATGCTGGCAGAGGCAGGTGTGGAGAAATTATCTCAGATTAATGCCATGGGCGAGGATAATGTAAATACGGTTAAGAAGCTTCCCTATTATCATGTGATCATTCTGGCAAAAAATGAAATCGGCAGAATCAATCTCTATAAATTAGTGTCGGCTTCCCATCTGACTTATTATAACAAAAGACCCAAGATACCCAAAAGCCTTTTGCAGAAGTACAGGGAGGGTCTCATCATAGGAAGCGCCTGTGAAGCGGGAGAACTGTACCGTGCCATGCTTGACGGAAAAAGTGATGCTGACCTGTATAAGATAGCGGGCTTTTATGATTATCTGGAAATTCAGCCTCTTGGCAACAATGAATTTATGATAGAGTCCGAAAG
>CAZDRM010000155.1:4000-5997 GCA_964507745.1 uncultured Lachnospiraceae bacterium
TGGGAAGCGAAAAGGCGAGAGAGGTTGTAATTACCAATACCAATCTCATTGCGGATTGTATTGAGTCCATTGACCCCGTAAGGCCGGATAAGAGTCCGCCTATTATTCCCAATTCCGATGAAATCCTGACCAAGATCTGTTATAACAGGGCCCATGAGATTTATGGGGAAAAGCTGCCGGATGTGGTGGAAAAACGTCTGGAAAAGGAATTGAATGCCATTATCAAAAACGGCTTTGCCGTTATGTATATTATTGCCCAGAAACTGGTGTGGAAATCGGTGGAGGACGGTTATCTGGTAGGCTCAAGAGGAAGCGTGGGCTCTTCTTTTGTTGCCAATATGGCGGGAATTACGGAAGTAAATTCCTTAAGTCCCCATTATTACTGTGCAAAATGCCATTATTATGACTTTGATTCCCCGGAAGTAAAGGCTTATTCCGGCAAGGCGGGCTGTGATATGCCCGATAAGGTCTGCCCGGAGTGCGGGGAAATGTTAATGAAGGATGGCTTTGACATTCCTTTTGAAACCTTTTTAGGCTTTAAAGGAGACAAGGAGCCGGATATTGACTTGAATTTCTCAGGGGAATACCAGAGTAAGGCCCACAAATATACAGAGGTTATTTTCGGGGCGGGACAGACCTATCGTGCGGGTACAATCGGTACACTGGCGGATAAAACCGCTTTTGGCTACGTGAAGAATTATTTTGAGGAGCGGGGGCTTCCCAAGCGTACCTGCGAAATCAACAGACTTGTAACAGGCTGTACGGGTATCAGACGTTCTACGGGACAACACCCCGGCGGTATTGTAGTGCTTCCTGTGGGAGAGGAAATCAATTCCTTTACGCCCATCCAGCATCCTGCCAACGATATGACTACGGATATTGTTACCACCCATTTTGATTACCATAAGATAGACCACAACCTGCTGAAGCTGGATATACTCGGACACGATGATCCTACCATGATTCGTATGCTGCAGGATTTAACGGGAGTGGACCCGGTTACCATTCCTTTGGACGATAAGGATGTTATGTCCTTATTCAGGAGCACGGAAGCTTTGGGAATTACCCCGGAACAGATTGGAGGATGTCTTCTCGGCTCTATGGGAATCCCGGAGTTCGGTACGGAATTTGTTATCCAGATGCTTTTGGATACAAAGCCCCAGTCCTTTACGGACCTAGTGCGTATCTCAGGACTTTCCCACGGAACCGATGTGTGGCTTGGAAACGCCCAGACCTTGATTGAAGAAGGAAAAGCAACTATTTCAACGGCAATCTGTACCCGTGACGATATCATGATTTATCTCATTGACAAAGGACTGGAAGAGGGACTTGCTTTTAAGATCATGGAAAGCGTCCGGAAAGGAAAAGGGCTGACTCCGGAAATGGAAGAGGCCATGGTTGCCAATGATGTGCCTGACTGGTATATCTGGTCCTGTAAAAAGATTAAATATATGTTCCCAAAAGCACATGCAGCTGCTTATGTTATGATGGCGTGGAGAGTGGCGTATTTTAAGGTTAATTATCCCCTTGCCTATTACGCGGCTTATTTCAGCATCCGTGCTTCGGGATTTTCCTATGAGCTGATGTGTCAGGGCAAGGCAAAGCTGGATGCGGTCATAGCGGACTTTAAGGCGAGAAAGGATGTACTGAGCAAAAAGGAGCAGGACAGCCTTAAGGATATCAAAATTGTGGAGGAGATGTATGCAAGAGGCTATGAATTCATGCCCCTTGACTTGTACCGCGCCCATTCCAGGCTCTTCCAAATCATTGACGGTAAAATCATGCCATCCTTTAACAGCATTGACGGCATGGGGGATAAGGCGGCAGAGTCTTTAATGGAGGCTGCAAAAAACGGACCTTTCCTGTCCAAGGATGATTTAAGGGAAAGAGCAAAAATCTCCAAGACCATTGTGGATTTAATGGGAGAAATGAAGCTGCTTGGGGATATACCGGAATCTAACCAGATCAGTCTGTTTGATTTTGTGAGCTGAGACAGG
>CAZDRM010000156.1:0-5907 GCA_964507745.1 uncultured Lachnospiraceae bacterium
CTGCCGGTACAGTTTACTGATAGACAAGGAGAACTGATAACGCCTACGGGGGCAGCCATTGTGGCGGCAATGGAGCCTTCCTGCAGCTTGCCGGAGCGTTTTACCATACAGAAAATCGGAATGGGCGCCGGGAAAAGAGCCTATGAACGTCCCAGCATTTTAAGAGCAATGCTGATTGAAGAGAAAACAGGGGATAAGGATACTATTTATAAATTAGAAAGCAATATTGATGACTGCAGCGGCGAAGCTCTGGGATATGTCATGGAAGAGCTGTTAAAGGCAGGAGCAAGGGATGTACATTATATTCCCGTCTATATGAAAAAAAACAGACCGGCGTGGATGCTAAATGTGATCTGCTCCAAGGAAGATATTGAAAAGTTAGAATCCATTATATTCAGGGAAACTACAACCATAGGCATCAGAAGAGTGGAAATGGAGCGGACCGTTCTGAAAAGAGAAATAAAAACAGTACAGACTGTTTATGGCGAAGCGCTTGTAAAGGTCTGCATTGCAGAAGGACAGACCCGTTACTATCCCGAGTATGAAAGTGTTGTAAAAATATGCAGGGAAAAGGGATTGTCTTATCCTGAGGTTTATGAAAAAATAGTTGAGCAATGTCGTTAAAAATCATTGCAGGAGGAAAAGCGTATGCACATGGCTGATGCCTTATTAACCCCGGCGGTGGCGGGAACCATGTATCTTTGTTCCGGCGCTGCCACGGGCTATTCTGTAAAAAAAGTGCGGACATTAAATGAGCCGGAAAAAATTCCTGCCATGGGAGTTATGGGTGCATTTGTATTTGCGGCCCAGATGATTAATTTTACCATACCGGGTACCGGTTCTTCGGGACATTTGTGCGGGGGAATGCTCTTATCTGCCATACTGGGGCCGGAGGCGGGATTTCTGACCATGATAGGAGTGCTTTTGGTACAATGTCTTCTTTTTGCGGACGGAGGAATACTGGCCTTGGGAGCAAATATCTGGAACATGGCGTTTTACGGCTGCTTTTTAGGCGGTATGATCATCTGGAGCCGGATGATGAAAAAGGGTATGTCTAAGAGAAAAATAATGGCTGCTTCTGTTATCGGATGTATATTGACCTTGCAGCTTGGGGCATTATCCGTCAGTCTGGAGACTCTTGCGTCAGGAATTACCGAACTGCCCTTTGGCATATTTGTGGGAGTTATGCAGCCCATTCATCTTGCAATCGGTCTGGTGGAAGGCTTGATTACGGCAGCAGTTCTGATATTTATTTATGAGGCAAGACCGGAAATGCTTTGGTGTTATGAATCGTCATGTCAGACAGAAGGAAAGTTTTCACAAAAGAAAACTGTTGGAATTCTTGCTGTAACCGCTTTGGTTATCGGAGGTTTATTTTCTCTGGCGGCATCATCGCTGCCCGACGGGCTGGAATGGTCCATGGAGAAGGTTTTCGGGAGCACGGAACTGACGGCAGCAGGAGAAGCCTATGAAACTGCTTCTAAAATACAGGAAACAACCGCCCTTTTACCGGATTATGGTTTTAGAACAGGGGAATCAGCTGCGGGAACTTCTTTTTCGGGAATCGTAGGTGCGGTTGTAGTAATTGCACTGTGTGTGTTGTGCTGTTATGTATTAAAATTGTTTAAGAGGAAAAAGCAAAAGGAAGAGGCAGTATGAGTAAACTGCAGCAGGCGATTGACAATTTACATGAGGCGGACCGGGAAGCGGGGAAAAGAAGCGGCACCAGCCGGATTCATCCTGTTGCCAGACTTCTTGTCTGTGTGGCATACATAGGAATTGTAGTCTCCTTTCACAAATATGACGCAGCAGGACTTCTCGGCATGTCTCTTTTTATTATCATAACGGGAATTTTAGAAGATTTATCTTTTGTAAAAGGATTTCAGAGAATCAAGTATATTCTGATTTTTGTAGTGCTATTGGGAGCGGTGAATCCTTTTCTGGACAGACAGGTTATTATGCAGGTCGGAAACATCACGGTTACAGGCGGGATGCTCTCTATGATAACCTTGTTTATCAAAGGAATCCTGACGGTATATGCGGCATATTACATGTTTATGTGTACCGGAATAGAACAGCTTTGCAGGGCGCTTCGGTGTCTCAAAGTACCTAAGGGCGGAGTCACGGTTGTTTTACTGATTTACCGTTATATCATTGTTCTTTCAAAAGAAATACAAAGAATGTCCCTCGCATATCAGCTACGGGCGCCGGGACAGAAGGGAATTCATATAAAAGCCTGGGGATCTTTTGTGGGGCTTTTACTGTTAAGGAGCATGGAACGGGCGCAAAACGTATATGACAGTATGCTTTTGAGGGGTTATGACGGAGAATTCCGGTATGAGATTTTAGGACGGAAAAAAAACGTAAAAGGCCTGAGCGTGGCTTATGCCGCAGGCTGGATCGGAATATTCATTTTATTTAGATTTGTTCCGGTTTTTCAAATGATTGGAAATATTTTATTATAATAGAACGGAGATAAAAAATGGTAGAATTAGACCACCTGACTTTTTCTTATGACAGAAACAGGGAAGTGCTTTCGGATATAAGCTTTCATTTAAAGGCAGGGGAAACCGTAGGGTTAATCGGTGCTAACGGAGCGGGAAAATCCACCCTTTTAAAAATTCTGGCAGGTCTGTTGACGGATTATAAGGGACAGGCGAAAATTGACGGCATGGATGTAAATAAAAAAAATCTGGTGTCGGTCAGGAAAAAGACGGGATATGTTTTTCAGGATTCCGAAAGCCAGTTGTTCCTTTCCACTGTATATGAGGATGTAGCATTTGGTCCCCGCAATTATGGTTATTCCGGGGAGGAAGTGGAAAAAAAGGTAATGTCAGCTTTAAAACAGGTAAATATTGAAGAGTTGAAGGACAGGCCCATTTACCGCATGTCCGGCGGACAGAAAAAGCTGGCGGCAATTGCAACCATTCTTTCCATGGAGCCGGAGATTATCCTTTTTGATGAGCCTTCTGTGGGGCTGGATCCGAAGAACCGGAGGAATCTGATAAATATCATCAATCAGATAGGCGGCTTAAAAATCATTGCCTCTCACGATTTGGATATGATTTTTGATACCTGTGAAAAAACGATTTTAATTGAAAAAGGAAAATTGATTTATGAGGGGGAAACTGCAAAGATTCTAACAGACCAGAAGTTGCTGGAAGAAAGCGGTTTGGAGCTGCCCTTGTCAATGCAAAAGAGAGATGGAAACCGGACTTTATAAAAGAGGCCGGTTTTCTTTTTATATGCAATCAGTGATGCAATTGTATTAATGCAAATATCAGTTTGTAGATTTTAAATTAAAAATGTGACAAAAGAGGGGGCCAATGCGTCTTATAAGTGAGATCTCAAAAAAGAGCAGGAAAGAGGTGCGAAGATGACAGATGTTATGGAGCTGTTTCAAAAATATAGAAATGATGTCTACCGCCTGGCGGTAAGCTATACCCATTCCATACAGGAGGCGGAGGATGTATGCCAGACGGTTTTCTTAAAGCTGATGGAACAAAAATCCATTACGCCGGGTAAAGAAAAGGCATGGCTTCTACAGGTAACGGCAAATCAGTGTAAAAGTCTTTTGCGCTCTGCCCGGTGGAGAAAAACGGAACCTCTGGGGGAGGAAACAATCTCTTTTGAGAAACCGGAACAGGAGGATATCTGGGCCGCTGTTATGAAATTAAAGCCGGGTTATAGAGCGGTAATCTATCTCTATTACTGTGAGGAGTATTCTACAAAAGAAATTGCAAAGCTTTTAAAAATCAAGGATTCTGCAGTTACAACGAGGCTGTCAAGAGCGCGGCAGATTTTGAAAGAAGAATTAGAGGAGGTCTGACTTATGCAAAAAGAATTAAAAGAAGTTTTTGATCAGGTAGAAATGCCGGAAACATGCATTTTGAATATTGAAAAAACTATGGAACAAAGAAAGGAAAATATATCTCAAGGAGGAAAAATCCGTAAAGTGCCACGAGCCGTTGCAGCAGCAGCGGCAATAGCAATGGCGTTACTGCTGACAGACGGAGTTGTATATGCCTATACGGGAAACGGACTTATCAGCCGGTTCGTGGCTTTCAACGGAACCGTGTTTACAAAAACGGTAGATGAAGAGGGCAATACCACTGTTAAGGGAGAGATAAATCTGGAAGAAGCAACCGCGCCTGCAGAATATATAGACGGGCGTTTATATTTAACTGTCAATGGAGAAAATCTTGATATTACGGAGGAAATTTCCGATACGAGGGCTTATACCTATGTTTATTGCGACGCAGATTCCATAACCCATTACATTATTATCGGCGGCAAACCTGAAAGCTTTGGCTATGCTGAATTTTTACAGGTTGCGGATAATGAATGGATAGGAGGCTCCTTTGTAGGAGGGGAAGTAGGTGGAACCATTAACCCCGACTGGCTGCAGAACGCCAAAAAGGAATTAAATGTACCGTGGCCGTAGGACAAAAGAAGGAAAGGAAATCGGGAAATGAAGAAAGTAAATTGCTGGAAATTTGTGGGAATTTTAATTATGGGGTGTATGCTGGCGGGCTGTAATATGCAGTCCGCCGGGACGGAAACCATGGAGTCTGATATGCCTGCTAAAGAAGCCGAACTGAATGTGGGGGCTGCAAATGCCGAAATTATGTCGGTTGTGCCGGATTCCGGTAAGTCATCTGACAATTTAGCGCAGGAATTGACGGAGGTGGCAGAGTTAAATGAGGACTTGTTTGATGGTTCTGATATGGAGCTGTGGATTGGAGAGAATGAGACATTGATAGCCTTAAGAAAGGACACTCTGTATCTTTATGATATAGCCGGGGGAGAAATCATAGCGGAGGGAAAAACGGAGCAATGGTTCATGGCGAATATTTATCCTTGCAAAGAAGGGTTTTGTATGATAGGAAGTCTTGAAGATGAGGAAAAACAAAATAATGTCCGGGATGATGAATCATTTGTAGTAGAAGTAACGACTGATGCCACGCTGGCAGTTTTTTATGATAGTTCTTTACATGAAAGAAGTCGAATCGTGCTAAATGATATTGTGGAATATCCTGATGCAACCGTATGGGCTGTATCTCCCGATGCATCTATGCTGGCTTACTTTAATCTTTGGGATGGCCTTTGTATCTATGACTGTAACAACAAAACCCGAAGACAGCTGCTTGATTTTTCCGATTCCAGAGAAAAAGTTTTGAATTTACTGGCAGTCGATATCCTGTTTTTTGACGAGGAAAATGAGCGGCTGGTATTTACTGGAGGAACTGATAAGGGAAATATCACTTTTGAATCCTGGGGATGTATTAATCTGGATGGAACAGGATTTGAGAATCACATTTGTGAAAAGGATGCAGGGATTGCAGTAGCTTACAAAAACGGAAGACTGTTACTTGGAGAAGACAGTCTTACCTTTGAAAAGAAAATGGGTTATGTGGATACTGTTACGAAAGAAGAGAAGTATAGTACTGATATTGAAGGAGGATATACCATAGGTGGACCGGTTTTTTCAGACTTGGGAGAAACCTTTGCCGTAACCGATATAGAAGGCAGTCAGGCCGTATTGACTATTTACAATACGGCGGATTTCTCAAAGATTTATCAGGAAGTCATTACGGATGAAAACGAAGAATTGTTTTACCATTCGCCCCGGGTCTATTTGTTTGACAGGCTAAGGGTCGGCCTTGTGTGTATGGGAGGGTATAAAATTCCTTTGAAGGCATTTCTTATAAGATATTAAGAGATATCCATGAAGTAAAAATGGATGCCAATTTAATAAAAATAAAGTTACAATATATAAGAAGCGGGGAAATACTGAAATTGTCGGTATTTCCCTGCTTCTTATATTTCATTGTGAAAATGTCTAGTATAATTTGCAAAAATGCCTAGAATAACTTGGTTTAAAAAATGGGATTTATTTGATAATAT
>CAZDRM010000157.1:0-5864 GCA_964507745.1 uncultured Lachnospiraceae bacterium
TTCATCCCGCTAGAGACGAAAGGGCAGATTTTCCGTGGTACCACTCTAATTCACATAAGGCTTTTGCCTTTGTGCACTCAATAATCTGTAACGGGATAAGCCGCCTTCCATTACTGTCATTTCACAAAAGGAACTCCGAGGCCAGTTGGGAGTTTTACCGTACTGCCTTACACCTTCCGGCAGCTCTCTGAAACGGGATACGCTCTTACTATTCCTCTTCAACGTATTTGTCGTTTAAATTTCTTTTAGCTTTGTTCATTCTAACTATTTAACGGAGAATTGTCAAGATGCAAATGGCTTTCGCTGTACTTTCATTTCTGCATATTGGCTTATATTCTCTTTTCGTTTATCTGCATATCTGCTATACTATCCCTAAAAGATGGATATGGGATAATCTGTCGGACTGTCCGCCAATATCCATGAATATGAGAAAAAAATGAGGATAGAGTAATATGACTGCAAAGTGTGCCTATTGCGGCGGTGCATTAAAATTTGATGCTGATATTCAGATGCTGGTATGCGAACATTGTTCCGGCATGTTTCCTGTGGAAAAAACCGAAGCAGAAAAAATGCTCTCTGACAACGCACAGAATATGGTAACAGATCCCCCTTCCCAAAACAGTGCAGTCGCTGAGGAAATGGAATGCAGTGTTTATAACTGCACCAGCTGCGGCGCACAACTGGTTTTAAATGATGTTGAGGCCGCTACTTACTGCGCTTACTGCGGTCAGCCCACTATCGTATTTGACCGTATTATAAAACACAGACGGCCTAAGTATATCATTCCTTTTTCCATTACTAAAAATGCTGCTCTGGTCAATATCCGCCAGCAGTTTTTAAAAAGTGGCTTTGTGCCGAAGGAAATCAAGCATTTCAGTCCGGATCTACTGCGCGGCATATATGTGCCCTATATGCTCTATGATGTGCGAAGCAAAGACAGACAGTTAATCCGCAGTACCCTGTCTGCCTCTAACTTAAGAGGCTCTACTAAAAAATTCTACTACAGGGAGGCCGTGGCTTCCTTTCAGGAAATTCCCGTAGATGCCTCTTCTCAGTTCTCCAACGAATTATCCGAGCGTCTGGAACCATACCGCGGAAATGGCATGGTGGAATTCAAAGCGGAATATCTGTCCGGATATTACGCCGATTTGAAGGATGACGATTTTTCATATTTGAAACAGGTTGCCCGCCAGCGCGCCAGTGATATGTTAAATAAACAGATACAAGAAACTGTGCCCGGAAAGGATCACAGCATTATCTCCTGCAAACCTTGTCATGTATTTGAAAAAGAGGAATATGCTCTTTTTCCCGTCTGGTTTATGGTGTTTCACAGAAACAAGGAAACCTACACTATCATGGTCAACGGACAAACCGGAAAAGTAGTGGGCGCCCTGCCTGCGGACAAACGCAAGGTTGCCCTACGCTTTTGCCTGCTCCTTCTTCTTTTTGTTATCCGTTTCTTTACCCTGGGTTTTGTCTTTCTGCACATGATGTATATTGTATATGCAACAGGCGGCATTGTGCGTATGATAGCGGTTTTACTGACCTTTATGACCGTTTATGCGCTGATCGTTAAAGGGATACGCAATCTGCAAAGCCTGAAGAACAGCCAGAAATTGACGGCTGAAGGCCGCACCAAAGAATTTGTTACGGAAAGGCAGGATTCCTGATATGAACGCTATTTTATTTACTGTTATTGCAACCATAATCTTAGGACTGGCCGACACATTTTACTTATTGACTAAACAAATGAAAAAATCAAACGATATCGGTAATGACAAAGGAGAATGCTCAGATTATACCAGTTCCTTTTACCTGCTAAATACCATGGATGACGTGCCAGAGTCTCTGGATATTGATACGATACATGAAGAGGCTGACTGCCCTGCTGACATTCACAGCTACAATAAAATAGGGAGGATGGACTGATGACTGCAAAATGTGCCTATTGCGGCGGTGCATTAAAATTTGATGCTGATATTCAGATGCTGGTATGCGAACATTGTTCCGGCATGTTTCCTGTGGAAAAAACCGAAGCAGAAAAAATGCTCTCTGACCCTTCTGAGAATATAACAGGTGCTGCCGATTTCAGGAATATCGCAGCCATAGACGAAATGGAGTGCCGTGTTTATCATTGCACCAGTTGCGGCGCCGAACTAATTATAAATGACGTGGAAGCTGCCACCTACTGCGCCTACTGCGGACAGCCAACCATTGTATTCGACCGTATTGCCATGCGCAGACGTCCCAAATATATTATTCCTTTTTCCGTTAACAAAAATGTGGCCTTAGTCAATATACGTGAAAAATTCCTGAAAGGCGGCTTTATTCCTAATGAAATCAAATACTTTAATCCCGATTTGCTGCGGGGCATTTATGTTCCCTATATGCTATATGACGTGCGGTGCCGGGCTAAGGCGTTAATCCGTTACGGCATTCCCTCCTCTGATTCGTCACGTTCTACCACAAAATACTGTTATCGGGATGCCGAGGCTGTTTTTAAGGAAATTCCCGCAGACGCTTCCACAAAGATTTCCAACGAATTTTCCGAACGTCTGGAGCCTTACTACAAAAACGGCATAATGGAATTTAAAGCGGAATATCTGTCCGGCTTTTATGCGGACTTAAAGGACGACGATTTTCCCAATCTGGCCCGGATTACCAAAAAACGTACTGCCGACATGTTAAACGAGCAGATAATAAGCACCGTACCCGGACAGGCAAAGACTCTTCTTAACAGTAAATTTTCCTATGCATTTGAAAAAGAGACCTATGCCCTTTTCCCCGTCTGGTTTATGCAGTTTCATAAAGACGAAAATACCTATACGATTATGGTAAACGGACAAACCGGAAAAGTTGTGGGCGCCATACCTACGGATAAAAAGAAATTATTCCTGTTTTTTTTCCTGCTGGCACTGTTTTTTTCCTTTCTGGGATTTTTCATTTTTCCCATGCTCTGGATGGCAGGAAATATGGCCATTAACATTACCCTGACTTTATCCATTCCCGTATTGTTCATCGAAGGATTCCGCAAGATACGGGGGCTTAACACCAGCCAACAATTTACTTCCGGAAAGCGTATTAAAAAATTTGTTAAAGAAAGGCAGGACTCTTAATTATGGATAACCTTATATATGCGGCTATTGCAGGCGTTGCATTCGGAATTGCTCTGGCTTTTTATCTTACGGCCGACCAGCTGAAAGATTCCAATGAAATAGGAAATTCCAAAGGTGACAGGCTGGATTACATCACTACCTTCAACTTACTTGACGTCAAGAATGACGTGTCAATGTTTTTTGATATTGATAAGATGTAGTCCAAACATCTACCCAAGTCAGATTTTATTTGACAAAAGTTTATCATGCATAATTCGTCATATAAATATAAGCATCCTCTAAAGCCGCTTCCGCCTGTACGCAAGGCGCTTCCGGCTTTTCTTTGCTTATTAATTTTACCCTCATCCCATTCTCCGCATATTGCTTGGAAGAAATATGATATTTTCTTTCCAGTTCCCTTGCCTCATTCTCATCCTTTACCTCACAGAGCCATACATGGCCCTCTGCCTCTTCCATAAGCCCTCTTATGCTCCCCGCATACAAAAAACGCCCCTTTTTCATAACTGCCAGCCTGTTACAGGTAGCCGCCAGATCTTCCACCACATGGGTGGAAAACAACACCGTTCTATTTTCAGAAAAATCAACCAAAAGATTTCTGATGCGAATACGCTCCTCCGGGTCCAGCCCTGTGGTCGGTTCATCTACAATGAGAAATTCCGGTTCATTTAAAAGAGCCTGAATAAGCCCTGCTCTCCGCTTCATTCCGCCGGAAAGCTGTTTCATTTTTTTCTTACGGTGTTCGGCAAGTCCTGTTTTTTCCAGATAATACTGAATCCTCTCCCTGCATTCCTTTTTTTGAATGCCGGACAAGGCTCCCATATATTCCAGACATTCCTGCAGGGTCAAGCCGGGATACAAGTCTATTTCCTGGGGCAGATAGCCGATTCTTTTCTGGATTTCCCCATAATTTCTTTCTTCATAGAGCATGCCGTCCAGAGATACGGTTCCGCCAGTTGGAGCAAGCACCGTTGTCAGCACACGCATCAGAGTTGTCTTCCCCGCGCCGTTTTCCCCCAAAAGGCCGAATATTCCATTGGAAATTTCCAAATTTCCGTGATTGATTGCCGTTACATTATTTTTAAAGGTAACTGTTAAATCATTGATGAAAATGCTCATGATTTTCTCCTTTCCGTCTTATATTTAAATTTTTGGTGTAACTAATAGTTGTGTATAACAACTATTAGTTGTTGTTTTATACTGTTTGTCATTTTTATACCATTTGCTTTTTATATTATTTGTTGTATTTTTACTATTTGTTATTAAATTAATATCACTTTGGTAAATATCAAACTATACTCTCTGTCTCTTCAACAGATAAGGCAGCATCACTGACATCATAATACACAGCCCCACACAAAGGAGCTTTCCCCAAAGCCAGCCCAAGTCCTTGCTGTCCTCCACATTTCTAAAGGTATAAGAAAATAAATTCCACTTTCCGAAAGTCTGATCTCCCCAAACTGAGAACGTCATAATCCACAAAACCATACTGCACCCCATTCCTGCCCACATATTCCGGAACAGACAGGATAACGTATGAGATAAGTTTCCCCAGAAATACAGGGTTATCGCCATGGCCGCCATATACATCAGAAACAGCTGCGCCTCATTTCCCGCTTCTTCGTTTACGAGATAAACGGACCGGGGCTTTTGGAATAAAAAGAACATACCATAGCCTGCGGCTGAAAGAATCAGCAAGAAACCTTCCTGCAGTCCCAGCCGCAGAAATATGGCGGATAGTTTGTTCTTCATGGAATAGAGACTCCAGATTTCCCACCTTTTTGCAGTAATTTCCCTTGTATAGGTATCTGCACAGAATGCCGCTGCCAGCAAGGCCATGGGCGCTTCTAAGGCAATACCCACTTCATAGCTGTAAAAAACGCCCCTGACGATGCTTAATATGACCGTAAAAAATACCGCATAAGCTATTTTGTATAAGGGAAGGCAGATTTTCATTTCCTTCATCATCACATCCGCCTCCTTTTCCACAGCCATAGGGTCAACAGCAGTGTGCCTGCCGATGCAAATATAAGAAAAGTCTGATTCATAACAACCATGGGCGGCGGAGCCGTATCAAAAAACTGTCCCGGGAAACGCACCATAATGGCTAAAGGCCTGCCATAATAGCCGAATAATCCTTCCGCATTCCTTCTTCCCATATTGGAATACACGATATAAAGAATCAAAAGGGGCACTCCGGGCAGGGGATTTTTAAATAATATGGAAATCAGCCCGTATATACATACGATCATCAGCATACAGGGCAATATATAAAGACAGGTTGCGCCTATAAAGTCCCCAAGCTTTACTTCAAATCCGCTGTCTCCGGCAAAAATAAGACAGGCGGCAAAGAACAAAAGATTTAAAATCCCCAATGTAATGAGACAGACCAGAAAGCCTCCTGCCGTTTTTCCGAGGATATATTCCGCCCGGCTTACAGGCTTTGTATGCAAAAGTTCGTAGGTAGCCCGCCTTGTATCCTGCATATATAAGACCGACAGCATGACCGTTGCGAAAAATCCCATATACAGTCCGGCAAAGTCGGCAAATTTCCGGGAAAAGTAATAGGAAAAGCTTTTATGCTGCAGTCTGTCCTCAATATAGGCATTGATTTCATCCTTTGTTCCCCTTCGGTAAGCAAAATTCCGGTAGCCTGACATAGCCCCGTAATAATGATATTCCCTTTCCAGATATTTGCAGGCTTCTTTCAGTTCCATTCCCTGTAAGACTTCTATAACTGTATCCGCTTCC
>CAZDRM010000158.1:0-1956 GCA_964507745.1 uncultured Lachnospiraceae bacterium
TTCTATATGGCGCCCATGGTGCACTGGCCGGAGGTTATGGTTACCTATGAAAAGAAAGAAAAAATTCTTTTTTCGGCAGACGGCTTTGGTAAATTCGGCACTCTGGATACAGATGAGGACTGGACATGCGAGGCAAGACGCTATTATTTCAATATTGTCGGAAAATACGGTATGCAGGTGCAGATGCTGTTAAAGAAAGCGGCAACATTGGACATTGAGATGATCTGCCCTCTCCACGGACCGATATTAAAGGAAAATCTCTCTTATTATATTGACAAATATCAGACCTGGAGCAGCTATGAGCCGGAAGATAAGGGCGTGTTTGTTGCTTATGCTTCCATTCACGGCAATACGGCAAAGGCTGCTGAATATATGGCAGAGCAGCTGAGGGAAAAGGGCGCGGAAAAAGTGGTTGTCTGTGACCTTGCCCGTGAGGATATGGCGGAAGCCGTAGAGGATGCTTTCCGTTATGACAGGATTGTACTGGCAGCGGCTACTTATGATGCGGGTATCTTTACATGGATGGAAGAATTTTTGCATCATTTGAAGGCAAAGAATTACCAGAAGAGAAAAGTCGCTCTCATAGAAAACGGAAGCTGGGCGCCTGTTGCGGCAAAACAGATGAGGGCAATTTTAGAGACTATGAAGGATATGGAAGTTTTAGAGCAGGTTGTTACCGTTAAGTCTGCTTTAAGCGAAGAGAACAAAGCGGAAATAGAAAGACTGGCGGAAAGCTTATGCACTACAACTGCCTGATTGTGGATGATGAAGCCGATTTGGCAAAAATGACATGTGAATATTTTGAACTATTTGATGTATCCTGTGCCTATGTGACGGATGCGGCGGCCTGTAAGGAGTTTCTTGGGACCCATGAGGTGGATTTGCTTCTTTTAGACATTAACCTGTCGGAAGAAAGCGGCTTTGCCCTTTGCAAGAGCATAAGGGAGAATTCCGATATCCCCATTCTCTTTATCAGTGCCAGACAGAGTGATGAGGACGTCCTCATTGCTTTGAATATCGGCGGGGATGATTATATCAAAAAGCCCTATACCCTGAGTATCCTTTTGGCGAAGGTAAAGGCGGTTTTAAAGCGCCTTCCGGGAAACGGTAAAACGGCTGTGGGAGAGGACGGAAAAGCTTTCCCGGAGAATAAGAGCGGGAAAGCCGGAGAGAATGCTAACGATGGCGGAACGGACAGGCTGTGTCTGGACGAAAGCATTTTCTGCGCCTTTATTGACGGAAAAAGGGTAGAGCTGAAGGCAAAGGAATTTAAACTCCTGCAGTGCCTTTTTGAAAACAGGAATACCATTGTTTCCAAGGAAAGGCTTTTCAATGAGGTATGGGGAGACGCCTTTTTTGGAGACAGCACCTTAAACGTGCACATCCGCAGGCTGCGTGAAAAACTTGAGAAAGACCCGGGCAATCCGGAATTGATTAAAACGGTCTGGGGAACAGGCTATTTACTGGAGATTTAAAAATGAAAATAAAATATCTGGCGGCGGCTTTTACGCTTTTTATGGGAATGATCATGGCTTATTTCTGGCTGGTAACAGCCGGGGAAGGGCAGGCGGTTTTAGACATGGTCTATTACAATAAGGAATTGAAAACGATAAGCCGGGCAGCGGATACAGGAATGGAAAGAACGGATTTGGAGACTGAGTACGACTGCAGTCTCCTTTTTTTGACGGATGGGGATTATAAAGGCAGGCTGAACAAAGCCTTATCTTCCGGCGATGTGGTTCTGGATTATGAAAAGGATGGCGTTATTGTGGGAAAGATAATCTGGGACAGGGAAAGCCGCCTGCAAAATCAGTGGAAGGCACAGATGCGAAAAACTTCCATGGTCGTATGTATTGTAGTTCTGCTTGGAGGATGGCTTTTACTGGCAGTGGTTTATGGTTGCTTTATCCGTCCTTTTTCCACTTTGAAGACATTTGCGGCGGAAGTAGCCAAGGG
>CAZDRM010000158.1:2056-5795 GCA_964507745.1 uncultured Lachnospiraceae bacterium
AAGATACGCTGGAAAAAGTGGGAATCATTGCCGCAAAGGCGGAGACCATAGAACATCTGGCGGATAATATGTTCCATGCCACTTTAGAGGAACTGGAGGTTTTAAAGGTAGAACCCAAAGAGGAAAGCAGTACGTTGATTCCGGATATGTTTCAGGATTTGAAATATTATGGGGAAATCCTGCTGGAGAATGAAATCGGGGAATGTCTGGTATGGATGGACAGGCTCCGCATGGAGCAGGTCATTGATAACATTGTGAACAATTCCTTTAAGTATGCCAAGACCCCTGTGACTGTTCATTTTGAGGACAAAAAGGACGGTATCAGCATTACCATAAAGGATAAGGGAAAAGGCGTATCCGAAGAAGAACTGCCTCTTGTAACAGAGAAGTTTTTCCGGGGAAGCAATGCGAAAGGCGAGTCCGGTTCCGGTCTTGGAATGTATCTTGTGAAAAGATTTATGGAGCAGATGTACGGTGAAGTGGAATGCTTTTTTGAGGAAGGCTTTGGGGTAACGCTGTTTTTGAAAAAGGTTTAGAATTGTTAAAATGCGATTTAAGAAACAGTTAAGAAATAGACAAGGAGCGGTAAAAGATTTTGCATAAAGAAATTTCTATAATGTAAATTGTAGTCAATCATTCTGCCGCAAATAAAGAATATTGACTGCAGGAAAAAATATGCAAGATAAACGGAGGATTTATTCATTATGGAAACAATATTAACCGCAAAGGATTTATGCAAAACCTTTTCCCAGGGAAAGTTGCAGCAGCATGTGTTAAAGAACCTGAATCTGGAAATAAACAAAGGGGATTTCGTAGTCATTATGGGAAACTCAGGCTCCGGCAAATCCACTCTGCTTTATGCTTTATCAGGCATGGACAAACCTACTCTCGGAAGCGTTAAGTGCATGGGAGAGGAGATTACAGGATACAGCAACGACAAGCTGGCGGTGTTTCGAAGGAACCACTGTGGCTTTGTATTCCAGCAGAATTATTTAAACGATACCATGAGCGTCCTTGACAACATTATGGTCAGCGGACTTTTAACGGACAAAAACAGAAAGAGAATTGCAGAGAGGGCAAAGGAACTGCTTTCTAAAGTGGATATAGCGAAAGAAGCATGGAATAAGTTTCCCACCCAGCTTTCCGGCGGAGAACAGCAGCGTGTGGCAGTTGTAAGAGGAATCATCAACAGCCCGGCGCTTTTATTTGCCGATGAGCCTACGGGAGCTCTGAATTCCCAGAATACAAACCATGTTCTGGATGTGCTGACAGAGCTCAATAAGGAGGGGCAGACCATCGTCATGGTAACTCACGATATGCGCTGTGCCAGAAGGGGCAATAGAGTGAAGTATCTGCAGGACGGCGTGATTACGGGAGAACTGGACCTTGGCGCTTATGAAAGCGGCGATAAAGAAAGACATGAAAAACTGCGTCACTTTTTACAGGAAATGGGGTGGTAAGCATGTATTCTTTATATTTCATTGCAAAAAACAATTTAAAGAAAAAGAAAAGCGATGCCGCCATTTTAACGGGGCTGATTACCCTTGCGGTGCTGCTTTTATATATTGGCATTTCGTCGTTTTTCCATATGGAAAAAGTGGTAAACAAGGCATATGAGCTGACAAATACCGCCGATTATTATGCATTGACCTCTGCAAAGGCGGCAGAAAATGTGGAGGAAATTTTTGAAAACCGGAGCGATGTGGAAAGCTTTGAAAAATCCCCTGTATATTATGTCCCACAATCAGAATTTATGACAAAGGGCGAAAAAGCGGAAAGCGGTTACATGTTTATGCTTGCCCCGGCAGAAGAAGAGCGGAATATCAGCCGGCTTTACCCCGAATACGAAGGGGTGCTTCCGGATGATGAAATTTTACTGCCTTATTACATGAAAAATGCTTTTCATGTGGAGACAGGAGATGAATTCAGTCTTGTGATGAACGGGCACACCTATGATTTTAAGGTAGGGGGATTTCATGAGGACCCTTTGTTTGCCAATCCCATGAATGTTTCTATTTACAGATGTTATATAACGGGGAAAAGAGCGGATGAAATAGCAGAGCGGGAAAGCAGTGTACTTTCCTATATGGAGTGTAAGGCAAAGCTTCGGGAAGGTACAGACAGTAACAGATTTCTTGTGGAGATTTCCAATGAAATCAACGAAAAGATTCCGGAGTTAACACAAACCTTTAATTTTAGCTTTATATGGACCAGCATACGTTACGGGGATACCATGACTGCCAGCATCGGTATGGGCGTTGAACTGGTATTTGCAGTACTTTTGATTGGAATAGCACTGATTATTACCCGGTTCAGTATCGGCAACTTTTGTGAAATGAATATTAAGAATATCGGTATTTTGCGGGCGTCGGGCTATACGGAGTTACAGCTTTTGGGAAGCTTTATGATGGAAATGTTTCTGATATCCGTGGCGGGAAGCATTGCAGGACTTTGCATAAGCGTTTTGGCAGGCAGTTATTTGGGAAGGCTGATGTCGTCCATCATAGGACTTTCCTGGAATCAGGGATTTGATTTTAAAAGTGCGGCGGCGGTTGTGGCAGTCTGCATTCTGGTTACCATGGCTGTGGCATGGCGCAGCAGCAGGAAATGTGTAAAGATTTCTATATTGGATGCTCTCCGACAGGGAATTGCCGACCATAATTTTCAGAAAAACTATTTTCCGCTGGAAAAATCCCGGCAGCCCCTTGTGATGAACCTGGGATTTAAATCCGTTTTTTGTGCAAAAGCAAAGAATCTGGGAATTCTTCTGATTGTAATGCTTTTAGGGTTTGTGTGTTGTGTCGGTTTCGGGATGTATCAGGATTTTGCTGTTGATACCGATAATATGTTAAAACTGGTAGGTATGGAATTGGGAGATGTTTCATATGTAGGAGAAGACCTTTGGGAATTCGGACAGGAAGTTGAAACGCATCCGGAGGTGGAAAAGGTATTGTATGAAGGCAGTGGAGATATCAAGCTGGTCTATGGAGATAAAGAATCATCTGTTACGTGTGATTTCTGGGACAGACCTGACCTTCTGGAAAATCAGGCAATCCTTCAGGGCAGAGTGCCGGAGCTTGATAATGAAATTATGCTGAGCGTGGTTATCTGTGAGGAACTGGATATTGAAATCGGGGATGTTGTTTATGTAAAGGGCAACGGAAAAGAAATGGATTACATTCTGTGCGGCATAGACCAGAAAATAAACAACATGGGAAGAAAAGCTCTTATGACCACTGCCGGAGAGGAACGGTTAAACGGCAGCAGTACATGCGTTCAACTGTGTGTATACGGGAAAGAGGGTGTTTCCGATGAAGAATTGGCAAAGCTGTTAAGTGAGACTTATCCCCAAAGAGAAGTCATAAAATCGGAAAAAACGACCGAGAGCTCCCTAAAACCCGTAAAACTGGTATTGAAGCTGCTTTGCACCATCTTTATAGCCGTTACTGTTTTCGTGGTATCTTTGGTGGTGTTTTTATTCCTTAAGACAAAAATTGTCAGGGAAAAGAAAAATTACGGCGTTTATAAGGCGCTGGGCTTTACCACAGGGCAGCTTTTAATGCAGACGGTTTTATCCAGCCTTCCCGTTATATTTTTAGGAGCGCTCTTAGGAGTCATAGTGTGCGATTTTTGGGCAGGTCCCCTTGTAGGTATTGTTTTAAGAAGCATTGGCATTTATCAGTATCAGATAAATGTAGACGGAAGCTTTAAAATCATAACAGTGGTATTCATCACTGTG
>CAZDRM010000159.1:0-5768 GCA_964507745.1 uncultured Lachnospiraceae bacterium
TGTATCCTTACCTTCAAGTGCTGGACGATATTCTGTCCTATACAAATGTGGTGTCGGAAGTAAACCTTGGGCTGGTTAATATACCCCTTGACCAAGTCAAAGGCACAAAAACGGTAGGGCGTACTAATGCTTTTGCCAGCAATTTTATGCCCCTTCTTCCGGAAAAATCGGAATTTGCCATCAAATGGTGCAGCCTGTATAACGCCCATATAGAAGAGGGAATCAGGGATCCCATTAAGGCGTATGAATTTATGAACCGGTTTTATGTGGTGGAAGGAAATAAAAGGGTCAGTGTTTTAAAGGCCTGTGATGCTGTTGAGGTTGCCGCATATGTTACCCGCATCATTCCTGAAGCGGACGATTCGGATGAGAGCAAGATTTACTATGAATTTCTGGACTTTTATAAAAAAACAGAGATTAATTACTTAAATTTTACCAGCACAGGCAGTTACATAAAAATAACAAAGCTTATAGGCATTGATCCCGAGAGCGCATGGACGGCTTCGGAAAAAGAGCAGTTCCGTTCCTCTTATATTCAGTTTACAAAGGTTTTTGCAAAGAAGGGCGGGGACAAATTATCCCTGACTCCCGGAGATGCGTTTCTGCTTTATCTGGATATTTACGGCTATGAATCCCTGCAGTCTAAAAGGGATGCGGATATACAGCAGGAAATTACAAAAATCTGGAATGATTTTGTTTTTTATCCACGGAAGCCGGAAGTAAAGCTTATTATGGATGCGGACCGCGGGGCCGAAAAAAAGACACTGGCAAAGCTGATTCTTCCGCAGAGCCAGGAGCCTTTGAAAATCGCTTTTATCCATGGCAAAACGGTGGAGACCTCCAGCTGGACTTACGGACATGACCTTGGGAGAGGGCATTTAGAGCAGGCGTTGGGCAACCAGATTGAGGTGCGGTCTTATTTTCAGGCTGATTCGCCGGAGCAGGAAACTGCATGCTTTGAACAGGCCATTGCAGACGGGAATACGGTTATTTTTTCCACTTCCACAAGGCTTTTGGGCATCAGTACTAAGTACGCGTTAAAATATCCGAAACTGAAAATACTGAACTGTTCCTTAAATACAAGCAGTAAACATCTGAGGACATACTACGGAAGGCTTTATGAAGCAAAATTCCTGATTGGAGCCATTGCAGGCATTATGTCCGAGACAAATGAAATCGGTTATGTTGCCGACTATCCCATTTATGGCATGATTGCCAATATCAATGCCTTTGCCCTGGGTGCCCAGATGGTAAATCCCAAAATCAAGGTCTATTTGGAATGGTCGAAGGTAAAATCCGAATCTTCTAAGAATGCATTGAAAGATATCAGTATTTCCTTTATATCTGGAAAAGATTTTATTAAACCGGAATCGGCCTCCAACCGGTTCGGCCTTTATACGGGCAGCGGGGATGATCCGGTAAATCTTGCCATGCCCGTGTGGAACTGGGGCGTTTTCTATGAAAAGACTGTGAGAAGCATATTGAACGGCACATGGAAGCAGGAGGTTCCCAAAGGAAAAAATGAGTCAATTAACGACTGGTGGGGCATGTCTTCGGGAATGATTGACGTTATCTGCTCCACAAAGCTGCCTGCCGGTACAAGGCGGCTGATTGAGCTTTTGAAAAGGGATATCTGCGCCGGCACCTTCAAGCCTTTTTCGGGGACGATTTATTCTCAGGACGGACTCATTCATGATGTGCCGACGGAGGGAATCACGGCGGAGGAAATCATTACCATGGACTGGCTGAATGATAATATTGTAGGAACGATTCCCGCCATGAACGATCTTGTGGAGGATGCCAGACCCATTGTACAGGTTCAGGGAGTTGAAAAAGCCAAAGCCCAGGATGGAGAAAGCCGCATATGAAAAACATTAAAATTCTTTTTATAGCAGATGAGCCTTCTCCGGTATTGTGGGATTATTTTGACGCTTCCCGGCTGGAGGGGATTGACCTGATTATTTCATGCGGAGACCTTCCGCCCCAATATTTGTCCTTTCTGGTAACATTTTTCAATGGGCCCCTATTGTATGTCCATGGCAATCATGACGACTGTTATTTGGACACGCCTCCGGACGGCTGCATATGTATTGATGACAGGGTGTATGAGTTTGAGGGAATCCGCATTGCTGGTCTGGGAGGTTCTATGAAATATCGCACGGGAACTTTCCAGTATACGGAAAGGCAGATGTTCATCCGCACCCTTAAGCTGCAGGCCCGGATTTTTTTGCATAAGGGTCTGGATATACTGGTTACCCATGCGCCCGCTTATGGCGTTAATGATGGGACAGACCTTCCCCATAGGGGATTTCAATGTTTCCACCGCCTGCTGGAAAAATATCATCCCCGATATTTTGTCCACGGACACATGCATTTTTCTTATAATCATGCACAGAAGCGGGTTTCAGAGTACGAGGGTGTTACTGTTATCAATGCGTGCAAGGAGTATGTGTTGGAATATCCCGGAAAAGAATGATGACAGAAAATCAGAAGCGGCAAAATAAGTAATTAAGTAAATAAATAAGCGGGGAATTGGTTATGTATAAAAATATTGAAAAACAGAAGGTTTTGCAATTAAAAGACCTGGTGGAATATCAGGCGGGACAGGTTGTCAGCAGGACATTAGTGCAGAACGATAAAGTCAGTGTGACGATTTTTTCTTTTGACAAAGGAGAGGAAATTTCCACCCATGCATCCGGCGGGGATGCTATGGTTACAGTTTTGGAAGGAGTGGGAAGGTTTACTGTAGGCGAAGAAGTGTTTATCCTGCATGAGGGAGAAACGCTGATCATGCCCAAGGATGTTCCACATGCTGTTTACGGAGAAGAACAGTTTAAGATGCAGTTAACGGTATCCTTTTGACGAAAAAGGAAAGAGCACCGCAGGTAGCGGAGATAACAAAGGAGAATATAACTATGGAATACGGTTTTATAAGTATATTGCCGTCAGTTCTTGCCATTGTACTGGCGCTTGTTACAAAGAATGTCTTTTTGGCTTTGCTGGCATCTTTACTTTTGGGCAATCTGTTTCTTGCAGATTACCATATTTTAGGAATGCTTACAGGAACAAAGGATATGGTGGTGGATGTGTTTTCCTCCTCCTCCAGCACCTCTATTATTATCATACTGACGCTTTTAGGCGGCATGTTTTATATGATAGAGGCAGCAGGCGGACTGAAAGGCTTTACAGCCTTGATGATTGAAAAACGCAGCCTTATTAAATCCCGGGTGGGGGCGGAAATCTTCACATGGCTTATCGGTGTGCTCATTTTTATTGACGGAACCTTGAGTGTCATGGTTACCGGCTCCGTGTCAAGACCTCTGGCAAAGGCCTTCCGGATTTCCCCGGAAAAGAACGCATGGATTGTTCATTCCACAGCCACCCCTTTATCGGTATTAATTCCCATTGCGGCATACGGCCCTTATATTGCAAGCTTTATTGAAGCCCAGGGAATCGGAAATCCTACCCAGCAGATGATGAAAGGAATATTATTTAACTTTTACTGCATCTTTGCGGTGCTGGGAGTAGCGGCATTTATTCTGTTCCGCTTTGATTTCGGACCCATGAAGCGGGCGGAGAATGCCTATGCGGAAAAATGTGAGAAAGAGGAAAATAAGGGTAAGGGAAGCAAGGAAAGTGCAGAAAAGACAGAAAAAGCGGAGATTAAAGAAAACAGGGAAAGTATAGAAAAGATAGAAAAAGCGGAGAAAAAAGAAGAGAAAAATGAAGATAGAAAAGAAGAACAGAAGGAAAAGGGACAGGGACAGGAAAGAAAAGCAGGATACCTGTTAGTTCCTTTAGTTCTTATGATTGTCGTGGCTGTGGCATATATTTTTTACAGTGGAGACGGGAATCTGATGAATGGCGATGCGGAAACCGGTCTGATTTTTGGTATCTGTGCAGGATGTATCTACCTGACGGCGGCATTGGCCATAACGAAAGAGATTTCTGTGAAAAAGAGCATTGATAATCTGTTTACGGGCTGCGGCAATATGTTTGGAATTGTCATCATTATGGTGTTAGCTTATGCTTTGAGCAATTTATTAGGAGCATTGGGAACTGCGGAGTACTTATCCGGCATACTGGTCAAATTCATTAATCCCGTAATATTTGCGGCAGTTGCCTTCCTTTTGACCTGTCTCCTTTCGTTTTCCACAGGGACAAGCGCAGGAACCATTGCCATTATGATGCCCCTGCTTTTGCCCATGGCCATTTCTTTTCAGATACACATTCCCATGGTTGTGGGAGCAATTGCGGGAGGCGCGGTGTTTGGAGACCATACCTCGCCCATTTCCGATACAACTATTATGTCCTGCTCCTCTACAGGCTGTGATGTTGTATCCCATGTAAGGACACAGCTGCCTTATTCTTTGTGCTTTGCCGCTCTGGCATGTGTGCTGTATCTGATATTGGGCATTGTGCTTTAAGAGCAGTATAAGCGTGAAAAGGCCGAAAGAAATAAGGCTGTATAAAGTGAAACAGAAACAAAAAGGAAAGACGGCGGAAGAAAGCGATGTATAATTTTGATGAAATCATAGACAGGCGGGGAAAAAACAGTGCAAAATGGGACAGCCGCTTTATAGGAGCCGGCAAAGAAGAACTTCTTCCTTTCTGGGTGGCGGACACGGATTTTGCGGCCCCCAAAGAAGTACAGGAGGCTTTGCACTCCTGTGTGGAACACAACATATACGGCTACAGCCTGCCGCCCAAAGGATGTGCCAAAGCCGCAGCGGACTGGCAGAAGAGAAGACACGGATTTTCCGTAAAAGAAGAGTGGGTGGAATTTACAGCAGGAATTGACAGCGCCCTGTCGGCGGCGGTATGCGCTTATACAAATCCGGGAGACAAAATCCTGATTCAGACGCCGATCTACGCTCCTTTTTTTGAAGCCGTAGAGCGCAACGGAAGAAAAGTTTTAGAAAACCCCATGCTGATAAAAAACGGAAAATATATACCGGACTTTTCCGACTTTGAGAAAAAAGCCAAAGAAGCCAAGCTGTGGATGTTCTGCAATCCCCAGAATCCCACAGGAAGATGCTTCACAAAAGAGGAACTGGAAAGATTTGCCCGAATCTGTCTGGAAAATGACGTACTGATGATTTTGGATGAAATCCATGGAGATATTATTTTTGACGACCATGTACACATTCCGCTGGCATCCCTGTCAGAGGAAATCTGTTCAAAGACCATAACATGCACATCTGCCAGCAAGACCTTCAGCGTAGCCGGCCTTGCAGCATCGGCGATCATCATTTCTTCCGAAAAACTGCGGAAACAGTTCTCGGAGGAAAAAGAAAAACGCTGCATAAACACTGGAATTCTAGGTCTGACGGCCATGGAAGCCGCCTATACCTACGGAGACCGTTATGCAGACCAACTGATTCAATATTTACAAAACAACAGAGATTTTGCCTTGAATTATTTTAAAGAAAAAATACCGAAAATCCATGCGTTTTCCCCCGAAGGAACCTTTCTTATGTGGCTTGACTGCAGTGAACTTAAGCTATCCGGAAAAGAACTGGAGGATTTCTTTGTCTCGGCAGGCGTTAAACTCAGTATGGGAAGCGCCTACAGAGCCGGAAATGAAAGTTATGCCAGAATGAACTTTGCCTGTTCCAGGGAATTGCTGAAGGAAGGTCTTAAAAGAATTGAGGAAAGGGTGTTGGCGGGGATGCCCGGATGAAAGCTGTGGCTTTTGGCAGTATGGGGGCTGTGTAAGGGACCTTCTTTGCAAAAGAATATATTTATTTCAGGAACACACTTGCGTT
>CAZDRM010000160.1:0-5609 GCA_964507745.1 uncultured Lachnospiraceae bacterium
AAAAGGAGCTGTTGCTCCGCTAGATTATTCATCTACTTTTGCAACAGCCCCTTTTTAAGTTCTTTTATAGCATTTTCTTTTGTTGTAAAACAGACCGCTTTCATGCCCAGCTTTCTTGCAGCTTCGCAGTTATCCTCTCTGTCATCAAAAAAGACACACTCCTCCGGAACCAGTTTATAACGCTTTATCAAGAGCTCATAAATTTCCGGACCCGGCTTAATGATTTTCTCTTCATAGGACAGAATTCCGCCGTTTGTATGGGGAATAAAATCCAGTACATGGGCGCATTCCCTTGCCGCCTTTTTGGAGAAATTGGACAGATAATATACCTTCAGCCCCATGGACTTCAACTCTTCAATCCATGGAATAGTGCTTTCGCGCCTTCTCAACATATCATGAATATCCTGACAAAACAGACGTATTTCCTGTTCTGCTTCTGGTGCATTCCGCACAAATCCTTCTATCAGTTCATCTTCCTCGCTGCCGCCTCTGTCAAATTCATTCCAGGCGTTGTTTAGAACAGTGGCCGCTGCCACCTTTTCCCGAATAGCCGGTGCAAACTGAAAGCTGTCCAGATATTCTTCCCAGCAAAAGTCCACTAAAACATTTCCGATGTCGAAAATAATTGTTGTTATCATGCATCCACCTTATTTGCTGAATTTGCTTTTTCTGTATATAATATCGTTTCTGCCCGGTCCATTGCTTACCATGGTAATGGGATAGCCGATTTGCTCCTCCACAAATTCAATGTATTTTCTACAGTTCTCAGGAAGGGCATCGTATTCCTTGATCCCTCTGATTTCACACTTCCAGCCCGGAAGAGTTTCTAATACCGGCTTAGCCTTTTCCAGTTTTGCCGTAACAGGGAAATCAGTGGTAACCTCTCCGTCAATATCATATCCCACGCAGACCGGAATTTCATCCAGGTATCCTAAAACATCCAGAACGGTAAATGCCACATCTGTGGTTCCCTGAAGCCTGCAGCCGTATTTGGAAGCCACGCAGTCAAACCAGCCCATACGTCTGGGACGTCCTGTGGTTGCCCCGAACTCGCCGCCGTCTCCGCCTCGTCTTCTCAACTCATCCGCCTCGTCTCCGAAAATTTCGGATACAAAGGCCCCTGCTCCTACTGCCGAGGAATAAGCCTTGCAGACCGTTACAATCTCTTTGATTTCATAAGGAGGAATTCCCGCACCGATAGCGCCGTACGCCGCCAGGGTTGAGGAAGAAGTTACCATAGGGTAAATTCCA
Source organism: uncultured Lachnospiraceae bacterium (assembly GCA_964507745.1). Taxonomy (GTDB): domain Bacteria; phylum Bacillota; class Clostridia; order Lachnospirales; family Lachnospiraceae; genus UBA2882. Next base: position 1,252 of record CAZDRM010000160.1, read on the forward strand.
TGATCCGGATCCTTTAAGGTTCCCAGCTGACCCTCTAATAAAATGTTTTTCCCCTCCTTTATTGCCTGGTCAAGATATGCCGAAACATCGCAGACATAAGGCTCTACCATCTCTTTATATTCATGTAATGTACTAAGCAGTTCCTCAGGCTTTAAGAGGGGTTTGTGATAGAGGTGCTCCAGCAAAACATTTTTTGTCTCGCATATACGAGTGACTTTATCCTCTAACAGTTCCTCATCAAAAAGCTCGCTGACCTGAAAACCGATCTTTGCATATTTATCCGAATAAAAAGGCGCAATACCCGATTTTGTGGAACCAAAGGACTTACCGCCCAATCTTTCCTCCTCATACTGGTCAAAAAGAATGTGATAAGGCATTACCATTTGCGCCCTGTCAGATACCAGTATCTTCGGCATAGGTACATTACGGTCGGTAATGGATTTGATTTCCTGAAACAATACCGGAATATTTAATGCCACGCCATTGCCGATAATACTTGTGGTGTGGTCATAAAACACGCCTGAAGGAAGGGTGTGCAATGCAAACTTGCCATAATTATTTACAATGGTATGACCTGCATTGGCTCCGCCCTGAAAACGGACAATAATATCCGCGTCTTCCGCCATCATGTCCGTGATCTTGCCTTTTCCCTCATCGCCCCAGTTTGCACCTACAACTGCTTTTACCATTTGATTATTCCTCCTGCTATTACATTTATAATATGGAATCCCATATTTTTTACACCATAGATTATAACTCCATTATTTTTATAAGTAAAATCAATATTTTTTATACTTATTATAAGTTTTTATTATATCTAAGGGTTATGTAAATACAAATATACCACCGCCTCATGATTCTTCTGCATTATGCCTTATAATGTTCTCCGCTAATTGTATTTCTCTTTTCTTTCGTTGACACTAATATCCATTATTAAAAAAAGATTAAATAAATATAAAATATTTTTTATAATTATCTTTTCAATGAAATTTGTATATGATATAATAAGCGCTAGTGAGAAGAACATGCTCATATGTTCGACGAACGGCGACAACTGCGAAAGTTGTCGGTTTCTAAATACACCCGTCATCATTATGACGAAAAAAATTCTTAAGGAGGAGTACACACATGGATGATGCGTACGTAACTGCTATTGCTGCCGCTATGGGCGTTTATTCTGTAGTAATCTTATTAATTACAGTTTTTGCAATTGTCTGCATGTGGAAGATTTTTTCCAAAGCAGGCCAGCCCGGCTGGGCATCCATCATTCCCTTTTACAATAGCTATGTCTTGTTTGATATTGCATGGGGCAATGGACTGTTATTTTTATTAATGTTTATTCCTGTAGCAAACTTTGTTGTTATGATTATTCTCTATGTTAAACTTTCCCAGGCCTTCGGCTACAGCGGAGGATTTGCTGTGGGACTGATTTTCCTGCCGATTATTTTCTTACCGATTCTGGCATTTGGAAATAACAGCTACATAGGACCTCAATAATCTAAAAAAGCATAAAGCAGCCGGAGGTTTAAACCTTTACGGCTGCTTTTTTATTGCCTGTTTATTTACTACTTTTTCATTTCCCCTGAAGTAAAAGCTCCAGCAGCCGCCTGGCCGCAAAGCTGACGGGCATTTTCTGATTGGTAATCACACAGATCTGCCGTTTGGGAATCATTTTGTTAAAACGCAGTTCAAAAAGTTTTCCCGATTCGATATATTCCTTTGCAAAATCCTTTACAACACAGCCTATGCCTAAGTTGCTTAAAGCAAACTGCACAATCATATCGGATGTAGCGAGTTCAAATTCCGGATGTAATACAACCTGGTTCTGCCCAAGAAGCTCGTCCATGTATTTTCTTGTACTGGTATTCTTCTCCAGAGAAATGATCGGGTATTCCGTCAACTCATGAAAATCCGTCATATGGTTTTTCAGTCGGATATACTTCCTTCCCGCCACAAAAACATCTTCAATTTCCCTTACAGGTATGACTTCCATATCTTCCGTTTTATCAAAGGGCGCGGAAACCAGCCCAAAATCAAACATGCCCTCCCGCAGCTTTTCAATAGTCTCCGGCGTGGGACCGTTGGTAACCTTTACCTTAATCCCCGGATACATCTCATGGTATTTTTCCAGAAAAGGCAGCAAATAATATTGCAGCGTCATATCGCTGGCTCCGATATGAAGCTCTCCCGCCTCTAAATTCAAAAACTTTTTTAATACCTGTTCCCCCTGTGCAATCTGCTCATATCCGCTTTTTACATATTCATAGAGGATTTCCCCTTCCGGCGTCAAACGGATTCCTCTGGCCGTGCGCAAAAACAGTTTGGTATTTAAAGCCTCTTCCAGCATTTTCATGGACTGGCTGACCGCCGGCTGGGAAATCGACAGTTCCTTTGCCGCCCGGGTCAGGCTTTTATATTCCGCCGCATAATAAAATACCCTGTAGTATTCCAGATTTCCGTTCATTCTTCTCTCCTATTTTCATTACCGTCATTCACACAAGTTTTCCTTTCTTGTGCAAAGCCCTGCATTGTCCCGTCAAACCGTTTTCTTACAACTTCCTTAAAAGGTCTTCACATTATTCTGATGGTTGAAGTTGTCCATCTGCGTTCTCAGGGCTTCTCCCCGTTCCCTGTAATAATCCGCCTGTCCCGCCTTCAAAACGCCCTCTGCCGTAAGCCTTTCAAGCAGTTTCCAATATTCCTCATAATTCAGCTTAGCAGCATCCTTATAATTATTTTCAAAATTCATCTGAAGTGTTTTTAACTTCATTTCCAACTGTTTATTTTTCCTGGGTTTTCCGAACATCCGCCATACACCTCCTGTATATTTGTATCAGCCTTTTATAATTTCCTTCCTTTGACCAGTCCTCTTTATCCCTTCCGCCTTCATTCAGAAAAATATTCTCTTGCTCTCTGCTGCAGCCTTTGACAGCCTCTGCCAGCGCTTCCGCATTTCCTGACTCAAATGTCCATCCGCCGCCATACTCTTCTATAAGTCGTCCTACATTTCCCATATCCGAACCGATAACCGGCGTTCCCACACCGTATGCTTCCGCCATGATCATGGGAAATCCCTCATACCACAGGGAAGGGACAATCACTCCTTTTGCCTTGGCCATAAGTTCCTTTACCTCTTGACCGGATACCGCTCCTTTCAAGATCACATTGTCCATGTCATGCTTTTCTTTATACTCCCGGCACCAGTCCGTGAGACTGCCTTCCCCGCATATTACCAGCTTTTCATTCTCCAGTTTCCTGAAAGCCTTCAGCAAAACCTTGAGGCCCTTTTCCTCCTCCAGGCGGCCTCCGTAAAAGAAGTAATCTCCTCTTTCTCCCGGAGATACCTTCTCCCCGCCATACTCAGCAAAATTGGATTTTACAAATATCCTCCCGGGGCGGATTCCCTCAAGCTGCAGAAGCTTTTCTTTGTTGAACTCTGTGAGGCAGATATAATAAATTCTTTTGTAAGTTCCCGCCATTCTGTGAAGCTTCATGCTTACGGCACACAGGAAAGTCTGCAGTCTGCTTCCCCGGTAGCATCCATGCTTTACGCTTCTGTGAAGTCCCTTTTCCACACATTCCTCGCAAATCCTTCCGTCTCTGTAAAACAATGCGCCCGGACATAACAGCCTGAAATTGTGAACGGTCATAACCACCGGCACTCCCGATGCAAAAGCCGCATAAAACACTGACGGGCTGATTAAAGGCAGGGTATTGTGCACATGAACCAGATCGATTTTTTTCTCCTTTATAAGCCTCTTAACTTCCCTATAGGTTTTTAAAGAAAAAACCGTGGCAAAAGGCAGGCAGATTTTTTCCCAAAGGTTCATTTCGGAAAGTTCTTCATTTTTTCTTGCATAAAGCCATACCTTGTGGCCATGCTCCCTGAGCAGCTCTCCTTCACTTTTTACAACCCGGTCTTCTCCTCCCGGAATTTTATAATAATTATGAACCTGAAGAATATGCAGTTTTTCTCTTTTTCCTCTATGCTTCTCCCTATTCACGGTCTTTCCTGTCCTCTCACATACTTTTATCGCACATTTTAATTTCTTATTTTGCCATATAATTTCCTGCTCTCTAAAGTTCCATATCTTCCCATGAAAAACGGGGAGCCTTCCCTTTAGGGACGCTCCCCATCAAAGATTACACGTTAATTTCCGCCGTCACACCAAGTAATTCCTTATTTTCTTCCAGAACCGGTGCAATAACCTCTTTTAAGAACTTTTCTACCTGAATCGGTGCCCGTCCCACATATTTTACGGGGTCCATGGTCTTTTCCAGCTCCTCCAGATTCATGCCGAATGCCGGGTCTGCCGCAATCAGCTCCAGCAAATTATTCTCCTTGCCTAACTGCTTAA
>CAZDRM010000161.1:0-5573 GCA_964507745.1 uncultured Lachnospiraceae bacterium
ATTGCGTAGGATGCCCTTCCGCTCAGGGAGAGACTTTGGCAGAGGCAGCTATGGTTCACGGAATGGATGTGGATGACCTGATGTCAAAGATAGAGGCTTTATAATTTTAAGAAAATAGAAAAAGGGCATGTCATGTTTGGAATGAATTATCCCGATATGACATGCCCTTTTGATGTTCTTGTATATTATATTTCTGCAAGAGATTGCAGTGCATGCTCTAAGCAAATCGGCTCAAAATGTTCCTTCAGGTAGGAATTGGCTCCCGAAGAGCTTTTGAGGCAGGTACCGTATTCTGAAAAAATATTGCAGAGCTTGTTGAAATTTTCCGCACTCATTTTGCCGCAGTTTATGATCAGGCGGTAATCCATTGCCCGGGGGTCCTTGTATAAAGAATTGTTCCCAATGGACATACCGGACACAACATGTGCAAGCCGGATGACATGATTTAAATCCGAAAAGGAATAAATCTTGGAGGAAACCATTTCCGGCTTCATGGGGGAGGGCTGCTTTGACGGGGAAGAATGCCGGGTCGGGGAAGAGGGCAGCTTGTCATTGCGGGAAATATCGCTAACAAGGCCGTTGTCGGCATTCTGTACCTTCTGGAACAGATTCATAACCTCGTCGGTAATATCTTCGGCTTCCATCTCCGCCATAATTTCTTCGTGAACCGAGGGGGCAAATTTGGAAAAGCGGGTATCCAGCTCTTCCGGGTCTTCCACTTTTGTGATAGTTAAGACAATGCACTCCGCGCTGATAGGAACCGCTTCGATCATTAAAGGAATATCGTCCGCTTCAAAACCACATTCATAAGAAGCCATTTCCATCATATCCTTGAAAAGCGTTTTGGCCTTTTCGCTTCCGTAAGCCAGTTCGCTTATTTTGAGTTCTCTGTCTGCCAAATCAGTTTTGGTCAGTGTACAACGTATTTGATTTTCATTGATTTTTTCAATTTTCATATGCTCACATCCTCACTGGCAGCTGAAAAAATAGTCGTTTCATAAAATTTCTTTGGTGTAAAATTGTAAAAGTATCTTATACTTATTAGTTTATTAAGTCAATAGAGGTAAGTGCCAGTTTTAAAAATTTTAATAAATTTATAATAAACAGCTTGCCAAATTTTTACATATACCCTATAATTGACACCACGAGATGCTTCCGGGACAATCCGTAAAGGAAAGGAGGCATACAGAGATATAATTCTTTAAAGCAAATCAAATTTACAACCAATACCCACAGGGTAGTCTAAAGCTTCGTGCTTGATCATTGATTCTAAAGAATCCTAAAAATTCCAAACGTTATAATTCAAACTGGTTTTAAATTTTTAACAGGTCATTTTATATGCTTTTTTGACCTCACATCTGTATTTACACGTCCCGATGCATTTCGCATTTGTTACTCTATTATATTATCGTCATATCAGGAAAAAGTATGTTAACAAATTTTTGGGTTAAAATATATCACAGTCCTTTTGGAAAATTCAAAAATTTCTGCTTTTTCCGGGCGAAGTCCGCTATTGCTCTGACAGGAGGTTTTGCGTGAACAGGATAAAAAACAAAAAAGCACAAAAGAAAATTTCAAAAAAATTGTGCCGGTCTCTGAAAGAAGGGACGCTGTTGTATATGGATGGAGAGCTTGCGCCGCCGTCTAAAATCAGTGACATGATGATACGGGAAAGAGGAAGTTATATGGCCGATTATGTTACGGATGATAAGGGCTGCATCAGGGAAATCCATTATGACAAAATCAAGAAAAATTAATTTAAGGAGGCATGTCTTTTAAAAGCCGTGCAATGCTTAACGGGTAAAAATAAAATCAGGTCCTTCTATGCTGATTGACGGAGTACCGCAAGGTAAAGGGATAAGGGGAGTTTAAGCATTGTATAAATGTCGATTTTTTGGTATAATCAGAACAAATTGGAGGATATGCAAATGAAGAAAAAAATAATTCCTGTGGCAGTGGCGGCAGGACTGATTGTAATTGTGGCAGCAATAGGTATTTTGTTAAAGCTTTTGGACAAATATTCTTATTCCCGTGAAAAAGCGGATTCTTACGCATATTTCGGCGTAACGGGAGGAGAAGAGACGGCCATTGTCTTAAATGATGAGATTGTTGAGACAAAGGCGGTTTTTAGAGACGGACAATGCTATCTTCCTATAGATTTTGTAAATGATCAGATGAACAATCACTTCTATTATGATGCCGTGGAAGGGCTGGTTATATTTACGACGGATTATGATAAGGCCGTTACACAGGTGGGAAGTACGGACTACACCATGGCTGATACCTTCACTTCGGAAAATTATGTTCTGACAACATTATCGGGGGACACGGTTTATCTTTCTCTGGATTATCTGAAGAAATTCTGCAATTTCTCATCGGTTTATTTTGCGGAACCAAACAGAATTGTGCTTTCTACAGTCTGGGAAACGGAAAAACACGCACAGATTCAGAAGGATACCCAGGTAAGGGTTCTGGGAGGAATTAAAAGTGAAATTCTGACCGAAGTGACGGCGGGAACCGATGTGGAAATTCTGGAAGCCATGGAGACCTGGAGCAAGGTAAAAACCGCCGACGGTTATATCGGTTATGTGGAAAATAAGCGTTTGGAAAACGAAGGGGAGATGACCCCGGCAGCAGTTACGGATGTTCCCATGCCCCAGTATGCTTCCATTAAGCGGGACGGCAAAATCTGCCTTGTGTGGGATCTGACTATTAATACCACGGCGAATGGTATGGTGGGAGAGCGTCTTGCAAATACTCAGGGAGTAAATGTGATCTCCCCTACATGGTTTATGTTAAGCGATGTTGAAGGTAATTTTATTTCTCTTGCAGATGCCGCATATGTTCAGGATATGCATGCAAGAGGGATTGAAGTGTGGGCGATGATTTCGGATTTTTCCCATATTAATTATGAAGATAATCTTAGCGAAAAAGAAATTGAAGAGGTGTTGAGTGTAACATCACGGAGAAATAATTTAATTACCCAGTTAATTGATATAGTGCTTTCTAATGGAATTGACGGAATTAATGTTGACTTTGAAAATATATCACAGGAAGCAGCTGCAGGTTACATTCAGTTTCTGAGGGAACTTTCCATTGAATGTCGGAAAAACGGAATTGTTTTATCGGTGGATAATTGCTATCTTGTGGAGTATGACAGGGCAAAGCAGGCGGAGGTAGTGGATTATGTCATAAACATGGGATATGATGAATTTACTAAAAAGGATGGTCCCGGTCCCTGCGCATCTATAGATTTTGTAAAGCGGGGCATTGAGAAAACTCTCGCCGTTGTGCCCAAAGAAAAGGTTATTAACGGAATTCCTTTTTATACAAGGCTCTGGACCGTTACCGGAGATATTGGCAACAAAGCATACGGCATGAAGGAAATAGAAAATTTTCTTGCTGAAAATAATGTACAGACTGAATGGGATGAAGAAACCTGTCAGTATATTGCTGATTTTACCGTTGATGATGTGGGTTACTCCGTCTGGGTAGAGGAAAAGGATTCCATAACCGTAAAATTAAATGTTATGGCGGGATACCAGCTGGCCGGCGTGGCATGCTGGAAGCTGGGACAGGAAAAGGACGATGTATGGGAACCCATAGCTCTTTATCTGCAGCAGTAGAGAGAAATATAATAAATAATGAAATATATTCTGCCTGATTTATTCAATAAGCGTTGGCATCCTGCGGACATGGGCTTAGGATAAAGGGCAGAATTTTTTCGTATTTCATCCATATAATGTAATAAGGCTTTTGCGGAATGTGTTAGAGATGGAAAAAAGAGTAGTGGCACTGATTATGACCGCCTTTTTACTGGTGGCAATGTATTTTCTGGCAAGAGAAGCAGCCGTATACACAATGGCACAGAAAACGGAAGAGAAGAGAATTGTAGTAATCGACGTTGGACACGGGGGAAAAGACCCGGGCAAGGTAGGAGTTAACCAGGTTTTAGAAAAGGATATTAATTTACAGGTGGCGTTAAAGCTGGAGATGTTTTTGCAACAGTCCGATTTAACAGTGATTCTCACAAGACATGATGATACGGGGCTGTATGATGAGGATGCCAGTAATAAAAAGGTTCAGGATATGAGGAGAAGGGTCAGCTTCATTGAAGAAGTTCAGGCGGATCTGGTGGTAAGCATCCATCAGAACAGCTATAGTGATCCTTCGGTAAGAGGGCCTCAGTGCTTTTATTTTAAGGGCTCGGAGGCAGGCAGCGGGGTTTCACAGATTTTACAGGAGCAGCTGAATACGGGACTTAAGGTAGAAAGACCCAGAGAAGCAAAAGAGAATGACAGCTACTATCTGCTGAAAAAATCCTCAGTCCCTACGGTTATTGCCGAATGCGGGTTTTTATCCAATCCGGAAGAAGCGGCCCTTTTAAGCAATGAAGCTTATCAGGAAAAATTGGCGTGGAACCTGTATTTGGGAATTTTAAGGTATTTCAATACGAAATGATTTATGGTAAAATAGGGCGGGCAGAAGAATTGCGGCAGGAGTACGGATGGTAAGTGAAAACGCCTGACAGTTTTGGAGATGAACACAGTGGATACCAGATGGGAAAAAATTTCCAAAGTACACATAGATGAGGATTTAATTAAGGAAGCAGGCGAAATCATCAAAAGCGGCGGCCTGGTTGCTTTCCCTACGGAGACGGTTTACGGTTTGGGCGGAGATGCCCTGAATCCGGAATCCTCCCGGAAAATTTACAGCGCAAAGGGAAGGCCTTCGGACAATCCGCTGATCGTACATATTGCTGATCTGCAGGATTTGGACAAAATCGTTTCTTATATACCGAAAGCGGCGGAAGCCTTGGCAGAGCATTTCTGGCCGGGGCCTCTTACCATGATTTTTTCAAAAAGTGAAGCAGTGCCCTATGAAACCACTGGAGGGCTTGATACGGTAGCAGTGCGCTTCCCTTCTGATAAGGTGGCGCAGGCACTTATTAAAGCGGCGGGAGGATTTGTGGCAGCGCCCAGCGCCAATGCTTCAGGACGGCCTTCGCCTACCGGCGGAAAGCATGTATTCGAAGACTTACAGGGAAGAATAGAAATGCTTTTGGACGGGGGAAGCTGTGAAATCGGGCTGGAATCCACCATTGTGGATATGACAGAGGATATTCCCGTTATTTTAAGGCCGGGATATGTGACGGAGGAAATGCTGGAAGAGGTTTTGTGCCGGGTTGAGGTTGACCGCACCATTTTAAGTAATCTATCGGGAGAGGCTCCCAAGGCGCCGGGGATGAAATACCGGCATTATGCTCCAAAGGGAGAACTGGCTATTGTCAGCGGCGAAAGCTCCAGGGTAACGGAATATGTAAATGACAGAATCAGGGAAGGAACATCTGCCGGAAAAAAGGTGGGAATCATTGCTACCGACGAAACAGTTGACTCCTATGAATTTTGTTTAAAAAAAAGTGTGGGAAAGAGAGCGGATGAAGCGGCTGTTGCCCGAAGACTTTATGAGATACTGCGTGAATTCGATGAAGAAGGAGCGGAGGAGATTTATTCAGAAGCCTTTGATTATGGCGGAATGGGACATGCTATTATGAACCGGCTGTTAAAGGCGGC
>CAZDRM010000162.1:0-5548 GCA_964507745.1 uncultured Lachnospiraceae bacterium
AAGATATTACAGGATACTATGATGAACTTGCAAATGTACGTAGAGAGCATCAGTCATAATCGTTTCGTAATCACTATTATGGCAATGATATACTAAGTATAAAGCGGTAAAACTTTTCGGAAGCCGGAATGTTTTACCGCTTTCTGATTTATTCGTACCATTAAATAAAGATAGATTATAGCCCTTGACTTCTAGGTCTATTGGAAGTAGACTATACCCAGAAGGTTTATTTTGAATAGACCAAACAGGAGGATGAAAAATGGCGGAGTATCGTTTAGCTGAAAGTGAATCAAAGTTTGCGGATATTATATGGGAGGAAGCCCCCATTAATTCCACGGAGCTGGTCAGAAAATGTGAAGAAATTCTAGGCTGGAAGAAGTCCACTACCTACACAGTGTTAAAGAAGCTGTGCAGCCGGGGGATTTTTGAAAACAAGGATGCCGTGGTAACCTGTCTGATTTCCAAAAAAGAATTTTACGGCGGGAAAAGCCGTCAGTTTGTAGAGGATACCTTTGGAGGTTCCCTTCCTGCGTTTTTAACTGCATTTATGGGAAAGAAGAAACTGACGGATGAGCAGATTGAGGAAATGAAAGAATTGATTGAAAGTTACCGGGGTTAAGTGTGGGAAGAGGGAAAAGAAATGGAACAGTTGTTAATCCGTATTATATATATGAGTATGACTGCAGGGTACTGCGCGCTTATTGTAATGGCATTAAGGCTTTGTATGCACAGGCTTCCGAAGATTTATTCTTATGGACTGTGGCTGGTGGTGTTTCTGCGGTTTCTATGTCCGGTATTTCCTGAAAGCAGTTATAGTCTGGTAAAATTTGAGCCTCAGGAAATCTGGCAGAGCATCCCTTATGATATGCAGGCGACGGAAGAAGCGAGTAAAACGGCGGAAATAGAAGAAGCGGTTTTTACGGAAGCGGGTATCGAGAGCGGTTATGTAGAGAGTGCAGGAAATATTCAAAGCGGAAATTCTCAAAATGAAAATTCCCAAATAGACGGAACGGAAATTACCGGCAGACAGAAAATAAAATGGGCGTCATGGATAAAAGCCGCCGGATTCATCTGGTTAGCAGGAGCTGTGGCGTTGATTTTCTATAGCTTCCGGTCGGCCTTTGTGCTGAGAAAGCAGTTGGCGGGGGCAAAATGTCAGGGAGAAAATATTTACGAAGCAGATAATCTGAGAACCCCTTTTGTGCTGGGAGTGATAAAGCCATGCATTTATCTGCCGGCAGCTCTTGAGCCTAAGGAAAGAGAAGTTGTTCTTGTCCATGAGAAAATACACATAAGGAGAAAAGACTATCTGATAAAAAGTGCAGCATTTCTGATTGCGTCTGTTCATTGGTTCAATCCTCTGGCATGGATTTCCTATTATCTGATGTGCAGGGATATGGAGATGTCCTGTGATGAAAATGTTGTTGAAAAAATGGGACAGGAGGTTAAAAAAGATTATTCTGCGTCTTTGTTGTCTCTGGCATCCGGAAGGAAAATGGAAAGAGCCAGACTGACAGCATTCGGAGAGGGAAATGTCAGAAAAAGAATTGTCCGTGTACTCAGGTACAAAAGGCCTTCTATGAAAGCAGGAGCAGTGGGCAGCATTGTGTTGGTAATAGCCATGGCGGGACTGCTTTTCAATTCCGCTAAAGTATCGGCAGAGCAGAATGATGTATGGGATATTCTCACAGAGTCAGAAAACGCCGGGGCGGTAACATATATACAGAATTCATCAGGGCAGTATCAGGAACTTATAGAAGATACCAAGGGATTGTTTGCAGGAACGGAAGAAACTGCACACTTTTCGGAGCAGCTTTATCCTGTAGATTATCAGGAGCCCATTGTGCACTTATATGTGCCGGATTTTTATATAGAAAACGGTTATACGGATTTAAATCAGATGACTGAGGAAGAATCTTCTAATCTGGCACAGAAAGCCTTGTACGACTTGTATGAAACAACGGGGACCAAAATTGAAGAATGCTACTATTTTTATACCGTTTTTGGAGACTTTGATTTTGGACTGACGCCGGAGGATCTGGAACACAGCCGGGTTTTCTATTCCAGAAGCTTTGGAAGTGATGAGAGAGAAGATTTTGTGTCAATTCCATCTATGTATCTGGCAAATGCCAGAAGCGTCTGGTATTCAACTGTTTACCAGTATAAGCTGCCTGCGGGATTTGAAACCATGAGTGATGAAGAAAAGGCGGTCTGGTTTGTAACCAATTCTTCTTTATATAACGGGCAAGAGGTAGTGGAATGCAGCAGACCCTATTCCGCCGTTGCAAGTACGTGGAGAATTGATATGGCGGACGGTACGGCATATGAAATCGATCTGGATAATAAAACGGATTCCTTCGGTAATCTTATGGGTCCCTATCCTGAAGGGGATATTCGGCATTAATTTTGGAAAAAATAATAATCCTGAAAGTGAAAACTGCATCGGACGGCTTGTGTAGAATGAGAAAGATAAAAAGAGGAAAACAGTAAAATGAAAAAATTAAAAAAACAATGTATTTTATCAATGTGGGCTTGTGTTTTGCTTTCCGCCGGTCTTTTGACTGCATGTGCCGGGAAAAGCCATGATGCGCAGCAAAATGTAAATGAGCCGGAGACGGAACTGAAAGAAGACGGAACAGATGACGGAGGGGCTGTGGCAGAAGTGGATATGGAACAGGAATGGAAAGATATGCCTGTTCCTCAGGAAGATGATAAGATTGCAGAGCCGCGGACTTTAAGCAGTGAGGAGCTTTCGGAATTTACAGAATTTGTAACAGAGGCCGACGGATACGGAAACTATGGTTTTCTGCTGTCAGTTTATGACTCCCCGGAAAATATTGATCTGGAAGAAGTTTTTTATACCGGAGCAGGAATAAAGACAGAACCTTTAAGCGAGGAAGAGGAAAAGGCTTTTTTAAATGCCACGGGGGATGAGGAAATATATACGGATGTTGTAAAGCTTACAACTGCCCAGATTAACGATGTTCTTTTAAAAAGAACCGGCTTATCTTATGAGCAGATGGAAAATCCTCTGCAGTGGACCTACCTGCCGGAGTATGATGCCTATTATCATGAAGCGGGAGATACCAATTATGCGGCCCATATATGTATCGACGGAACCACCGTGGATGAAAAGCGCTTTACGCTTCATTTTAAACGGGATGACAGCCTGATGGAGAGCGTTTATGATGAAATGTATACGGAAACAGTCCTTGAAAAAACGGAAGAGGGCTATCGTTTTATTTCCAACCGCATGATGACAGAAGAAGACTTTTCAGATTATGACAGATAGGATTTCCGCTCTTCTCAAAATCTCTCAAACATGGTATAGTTAGCTAAGATTCCATCTATTATATGAAGATGTATGAGTGGAAAAAGGAGAGATTATTATGAAGAAAAGACTTGTTCTATGGCTGACATTACTGATGATGTTTTCCATAACAGGATGTACAAATGAAACAGCTGATATAAAGGCGCCGGAAATACAGCCTGAAAACGGAGAAGAAGCGGCAGAGGAGGCAGAGCCGGTAAATGTCCTGATTTATTACGGAAATGCGTCGGCGGACGGCTTTGAGCAGAAAGAAGTGGAAATAATGGGACTGACCCCCCAGAATCTGATCGGGGAGCTGGCAAAGCTGAATGTGGTATCCATAGATACGGAAGTAAAAAGCTTTGAGCAGGATGGAAAAGCTCTCAAGCTGGATTTGTCTAAAGGATTTTCCAAATATCTTAATATGATGGGCAGCAGCGGCGAATATATTGTAATGGGCGGTCTGGTCAACACATTTCTGGATGCCTATGATGGAGAAAATATTCTGATTACCGTTGAAGGAGAAATGCTTGAAACAGGACACACCTCCTACGAAGGTCCACTGACATTTTTTGAGTCCGATAATAAGGAGCAGGAACCGGAAGAGACCGGAACGGAAAGCACAGAGCCCTTGAAATACAGGCTGACTGACGCTGCGGATGAAGAGAACGGACGAAGCGTTTATTATCCCCAGTTTGTAGACATGTCTGATAAGAATATTCAGGACCGGTGGAATGAGGCCATTAAGGAAATTGCCACAGGATTGAAACCGGAAACCGGAGAGGATATAAAATTTGATACTTATACCGTGGATTATGAAATCGTTACCTGCAATACTGAGTTCGTATCTTTTGTTTTCAGGAGGGATATGGGAGATTACGGAAAAGACGTATTTGCAATCAGCTTTGACATGGTAAACAGAAAATGCGTCCGTTTAAGCGACTGGGGAGATGCCATGGATGAAGCGGCTCATAATCTGGCAACAGGCGGATATTACAAAGTTATCAGCAAGGATATTGACAGGGAAGCCTTTGATGAATTCATGAAAAGAATGGAGCCTTCGGCGGATGATTATAAAGAACAATTCAACCTATATGATTTTGATTTGGAAAACCTTGAAAATGAACCCTATGGCTTCAGCTATGTAAAGGATGATACTCTGGTTCTTGTTATGTATATTTCCGGAGAGGTAATCAGCCAGTCCGAAGGTGTGAGAGCTACCATAGAGATTGATACGGGCATAAAGGTCAGATAGGAAGGAGCAGTGGTTTTAAATGGCACAGGTCAGCGAAACGGAACAACTGATTTTTGACATTGCACAGATAGAGTGGGAACTATTTCAAAACGTACAGAATACAGGAGGAAGAGCGTCCTGTCAGAATGATCCGGATACTTTCTTCAAAATGCGCATGAGCCAGTGGATGGTTTATTCCAAAGAAACACTTAATAGCTATATGAAGGATTTGAAGAGCTCCATGGAGCAGGGACGCAATCTGATTTTTGAAAAATACGGTTACATGATGGAAACCACCTATCCCGAAGAATTTGAAGAAATCAAAGAACATTTACCGGAGGTCAGCCCTGAAACGGAGAAAATGATTGATGAAATGGCGGATATCCATGTGAAATGGGATAGACAGGTATATGAGAAGTACCCCCACATCCGTGAAAACGGCAGAGTATTCAGAAGCAGCGAGGACAGCGTATATAACGGCTCCTCTTCGGAAAGCTATTTAAGAGGAGAATACAAAACCTACTCGCCAAAGACTGTGGAATTGATTTATAACCAGGTAAAGCAGGCAGAGGCTGCCGGCGAAAACCTTTTAGAAAAAATCATTGAAAACGAAGTAAAATTTTACGGTTACCAATCTTTAGAGGATGCAGAGAAGAAGCAGAATGAAACGGGCTGACGCAAGTCTGTTTAAAATTGCAACTCCAGCGGCATAAATAATAGAGAAAAAGAATGAGAGGTTCGCACATGCTTACCTCTCATAAATTTTTATAGATATAGTCGTATTGAATAAAGCCCGTACAATTACTTATTTAATTGACACCCCACTCCCCAATGTATATACTTTTCAACACAGGAAAAAATAAAAACAAAAACCAAAAATATAAGCGTAATACACCCCTCAGAATTCCCTTCCGGGGAAAATACGATACATGAAAAACAGGAAACGTGCCTTAGGGGGAAGAGGGGGCATATGGGCAGGGAAAGCCGGCGGCGGGAAAAACAAT
>CAZDRM010000163.1:0-5506 GCA_964507745.1 uncultured Lachnospiraceae bacterium
CCTCCTAAAATTCTCACAATTAGTTTTTTGAATTTTCTGCCGCTTACTGGATAACCGCAAGAACATCGGACTGGCTTACATTAATAAAGTTTCCCCCACCATCTTTACCCCCTGTTCCGGCATATTTGGTGTAAATACCTTATCCCCTTCTTTTACTTCCATCTTAACCTTTTCGGTTCCCGGTCCTACTGCCACAACCTCAGCCTGCTGAGGTTTCTCTTTTTCGGTTCCCGGAAGGACAATGCCGGACTTGGTTGTCTCTTCTGCAACTAAGGGTTTTAATACAACTCTGTCGCCAAGTGGTGCTAATTTCATAGTTAAAAGCCTCCTTATATGTCATTTAATTTTTGTCTTTTTATTAGCACTCTCTTTGTTTGAGTGCTAACCACAATCCATATATTAGTAATTAATGGAAGGTGTTGCAAACCCGTTCAAATCAATTCCGGTCGCTTAACCTCTCTTTTTCATATGCTTTTCTCGTATATTCTCGTTTTTTCTTATGGAAGCCCGAATCAGACACATTTAATACTTATTTTATAATTGTGCCTCTTCCAAAACTATAACAGTCCGTAATGTTCCATAGCGTGATAAATGCCGTCCTCATGGATTCCTGTGGTAATATAATCCGCACATTCCTTTGCCGGAGCGCTTCCGTTTCCCATACAAATGCCGATTTTTGCAAATTTCAGCATATCCACATCGTTGATACTGTCCCCCACCGCTATAGTATCTTCCAGCCCGATTCCCAGCTTTTCGCACATCAGCTCGATTCCCTTTGCCTTGGAAAAACCTTTGGGCACAAATTCCGCCACACCGAAAACATGCTCCAGCACTTCAAAATCATCCCGCAGGCACCGGTACAGTTCTTCCGGTTCCGCATTTGTGGCATGAACGCTTGCCTTACAGGCATCGATGCTCTTTACTTTCTGTACGGGCAAAAAATTATGAGGAATCGTGGTTTTGATATGCCTAAGATACCAGTCATCTTGAAAATCTTTTACCATTTCCTCATCATAATAAATATATTCTGTTCCTTCTAATATATACATGGCATGAAACCGGCGAAAGGCCGTAATCATCCTGACATATTGTTCCTTTGACAGAGAATAGTGGAACAGCATCTTATTATCATATTCCCCATAGGTGCCGCAGGACGCCACCATTCCGTCGAAACCGATAGAAAGAATCAGTTCTTTGGGAACCGTGATCCGGCTTCTGCCGGTGCAGATAAAGGCCAGATGTCCTTTCTTTCTGATTTCCCAAACCGCCTTTATGGTGGACTCTTCCACAGGCTTTCCCTGCTCGTATAATGTACCGTCTATATCAAAAAATACCGCTTTTCTTTTCATCGTTTTTCCAGCCGCTCCCTGTATCCGGGAGCATTCTTTATCTCATATTTGTTATTAAACATCTCGTATTCCGCATCGGAAACCAGATCCGCAAGAGCCTGTTCCACATTGTACTTGATCACAAAGCCGCATGCCACGCTGGGAGCTAAATGCTCATCCTCAAAGTCAAGGCACCTCTGCTGC
Source organism: uncultured Lachnospiraceae bacterium (assembly GCA_964507745.1). Lineage (GTDB taxonomy): Bacteria > Bacillota > Clostridia > Lachnospirales > Lachnospiraceae > UBA2882. Next base: position 1,533 of record CAZDRM010000163.1, read on the forward strand.
ACCCGCTTACAGTAATCCTCCGCTTCTCCGTCTTCCACCATGGGAATCAGCACATTAAAGAAATCGCCGCCGCATCTGCCGATAATGTACTCCGGCTTTGCCTCTTCCTTTAGGAATGAGGCAACCACCTGAATCAGACGGTCGCTCTCTTCATCGCCGAAATTGTCATTGACATATTTCCAGTCGTTGATATTGGCGCAGATAACCGCCACCGGCACCGCCTGAGAACGGTCCACGATCTGCATTTTGTTATCAAAATAAGTGCTGTTGAGCACCCCGGTCAAAGCATCTTCTTTATCCCCATGCTTTACCTGATACTGCTCTTTTTCCAGCCTTTTCTCCAAATCATCCGCATATAAGGACAATTCAGCCGCTTCATAGGTCTTGGCAGCCTGCTCCGTCAGCTGGGCCACCACAGCATCAAGCAGACTCTCCTTTACCTTATCGCCAATTTCTTCTTCCTTTGTATAAAGATGGGCAATGGTCCTGCCCGCCACCCGTATTTTTCTGCCCGGGGCATTTACCGTATCCGGCTTAAAACCTACGAAATTACCTGCACCGGCAGCCTTCTCTCCATGCCTGTCAGTAAGCAAAAGACTGATGCCGGCCGCTTTATGAATGCCTTCCAGAAACCGTGACAGCTGTCCGATTTCATAAATCTGGTCAAGGCTGTAATTGCGAATATTGTCTTTCAGTCGTTTTTCCAACGGTACAAGTCCAAATGCCATATCCGATCCCTCTCTTTATACAAACGCTGCTTTTTGCAGGCAATAAATTAAAAATATTATAGCTTTTTTTATGTTCTTTGTCCAGTAAAACCACCCTGAAGGCTACGGAAAAATATAGGGAAAAATATAGTAAAATATTTGATAAACCAGTTGTATTTTTATTTGAATGTGTTAAAATACAATTAACTATGGAACTTTTATCCAGAACACTTTTTAAGGAGGGATGAAAAATGGATATTGCAGCTTTATCTATGTCAATGGCACAGACAGATTTGATGAACAGCGTGGGAATCGCCATGTTAGACAAATCTTTGGAGTTAAACACTGATTTGGGCGCAAATCTTACTTCCATGATTGATCATTCTATGGAGTTATCCGTAAATCCTCATATCGGAGCCAACATCGACATTTCCGTATAATTGGGATTTACACCAAAATATAAGGGGATTCTTATGAATGTATGTAGGCGCTTTATTAAGAATCTGACGGATGTGCTGACTGGAAGGCGGATTCTTCCGGATGTGTACAAATACCGCTTTATTTGCTATGCATTTGCATTTGTTCACACTGCCATTACCGTCAGATTTTTTTCTTTGCATTATACAATTTTATATATATACAATTTTTTATCCGTAATTTTTTATCTGGTCATCGGCACGGTTCTACCCAAGAAAGGTAAATTTTATATTACCTATCTGTGCTGCTTTGTTGAAATTTTAGTCCACTCTACCCTTGCCACGCTTTTAGCAGGATGGGGATGGGGGTATATGATCTACATTCTGGCATTGATTCCGGTGGCATTTTATCTTTCCTATTCCACCGTACAGTTCGGACGCAATACGTTAAAGCCTTTTATATTTACCTTTATTGCCATGTGCGTATTTATCTTGACCAGAATTTTATCCGTATACATAGCCCCCATTTATACCTGGCGGATTTACGACAGGAATCTGACCATCGCTTACAATTTAAATGCCGGTCTCTCCTTTGTCGCGCTGATATTTTTCTCTGTTATGTTTACCATCGAAATTCGGAGAAACGAAAATATACTGGAAGCCCAGAACCGCATTTTATCAGATGTTTCCAGCAAAGACCCTTTGACCGGACTTCTGAACCGTCGCAGCATGGACGTTCATTTAAAGGAAGCGGTGGAGCTTTTTAAAAGCAAAGGCAAAATTTTCTCCGTCATTATCGGAGATATTGATGATTTCAAAATGATAAATGACACCTACGGACATAATGTAGGCGATGAAATACTGGTTAATGTGGCGGACACTATCTGCTCCAATATACCGGAGGATGCAAAGGTATGCCGCTGGGGAGGAGAAGAAATACTGATTCTCATTCACGGCAATGCAAAGACCACCGCACCTATTGCCGAAAATATCCGGAAGGCAATATCCAATTCCAGAACCCAAACAGACGATGCGCTGATAGGCGTTACCATGACCTTTGGCATGGCGGAATATCAGCCGGGATATGCCATAACAAAGCTCATATCCGTCGCCGATAAAAACCTATATAAAGGCAAAAGCGAAGGAAAAAACCGGGTCGTTGCATAAAGGCCCGGTTTTTTCTTGCATTTTTTACTAATTTCTGTAAAATAGAAAGAGTGATTGTAAAACCCAAATTTTAGGAGGAACGGGCAATGATACAAGCAAGCAACGTAACTTACCGCGTAGGCAAGAAAGCTTTATTTGAAGAAGTAAACATTAAATTTACGGAAGGAAACTGTTACGGACTGATCGGCGCCAACGGAGCCGGCAAATCCACTTTCTTAAAAATACTTTCAGGACAATTGGAAACCACCAACGGAGACATTATCATTACGCCGGGACAGAGGCTTTCCGTTTTGGAGCAGGATCATTTCAAATATGACTCCTATCCGGTTATGGACGTTGTCATTATGGGCAATGCCAGATTATATGAAATCATGAAGGAAAAAGATGCTATTTATGCCAAGGAGGACTTTACGGACGAAGACGGCATCCGCGCCAGTGAACTGGAAGCGGAATTTGCCGAAATGGACGGCTGGGATGCGGAAACCAATGCCGCCGTATTGTTAAACGGTCTCGGTATCGATACCGGCCTGCACTACTCCATCATGAGCGACTTAAACGGCAGCGAAAAGGTTAAAGTGCTTCTTGCCAAGGCTCTTTTCGGCAATCCCGATATTCTGCTTCTGGATGAGCCTACCAACCACTTGGATTTAGATGCCATTTCATGGCTGGAGGATTTCCTTATCGATTTTGAAAACACTGTCATTGTGGTGTCCCATGACCGTTATTTCTTAAATAAGGTCTGCACTCACATTGCGGACATTGATTACGGCAAAATCCAGTTATACGCAGGCAACTACGATTTCTGGTACGAGTCCAGCCAGCTTTTAATCAAACAGATGAAGGAAGCCAACAAAAAGAAAGAGGAAAAGATCAAGGAGCTGCAGGAATTTATTTCCCGTTTCTCCGCCAACGCATCCAAGTCCAAACAGGCTACTTCACGTAAAAGGGCATTGGAGAAAATCGAGCTGGATGAAATCAGGCCTTCCAGCAGGAAATATCCTTATATCGATTTCCGTCCCGACAGGGAAATCGGCAATGAGGTATTAAGCGTAGAGAACATTACCAAGACCATTAACGGAGAAAAGGTATTAGACCATGTATCCTTTATTTTGAACCACGACGACAAGGTGGCATTTGTAGGCGGCAACGAGTTAGCCAAAACCACCCTTTTCAAAATCCTTATGGGAGAGCTTGAGCCCGATGAAGGCTCCTTTAAGTGGGGCGTTACCACCTCCCAGGCTTATTTCCCCAAGGATTCTACTGAGGAATTCGACAACGACTTAACCATTGCGGACTGGCTTATGGGCTACTCTCCCGTAGACGATATTACCTATGTCAGAGGATTCTTAGGACGTATGCTTTTCGCCGGCGAGGACGGCGTAAAAAAAGTAAGGGTTCTTTCCGGTGGTGAGAAGGTTCGCTGCCTCCTTTCCAAAATGATGATCAGCGGAGCCAACTGCCTTGTGCTGGATGAGCCTACCAACCATCTGGATATGGAGTCCATTACCGCTTTAAATAACGGCTTGATCAAATTCGGCGGCGTTGTGCTTTTTGCCTGCCATGACCACCAGTTTGTGCAGACTACCGCCAACAGGATTATGGAGCTTCTGCCTGACGGAACCTTAATCGACAAGATTACCACCTATGACGAGTATCTGGCAAGCGATGAAATGGCAAGGAAACG
>CAZDRM010000164.1:0-5440 GCA_964507745.1 uncultured Lachnospiraceae bacterium
TTAGCAATAGAATATGAAATTATGAATGAAGTAGCTTGTTTTGAATTTTGGGTAGACAATAAGCCGTTGTGTTGTTTTTTAAAAGATGGTAAAAGACAACAATATCAACTGACAAAATGGGAATTGTCACAAATTGTTGTGTGGCTGATTGAAAATGAGCAATATATTTTAAATGAAATAGAATTTCCGTTACAAGTGGAGGCGAGATCTTCCCTGGAATTCCTTGATAAAAGTGGTACATTTGATTCGGATGATATAGAAGAATTTCATAAATGGTATACCAAAAGACAAGATTGGTATTTTAGACACTCGTGGTATTATAATCGAGGGGGATCATGTATGGCAGAAATTACGTTTAGGAGAGTCGATAAAGAAATTGAAATTGAGTGGGACAATACTTATTTGTATGAAGAAATAGAGTTTGTTAATCCTAAGGGGATATATTATGTAGATGTTACTGTATTTAAACAGGTTATAAATGAATTTATTGAAGATTACAAATTCAATTATGCATTTACTGAAGATGTTCAAAGTAAAATGTAGATATTGTTTTATTATGGATTCGATGTAGGTAAGAATAATATGGCGTTTATGTCCATGATATACGGTGGAACATAACGAGAGGTCCCTTAAACAAAGGCATGACGGAGTTTACCTATGACTGCCGTAATCGTTTAGTCAAGGTAAAGGAAGAGGATGGAAGGGTCACGCTCTATGAGTATGATGCGGAGAATATCCGTACAGTTTCCGTTACAAACGGCATTCGCACAGAGTACACGACAGACCGTGAAAGCACCTACAGCCAGACTCTTGTAAAGAATGAGTATGAAAAGAATGTTTTTGGGGCTTATACAGAGCCGGGGATTATCAATCAGGCGATTTCTTGGGGAAGAAATAACTTTAATCTAGGTAGTACAGGAAGTGCAAGCTCCGGATATTACTATCATGTGACCACTGCAGAACGTGCACAACAGATTATTGAATCCGGAGAATTACGGAGTGGAAGATGGGAGGCCAGAGTATTTGCATGGAGGCAGCAACCCACAAGAAGACAGGCGAGTATTGCAGGACTTGGAAATGAGGCACAAACTGTTATCAGATTTAAAACTAATGCTTCATTTTCAAAAGATGAAGGAAATCTTGGAAAATCAATAGAAAATTTAACTGTGAGAACTTCTGATGGACAAAGATTGCCAATTTCAATTACTGATGTAGAGATAGTAGGATTTAAAAAAGGGTGGTAAAAATGAATAAGATAAAATTAGAAACAAAGGAACGATTTGTGCGGATAGAGACTTCCTTTGGTGAAAATATTGTTGATGATGTCGGGGATAATATATTTACTTTTGAGAAAGGAAAGATATATGGAATTGTTTGCGAATATGGCGGCGGAGGGGCAGCTGTATCTTGTTTTATGTCAAATCAGATTCCTTGGAAAGATGAGAAAATATATTTTGATGATATAGAAATTGATCCTTCTGATATTGGAGAAATTGGTTGGTATATAGGAAGAGAAATATATTCTAAAGGAATAATTAGGAAAGAAATAAGTGTTAGAAAGGCGCTCAATTATGCAGTGTCACAGTATCATCGATATGAAAATATAAATGACATTATTGAGGAATTTGGTCTTCAAGAAAGAAGACTGGATTACGGACTCTCAAATTATAGTTATGAAAGATGGAGAGCATCTTTGGCAATAGGATATGCAAGTCGTAAAGTTATTTATTGCTTTCCATGGCTAAATAGCCACCTGTTTTATAATTGGATAATTTGTTCATCTGTATTCCGATTTTTTAGAAAGCTAAGAGATGAAGGTAATATTATCATTTTGCCGACTTCACGCAGAGATAATGTTGCTGGATTTGTAGATGAGATTATAGAGATTTGTAATGCATCAGATAAGATAGTAACTAATGATCCATATTTTAAAGAATATTTTTGAAATAACGGACAGACTGTGGAATACGATTCCTGCGGGAACATGACGAGAGGTCCCCTAAACGGAGGCATGGCAGAGTTTACCTATGACTGCCGCAACCGTTTAGTCAAGGTAAAGGAAGAGGACGGAAGGGTCACGCTCTATGAGTATGATGCGGAAAATATCCGTACAGCTTCTGTTACAAACGGCATCTGTACGGAGTACACGACAGACCGTGAAAGTACCTATAGTCAGACGCTTGTAAAGAAAGAGTATGAGAAGAATGTCTTTGGAGCTTATACAGAGCCGGTAAGCAGTACAACTTATACTTACGGTCTGGGACTGATTAGCGAAAGAAGGGATACGGGAGAACAGTATTATTACCACTATAACCATTTAGGCTCTGCCATGGCTGTCAGCGATGGCAGCGGGGAGGTCATTTACTGCTTTGTTTACGGCACCTATGGGGAATAAAGGACGGAAACGGGACAAGTCTGGGGAATATAGCGGCATCGGAAGGCTATACCTATGCAGAAATGGCTCATGCCCTGGGGATGGAATACCTTTATAACGGACAGTATGGCGTGTCAACGGACATGAACGGGCTTTATTACATGAGGGCGCGTTACTATGACCAGAGCATCAAGAGATTCATCAACAGGGATGTATTAAGCGGAGATATTGGCAACAGCCAGAGTTTGAACAGGTTCAGCTATGTTCAGGGGAATCCTGTGAGCCTGACGGATCCGTTTGGGCTGTGCCCGGATGGAAATGGCGTGGCGGAAGGCATTATGCAGCAGGCAGTTTCTATGATAGGCCTTACGGGAGAAGACGCAGCAGGCGGCATAAACTGGAGTGATCTGGGACACACAGCCCTTGATTTAATCGGAATCGTCTGGGATGGTGCGGATATCATCAATGCGGTGTGGTACGGTCTGGAAGGCAACTATGCCATGGCGGCAGTCAGTGCCATTTCTGCCCTGCCTTTTGTAGGGTCACTGGTAGGCGGTTCCGCGGGACTGGCCTTAAAGGTAATCGGACACTCACTGACCTTCGGCATGGCGGCAAAAGGGACATGGGAAGCTGCGGGAAGGGCAGTGGAAGCATACCAGAACGGAACCCTGAGCGGATGGAACTTCCTGGATGTGGGAATCAATGCCTTGGGTATGGGGCTGTCGGGAAGAGCGGCGTTTTCCGAGGGAAGGAAGCTGGCGAACCGAATAGCGGCAAGTGAGACGGGGCAGAAGATTGCTAAGAGGTATAAGGCTTACCTGGCAGATAATAGAGGATGTGTGGATTTAGAAGCGCTGGGGCTTGTGAAGAGTAAGGGTGGAAGTGGATTTCCACAAAATAGAACTTCTTTATGGGGGCAAGAAAAATATGTTACAGAAAAAGGATTAAATACTATAAAGCAACATTTGTCTGGTAGTTTAGCAGATGATTTTAATGATGCAATGATTAGTAGATTGGAAAATGCTTATAAAAGCAATACTAAAATAGGTGGGGCCGATTTAGATTTTTATGCACATGAAATATATGAATCCACTATGATGAGAGGTGGTATGAATTATAATAATGCACATAAAGCAGCCAAAACACATTATAATGCAACAGAATTCAATTTATATCATCCTGAAATAATAAAACAAAATCCCAAATCATTTAATAATGCTTGGTTTGAATTTTGGGGAATAGAAAGGAATTAGAAATGTTATTGATGAAAAATGATAATGAATATAAGAAAATATGCATATGGATAGATGAAATCCCTTTCAATTGTGTATCTCAAAATGATTTGCATTTATGCTTTAATTTAGGTAGTGCTAGTTGGTACGTTGGAACGATTTGTATGGAAGTAAAATTAAATGCACGACATGTTAGTAATTATGCAATGATTTGTATGAGATATACGAATAATAAAAAAAATGAAACGGATGTTATAATCAATTTTGGGAGAAGTGATATTACTTTTAGCTCTTTTGTATTACCATTTAATAAAGATGTTCATATAGGACTAGATCAGGAATTTGCAAATGCGATAGACGAATTTTTTAGGGAATGTTCAATGGAGAAATTACCTAGTGGAACTATAGAAATATTGAATGGCGGATATGATGAAGTGGGTTCAAGCCATATGGCCTTTAAAAAGGCTATGGAATTATTATGTTTTATATTTCAACATATAGGAAGGCTTGATGAAAATGAATTAAAAAATGAACTGTTAAGACATATATAATTTTGTAATATTGTTAAAGGCATAGGTGGAAATTAACAAATGACGTATATTTTACTCTGTTTCAAAGACCAAAAAATGTATATTGAGTTAGATGAACAACAAAATGCAGTAAGGCAGTTAAATATTGATGAGCATTGTCAAAGTCAATTGTTATGTCGAGAAGATTGTTTGGCTGAAGGAGAAATTCGTGTAGAAGATATGGATGGAGATTTTGAGTACATATCAAGTGAAATATTTGAAAAAATGGTCATTAGAAATGATGCCTTATCAATTAGTATGGCTACAGACTAAAAGAAAATATTCTATTGGAAATAAAATTGTGGGACAAACTTTGTTTTTTTATCCTCAAGGAATAATAATTGAAGGGGAGGATTTTTATGCAGTTTATAAAGGAGATAAGAATTACAAAATAAATCAAAAGATAGAAGCGCATGTGGAAGCATATGACGATAAAAATATGTGGTTAGTCTAAGTATAAAAAATTTTTATTTGGATTTTAAGGTTAGGAATAGAGCGTACAGGCGGAATGACCTATAACTCGACTGCGGCTACAAAAAGTTCCACACTTAACTTTTGGAAGAGATAATATGTTTGTTATATTAAATCAAGAACCATTAGATATATCAAATAGAGTAATTTCTTTTTGGAAAGGTAGGAAATTAATATGACATATATAAAAGTGTATTGGAAACATAGTTTTTTAGATGAACCAATTCTTTTGTTTTCAGAGTTAGACGATAACAGAAATGAGATTAGAAAAGTCGAGGTGTATAGAGATGATTTAATGGGTTATGCTTGGAGAAATATAAGTAATAATGGAACATTTTTATCTAAATGTGAACTTCCAGAATTAAATGTAATTAATGCGGATCCGCAATTTGAAGGGGTTGAAATAAAGAAAGAAGACTTTGAAAAAATATGGGAAAAGGCAATAGGTATAAAGTAATAACTAATCGGTAAAGAAAATGCTATTTATAAATATATATAATGTTAATAGATGAAAGAGGGAACGTGACATCCGTAAAGACCCAGACAGGGGCTACCTGTGATAAAAGCAACCATTTGATACGAAGCGTGTACCCTTTAGGGAAGTGACCATTATGTCTATAATGGGAACGAAAATACTATTGGGAAGAAAATAATGAAGCCATAGTCGAGGCAAACGGGAAGACTGGGAAGGAATCAATCCTTTACTTATAACGGTGCATGAAATACCACTGCCTATACCTATGACAGCATGAACAGGGTAACTGCCGTGACCAATGCCATAGGTGCAAGGGAAA
>CAZDRM010000165.1:0-5423 GCA_964507745.1 uncultured Lachnospiraceae bacterium
AAAGCGGCTGGCGGATACCATTGTGGAGGCGAAGGAAAAGGTGCGCTATTGTTCCGTTTGCTGTACTCTGACGGATCAGGAGGTCTGCCCTATTTGCGCTTCCCAAAAGAGGGACAGGCAGACGATTATGGTGGTGGAAAATTCCAGAGACCTGGCAGCCTATGAAAAAACCGGCAAATTCGGCGGAGTTTATCATGTGCTTCATGGTGCCATTTCTCCTATGCTGGGCATCGGACCGGGGGATATCAGATTGAAGGAACTGATGCAGCGCCTGCAGACGGATGAGGTAACGGAGGTCATTATTGCTACCAATTCCAGCCTTGAGGGAGAGACCACGGCAATGTATATCAGTAAGCTGATCAAGCCTACGGGTATTAAGGTAACAAGAATTGCCAGCGGCGTCCCTGTGGGTGGGGATCTGGAGTATATTGATGAAGTAACCCTTCTGCGGGCTTTGGAAGGCAGGATAGAATTGTAGAGAAGGCGAAGAAAATTTTATTATTGCCATTATGTATTAATTACAGTAGATCATACTGAGAAAAAGGAGGAACATTAATTGGTAAAAGAGAAAGTATTTGGGAAAATGCCGGATGGAAGGCCGGTTACCCTGTATTCCATTTCCAATGAAAAAGGACTGCAGGCGGATGTAATGAATTATGGGGCGATTCTTGTAAATCTTTTTGTTCCCGACAAAGCAGGAAACGCTGCAGATGTGAATTTGGGTTATGACAATCTGGAGGAATATTTTGACAACAGCAGCTTCTTTGGCGCATTTGTAGGACCAATTGCCAACAGGACAGCAGATGCCAGGTTTGTTCTGGATGAAGTTACTTATGAACTGGATGTCAACGATGGGAAGAATAACCTGCATACTCATTTTGATAAGGCTTTCCATAAACAATATTTTAATGCGGATGTAGATGAAAGCGCAAACAGCGTGACTTTTACGGTGTCTGCAAAGGATGGAGAACTGGGACTTCCCGGAAACAGGGAGATTGCGGTTACTTATACTGTGACAGATGATAATGGACTGCGTATTGATTACGATGCAAAAACCGACAAGAAAACCATTTACAATCCTACCAACCATTCCTATTTTAATTTAAAAGGACATGACAATGGCAGCGTTCTGGATGAGGTTTTATGGCTGAACTGTTCTCAATATACTGAAATTGTAAAGGGCGCCATTCCTACAGGAAAGTTAGCCGATGTAAAGGGAACGTCTCTTGATTTTACAACCCCTGTGGCAATCGGAGACAGAGTTGAAAGTGATTTTCCCCAGATGGTTCTGGTAGGAGGTTATGACCACAATTTTGTAATTGATGGAAATCCCGGAGAATTGAGAAAGGCGGCTGTGCTTTCTGACGAAGAGGCAGGACGGACCATGGAGGTCTATACGGATATGCCGGGAATACAGGTATATTCTGCTAACTCTGTGGAAGAGCATACGGGAAAAGGCGGCGCGCAGTACAAAAAGCGTTGCGGAATTGCTTTAGAGACACAGTATTTCCCCAATAGCGCCAATGATTCTAATTTTGCAAAGCCTGTTCTGGAGCCGGAAAAACCGTTCCATTCCACAACGATTTATAAGTTTTTGTAAGGTAATGCTATGGAAGAGAACAAGAACTTTAAAGAAGAAATTGAGGAAGCAAAAGATAATTCAAAAGAAAATAATGAAGTATCGGAAGCGGAAACTGCAAATAACAGTGAGGAAGTTGCGGGTAACGTGAAAAAATCCGGCCGCAGCATGGTCGGAACACGTAACGGACTATATTTGAGAACGATAATCGGCGGCCTGATTTTGTATTATGCCTATGTTATCGTTTCCGATATGGGAACTGCTTCCGGCACAAGCAGAACTTTACTGTATGTGTTTGCGGCGGTATTTGGAATTGCGGGCATATGGATTATTCTGGATTCCTTAAAAAGACTATTCAAAAAAGAATATGATGAATAACAGGATTCATGTTTTTTTCCTTCGATGGAATATGACGGCAAAGAACGAAAGAATCAGGGAAGAAAAGAAAAAATAAAAAAGAAAAGGATCATTCTTCAGGAATGGTCTTTTTTTATCGGTTTTTTGGTCGAAAGAATTGCCGGACTCTCTGACACAAAATGATAAAATCCGAGAGGCTCTCTGTGTTATAAAAGTGGTAACGAAAGCAGGAAAGAGGGTAATCGTGTGATAGAAATTGTAAAAGAGGGCGGCTCTACGGTGTGCAAACGGGAAATTCCTAAAAATGTCCGGCAGATAGGCGTGGTAAAAGGAAAAACAAAGGTATATATAGAAGATTATATTACTACTTTTATGAAACAGATCTCCACCAGGGATGACAAACCGAAAGCGTTGATTTTGTACGGGGACAAGCAGGTTGAGAATAATAGCACGCTGCTTTTCGTAAATGGTGCGATTCTGGCTGAATGCGCTGAAGACATGGAAGGGGAAAGAACGGTTTTTAAAGAGGACGTATGGAAAGAGGTCAATGAGAAATCAGGACACTTTTTTAAAGATTCCATAGTGCTTGGCTGGATTTATCTGCGGTATGATATTTCGGAGTTTGTCAGTACAAAAGTTGTAAATACGCACAAGCAATTCTTTAGGGAAGACCAGCAGATTTTTATGGAATATTCCGTTTCGGAAAGAATTGAAAATCTGTATCTATTTGAGAAAGGCCATATGAAGCTGCAGCCGGGTTATTATATATATTATGAACAGAATGAAGCCATGCAGAACTATATGATTACCATTAAGCAGGATGAGTCGGAAGAAATAAAAAAGGAAGTTGATAGAGCCACAAAGAAATTCCGTGGCATCGTTCAGGAAAAAAAGGAGGAACTTCACAGGAAGCAGACCATGGGAGTGCTTTACGGGACAAGCGTGGCAATGCTTTTAATCGTAACTATTATCGGAGTGACCATGATGAATAATTATGAAAAGATGCAGGACATGGAAAAGGTTCTTCATGATATATCCGCCCAGATGACTGAGGAGGAAAAAAGCCAGGAAGCAGGAATGGTTGAAGTGGTAACACAGGATGCGGCTCTGGCAAATGTGGATATAAACGGACAGTCGGGAGAAGAACTGGCGCTGACAAGCGCTATACCTGTAGAGAATCCCCAAAGAGGAGAATGGGATGAACCGGATGCCGGAGAAGACCATCTGACGGTTTCGGAGGACAGTACTGAAAATATAGTAAATGAGGATACTCTGTTAGCTGCCGGGGTAGAAGACACCATTTCGGTATCAGATCCGGTAGAACCGGAAACAAAAACTGCCGCAGAACAGAGAGACCCGGTTATAGAAGCCCAGGAAGGCATTGCGGTTCCGGGAATTTACTGTATAGAAAAGGGAGATACCCTTGCCAAAATCAGCACAAAATTTTACGGGGATGAATCCATGATTGAGCAAATATGTCAGGCAAATAATATTGCGGATAAAAACATTATTCAGTACGGAGTAAACATCGTTCTTCCATAAAAAAATGAAATATGGTACAATGACTTTGTTGTTACGAAGGAGAATTGCCATGCAGGAAGAAAAACTCACATTTCGTGAAAAAATACTAAAGCATCGTCTGACAAAAATATACCGTATTGTTCTCTGCATTATTCTGGTAATTGCTGTAATAGCCGTAGTACGGGTTCAAATTGAAAATAAAGTTTATACGGATTATCAGGTAATGAAGGCGGCCGATGCCATCGGTTCGTCAGACAGTGTGATTCAGGCATATAACGGAAACATTTTGAGTTACAGCCGGGACGGCATTTCCGCATATAACGGAAGTGGGGAGCAGTTGTGGAATCAGACTTATGAAATGCAGGATCCTATTATTGATGTGGCAGGCGAATATGTTGTTGTGGGAGATTACAAAGGAAACACTATATATGTGATGAATGCTTCAGGTCCCTGTGGACAGATTAATACCAATATGGTTATTGCCAATCTGAAGATTTCAGAAAAGGGAATTGTTACGGCTGTGTTAGACGGCAGCAACGTCATATGGATTGAAATATATGATTCCGCTGGAAATAATATTGTTTCCGAACGGACTTCCATGAATCAGACGGGATTTCCTGTAAACACAAGTATGTCGGCGGATAATCAGAAAATGGCCGTCTCCTATTTGAAGGCGGAAGGAAACGGAATTAAAACCAGCATAGCCTTTTACAATTTTGGCGACGTGGGGCAGAATGTAGTTGATAAAGTGGTAAGCGGCTTTGATTATGACGATATGATCATCCCGTTTTTGCAGTATTTTAACAGTGATGTCGCAGTTGCGGTAGGAGAGAATCAGCTTTTCGTATTCGGCGGAAAACAAATTCCCGAATTGAGGGCGAAAACAGAAATAGAAGAAAATGTAGAAAGTATTTTCTGGGGTGACGCTTCAGTAGCGTTGGTGTACCGCAATGACGAGGGAGAAGATAAATACCGTCTGGATGTTTACAATTTAAGTGCGGAACTGATCTTATCCCAGACATTTGATTTGGAATACAGCAATATTATTCTCAATAACGGAAATATTATTATACATAATGAAGCAAATGTTTATATATGGAATAAAAAAGGTCTGGTAAAATACAGCGGCGATTTGGGCGGAAATATTCGGGCGGTTATTCCTACAAAAAGTAAGACGAAATTTATTGTTGTAAGAAACGAAGGATTAGAAACGATTAAGTTAAAATAATGAATATATTATTAGTGATTAGTTTAATAATTATATTGGGTCTGGGCGCTTACGGGCATCGGATGGGCTTTGTAAAGATGGCGGTTCCCATTGTGTCGGGGATTATCTCCCTGATTGTGTTCTTTTTTTTAAAAGACTGGGTTTTGGGCTTTTTGTTTCGGTGGACAATTTTTCAGGGAGAACATATTCTTGCCAGAATTGTGGTAATACTTCTGTTTTATCTGTTGGGAACATTGGCATTCAAGTGGCTTATGGGAATACTGCAGCTTATGACAAAACTGCCTCTTGTCCATGGTGTAAACAAACTCTCGGGATTGCTTTTGGGAATTGCCGAAGGATTTTTGGCAGTATGGCTCATTCTCTATTTAATTCAGGTAAATGGAGGAAGCTTCTTCGGGATAGATGCAGCCGCTTCCATTCAGGAGAGTACATTTTTGAATTTCCTCTATATGCATAATCTGATCGGGCATTTGATGACCACATTATTTGGTGGCTGGATTGTTTAAAATGACTGTGGTTTAATTGGAAAAAAATACCACTAGAAAATTTTTCAAAAAATCCCTAAAAAGTAGTTGACAATCAAATATCTAAATGATACTATAAATAAGCCGCTTGTGGAAACAGGCGGCTAAAAAACGGTTTTCTTTAGAGATTTTATAATGGATTTTCTACAGAATGACCATACAGAACCTTGACAAATAAACAGCAATGCAACCCTGAAAAATTCCAAGAGAAGAT
>CAZDRM010000166.1:0-5398 GCA_964507745.1 uncultured Lachnospiraceae bacterium
AGTAGAAGTACAGGGAATGGGCTTTTGGACACGGGTTCGACTCCCGTCTACTCCATCTGTTTTGGGGAGGAAAAGTAAAATGAATGTTTTGATAGTTGTAGATATGCAGAATGATTTCGTTGACGGAGCGCTGGGTACTAAAGAGGCTGTATCCATTGTTCCCGATGTAATGGAAAAAATCAAAGCATTTGAAGGCTTAATACTTGCTACCAGAGATACCCATACCAAAGATTATCTATCAACACAGGAAGGCAGGAAGCTTCCTGTAGAGCACTGTATAAAGGGGAGCAAGGGCTGGGAAATCAGGGAAGAAATTGCAGAGCTGATAAAGGAAGAACCCATTGACAAGCCTACATTCGGCAGCCGGGAGTTGGCGGAAAAGCTGGTTGCGCTCAATATGAAGGAAAAGCTTGAAAGCATTACCCTCATAGGTTTGTGCACAGATATTTGCGTAATATCCAATGCGCTGCTTTTAAAGGCGTTTCTGCCGGAGGTACCTATTATGGTGGATGCTTCCTGCTGCGCAGGCGTTACAAAAGAAAGCCACGAGCAGGCCTTAGAGGCAATGAAAATGTGTCAGATACAGATTTTATAAAAGGGGATTTCGGAGGCATATGAACGAGGTTCTGTCTAAAATCGTGGAAGATGATTATCCCGGAAACAAAGAAGAAAGAAAAGAACTGGCCATAAAGCTTCTCATATCTTTTTGTAAGGATTTGGGAATGTCCGGTACTGATGCGGCGCGAAAGCTGCAGGAAAAGTTTTATTTAAACAGTCAGAAAGCGGATGAGTACATGAAAAAGTACTGGAAGGAAATATAAAGTAAGCAAAACGCTGTCCCCTATGGAAGAGACAGCGTTTTATTATTTTATTATCATAAAAATATAGGAAAAACTTATTTATTGCAGTCACAGTCAGTTCTGTTACCGTCAAACTCGGGATTATACTGATAAAAGTTAGCGGGATCCAGTTTTTCCTGAACCATGCGGAGCGCTTCGCCGAAACGCTGGAAGTGAACAATTTCCCTTGCGCGCAGGAAGCGGATAGGAGCGCATACGTCAGGATCTTTTACGAGACGAAGAATGTTATCATATGTTGTGCGGGCTTTCTGTTCTGCAGCCAAGTCCTCAAAAAGGTCTGTTAATACATCTCCCTTAGACTGGAATTGACAGCTGTTAAAGGGGATTCCGCCTGCAGCCTGGGGCCACAGGGCGAGGGTATGATCCACATAGTAAGGAGCAAATCCCTGTTTCTCTATTTCCTCTACACTTAGATCCTTGGTCAGCTGATATACAATAGCTCCTATCATCTCGAAATGAGCCAGTTCCTCTGTACCGATATCGGTAAGCAGGCCGGCAACTTCGCGGTAGGGGATGGTATAGCGCTGGGATAAATAACGCATGGAAGCGCCTAATTCTCCATCGGGACCGCCGTACTGGGTAATAATGACTTTAGCAATTTCAGCATTGGGCGTTTTTATGTCGATGGGAAACTGCAGTCTTTTTTCATAATTCCACATTAATTACAACCTCCTTCCCAGGGGAGAGGCATTCTTGCCCATCTCCAGTCATTGCAGTCGGAATAACAAGCGTCATAAATGCTGAGAGGGCCGTATAGTGATGCATATTCCTGCTGCAGACGGCATAATATGGTTATATACTGTTTGATATAGGCTACAGCGTCGGAATCATCGGGGTGTGTGTCAAGATATTGGTTTAAATCTACAATGGCAAAATCGACCATGGAGATTTCTTTCAATAAATTCATTCTGTTCATGTCCGTATTGTATCTGGGGGACATGGGCTGGCGATACATCATTGACAGGGCCTCCTTCCGGTAAACGGTTTATTTAATTCAGGAAAAATGGTTCCTATCATAAATGCTTCTTCCAGATTTTCATAAACATTTTCCATATGCTGCCAGGGGACGTATGCCATGGCAATGGGAAATTCTTTACTGTTTTCTAAAAAACGGTAGTCGTTCATATGCTTCCTTTCCAAAGCTTCTTTTTTGTTAATATATGTAAAAAAAAGAAAAAGTTGAAAAATCCTTATGATTTTGCATGAAATTTACATAAAAATTAAAAGTGATTTCTTGCATATTTTATATGAATGTGATAAACTTCTACTATATGAATATATAATATTACATAGATTTAATTTTTTACTGCATATTATGTAAAGTCTGAATAATCTTGTTTACAAATATTGAGAGACTTATTATAATGTAAGTTAGAAGTTGAATCTCAATAAATATAGTTATATATAATACAGACATAGGAGTGGATTACGTATGAAATGTTTAATCTGTGGCGGCGAAGCTGCCGGCGAGGTATGCAATCAGTGTATCAGACTTGAAAAGATTCTGTTTCAGAAGGAGTGGGCATTTAAAGCCGGTATAATTGGGAAAAGTGAGGACTTAAGGGTAGCGGTTTCTAATCTGCGTATCAGTGGCAGGCTACACATATCCAATAGCCCTAAGGGATTAAATACCAGAATTGATAACGTGTCTCATTATTTATTGAATGTTAAAAATGTAGAAGAGACTACATTCTCCGGAAAGAAAGCCGTTATGGTTACCATCGAAAATCCGGGCACCCAATTTATAAGATATCTGTATCTTCCCGGTCTTGATGATGTGGCAGGATTTACGTCTGCAGTTAATGGTGCAAAGACTCAGGCTGCATCATTAACAGATCGTATCCGTCAGCAGAAGGGGCTTGCACCTCTTCAGACAGGTGCGGCTTCAACAGCTCCGGCAGCAGCGGTTTCCAGTGCGCCGGCACCCAAACCTGCGGCACCTGTGGCACCTGCAGCAGATAAGGATGATAATTTCGATACGGTTGCATTATCCGGTATGGCTGATGATTTATCCGAATTCGAGACAAAGATCAAGAAACTGAAAGTACTGCGTGACAACGGTATTTTGAGCGAAGAAGAATATATATCTGAGAAAAAGAAACTGGTTAGTATTTTCTAATAGGGTAACGATAAGAGCTACCAGGCAATATTGCCTGGTAGTTTTGCTGTGCAAAAAAGAAGGACTGCATTATGACACTATACGAAGGAACTGCCGGAAGAGATTATGAGATTTTCGGAATTTATGTGGAAAATAATATTGCAAGACGTTTAGAGGCTTTGGGGTTAAACGATAAAACCGTCATTCATATGATGACCAAAAAGAAGCACGGGGCAATGATCATAAAGGTACGGGGAACAAGGCTCGCTTTGGGAAAGCACATTGCCAAATCCATAGAAGTAAAGGAGTGTAAGGCATGAGTGAAAAAGAGATTCGTGCCGCTTTTGTGGGAAATCCCAACTGCGGAAAAACGACTTTATTTAATGCCATTACCGGAAGCAGGTTAAAGGTTGCCAACTGGCCCGGAGTAACGGTAGAGAAAATCAGCGGGGAAGCCGTATATAAGGATTATCATCTTACCATTGTGGATACTCCTGGAATCTATGCGCTGACCTGTTATACCATAGAGGAAAAGGTTACCAGAAATTGTATTATGGATGATGACATCGATGTGATCATCAATGTGGTGGACGCATCCAATCTGGAAAGAAACCTATATCTGACTCTGCAGCTTTTGGAAATGGGGAAGCCCGTTGTCCTGGCGCTGAACATGATGGACATTGTCAGGGACAGGGGAATGGAAATTGACCTGCACAGGCTGCCGGAGCTTTTGGGAGATATTCCCGTAGTGCCGGTGTCGGCGGCCCAAAATGAAGGGCTGGATATTCTGCTCCATGCAGCGGTGCACCATCATCTGGAAGGTCCCACAGGTCATGTGATGAATTATTCCGAAGAAATTGAAGAAAAGATTGCCAAGCTGGAAGTGATCATGGAAGCCAGATATCCGGAACATTCCGGCAGAAGATGGCATGCCATTAAGCTGATGGAATGGGATGAAGACGTAAGGGAGGACCATCCGGTCAACATCCTGAATGTGGCGGATAAGAATTACGAAAAAGAGATTATCAGGCAGAAATATAAATATATAGATGAAGTCGTGGAAGAGGTTTTGTTCCATAAACAGGAAAAGGCTGCTATGACGGACAGGGTGGACCGCATATTGACCCATCCCTTCTGGGGCGTTCCCGTTTTTTTGTGTATTATAGCGCTTGTGTTTATTCTGACCTTTGCCGTGGGGGACAGTCTGAAGGCTGTGTTTGAAGTGCTGTTGGATGATTTTTCCACTATGGTTCATGACGGACTTCTTGCAATTCATACTGCAGATTGGATGATTTCCCTTGTTTGTGATGGTATTATTGCAGGAGTGGGAGGCATTTTAACCTTTATTCCCAATATCCTGATTCTGTTTCTGGCGCTGGCTATTCTGGAAGACAGCGGTTACATGGCAAGAGTTGCCTATGTAATGGACGGTATTATGGGGAAGGCGGGCTTATCAGGCAAGGCATTCCTGCCTATGATTCTCGGCTTCGGCTGTACCGTTCCGGCGCTGATGGCAACAAGGGCTTTGGAAACAGAAAAAGACAGACGTAAGACAATGTTTGTAACGCCTTTTATGTCCTGCTCCGCAAGACTGCCTATATATGTATTGTTTGCGGATATTTTCTTTGGCAAGGCGGCTCCTGTGGCATGTTTTTCCATGTATGTGATAGGATTGATAGTGGCAATCCTGATTGCCAGGATCATCAATCTGTTTGATAAAGGCACCAACAATGAGTCTTTG
Source organism: uncultured Lachnospiraceae bacterium (assembly GCA_964507745.1). Classification (GTDB taxonomy): domain Bacteria; phylum Bacillota; class Clostridia; order Lachnospirales; family Lachnospiraceae; genus UBA2882. The sequence continues at coordinate 4,700 of CAZDRM010000166.1, forward strand.
CTGATCGAGCTGCCGGAATACAAAAAGCCCAATGCCAAGACTATCAGGATTTATGTGTGGAATAAGATTTCCGATTATCTGACCAAGGCGGGAACGACAATATTCATTGCTTCCATCATTATCTGGTTTGTATTAAACTTCGGTATTGACGGCATGGTGGATAATCCGGCGGACAGCTTCGGAGCCATGATAGGACACTTTATGGTGCCCATTCTGCAGCCGGCGGGACTTGGCATGTGGCAGATAGGAGTGGCGTTGATTTCCGGTATTTCCGCAAAGGAAGTGGTGGTTTCCAGCTTTGCGGTATTGTTCGGCATTACCAATGCCAATTCGCCGGAAGGAATGTCTTTGATTCTTGCAAATATCAGAAGCAGCATTCCGGGCTTCGGACCTTTAAATGCATTCTGCCTGATGCTGTTCTGCCTGCTGTATGTACCCTGTGCGGCTACCATCGGAACTATAAAAAAAGAAAGCGGTTCTATGAAATTTACCCTGAAAATGGTAATGTTCCAGCTGCTTTTGGCATATGTGGCAGCGGTTTTGGTATTTCAGGTGGGTTCAATGTTTGACTTTATCCTTTAAATATGTCAAAATATTAACGAACGTAATTGTGTAACATGAAAGAAGTCTTTATTCAGAATTTGTTCAGAATCAGGGAGGAATCCTATGAGAGGTATCGATACCGAAGTCCGGAAATCC
>CAZDRM010000167.1:0-5357 GCA_964507745.1 uncultured Lachnospiraceae bacterium
TTTTTGAAAAGTATTCTATCTGATGCCGGAAATAGTCTCCGTTTTCGCCGTTGCCGTGTAAAAGAATAAGGGGAGTTCCATTTCCCTTTTCTTTGTAGTATAACGATACGTCCATTTTCCTCTCAATAACTCCTTCTCTTCATAATACCGCAACAGTATCATTTGTCTGTTCTGAATACCTTCAAATACGGCAGCACTATGCTGATAAGAATCAACACAAGTCCCAGACACCCCAAAATTCCCAACCTTTCATGAAGCACTGCAACTCCTAATAAGGCCGCTATAGCAGGGTTGATAGCGCAGAACCCGCCTGCCCTTTCAGCTGTCGTATGGCTCTGTGCAACAGGCTGCAAAGTAAAGCCAAAGCCCGTACAGACTACAATAAGGATTATCATCATTATCCATTGCATTCCTGTCCGGGGCAGCCTTGGCTGTTCAACCAGAAAAGTTGCCAGCAAGGACATTACGCCCATAACTCCAACCTGTATAATACCGATACACAATACATTGCCATCTTTATGCGCCAGTATATCCGTCGCAATGATTGCAAGTGCATAAGACATTCCGGACAAGATACCAAATGTAAAGCCCCCTTTAAGCCCTCCCTGCTGTACTGCCAGCAGGACAACTCCCAGCATTGCAATGGCCGAACTTGCGACCGCTGTCTTATTGGGAAACTTTTTGAAAAATACCACCTCAAACACAGGTACATAAATGATTGCACAGTTTTCCAACAAGGATACCAGCGAAGAATCCGCCTGTTTTAAAGCCAGCATTTCAAAAGACACGGTAACAAAAAACAATAAACCTATAATCACTCCGGAAATCAGAAGCCGTTTTGTAATTTTCAGTATCTCCTTATAAAACAGCAGACTTAACAAACCAAAGGCAATCAGAAATCTTACTGCCAGAACATTAAAAGGACTCATATCCTGTAAAATCATCTTACTGAAAATAAAGGATGTAGCCCTGGCCGCTATCACTGCCGCCAATAAGAATTCGTATTTTCTGGCCATTAAGCCTTTACTCTCTTTTGTCTCAATATCCATTTTCTTTTTTCCACTCCCTCAATATCAAATTATTGATATCAAAAACGCTGTACACATTATCTCTCCTCACGAACAGACGGTCCGGCTTCCATATCCTTAGGCAGTACCAGATTCAAAACAATTGCTACCAGAAATACAACGGCAACGCAGTTCTGGGCGAAAACATTCTGGACAATCTGCGGGAAAACTAATCATGCGGCGCAGTTATCTCGATATGATTACCCTCCGAATCAACAAACTCTGCAACCCAATTTTTTCCTATCCTTGTCACTGGAAAACACAATTCCTTATCCCCTATCTTTTTATGAAGTACATCTATATTCTCTACACTGACACTGGGCAGACAATTACTACCAAATTCATGCTCCTCATTCATTTTTTCATAAGCAAATAGACCGAATCGAAATCCATTAACATCAAAAACACTGTATATATCATCTTTTTCTGTAACCTGCTGCTCAAAAAACGCTTCATAAAAAGCAATCGCCCTGTCCATATCTTTCACACAGATGTATAATGACTTAATACTGCAATTCATATTATTTCTCCTCACGAGCAGACGGTCCGGCTTCCATATCCTTAGGCAGTACCAGATTCAAAACAATTGCTACCAAAAATACAACGGCAACGCAGTTCTGGGCGAAAACATTCTGAACAATCTGCGGGAAAATCGCAAATATCTCAGGCACCTGGGTAAAACCGATTCCCGTACTCAAAGACAATGCAACAATTGTGATATTCCTCTGGGAATAACCGCAGTTTCCGATCATCCGCAGTCCGCTTACAACGATGGTGCCAAACATCATAATCGTACAGCCGCCTAATACTGCATCCGGCAAAGTCGCTAACAGCGCGCCAAATCCGGGGAAAATCCCGGCAATAATCATAATCACGGCTCCCGTGGCAATTGTAAAACGGTTTACAACCTTTGTCATGGCTACAAGTCCCACATTTTGGCTGAAGGACGTAATGGGCAGACAGCCGAACAGCGAAGAAAGGGCGCTTATAAAGCCGTCACAGGTCAGGGAACCGGAAATTTCTTTGGAAGAAGCTTCCCTGTCAAGACCGGAAGTGGCCAATGCCGAAGTATCTCCGATTGTTTCCGTAGCGGACACCAGAAAAATTAGTACCACCGCTATAATAGCATTCAGATTAAACTCCGGTTTGAAGGGCAGAATGGAAGGCAAAGCCACAATAGAAGCCGATTTTAATGCCGAAAAATCCACCACGCCCATGAAAACAGCCACAATATAGCCTGCCGCAAGCCCGAAAAGAACCGAAAGCTGTTTCCAGTAAGACTTTGCCAAAATATTAAAAATCAGACAACACAAAAGGGTTATGGTTCCGAGAATCCAGTTCGTTGCCGAACCAAAAGCATCATTTCCGCTTCCGCCGCCAAAGGAAGACGCTCCGACAGACAGCAGGGAAAAACCGATAGCCGTTACAACGCTTGCCGCCACAATTGGCGTAATCAGCTTTGTCCAATACTTTGCAAATAGTCCGAGAAGACCCTCAACGATACCGCCTACTAAAACGGCACCCACAATGGCATTATATCCGTAGGTCGGTCCTATATAACAGAAAACCGAAACAAAGGTAAAGCTGATTCCCATGACGATGGGCAGCCCTGAACCGATTTTCCACAAGGGAAACAATTGTATAAGAGTTCCGATTCCTGCTATAATCATAGCACTTTGTATCAGTCTGGCACTCTGTGAGGAATCCAGTCCGCTGGCACCTGCCACGATAATAATAGGCGCAATATTCGCCACGAACATAGCCAGTATATGCTGCAACCCGAAAGGAATCGCCTTTTCCAAAGGAACCTTTCCCTCCAGACGGTAAATATTATCAACACTCGCTTCTTTATTCATCTGTATATCATACCTCTCTTATGCATTTTAACTCTGTTTTCTGAAGTCTATTTTTCCTGTAGCCGCATCCATGCCCTCTACAATGGCAAGGGACTCCAAATGATAGCCAAGATTCCTGATCACACGCCCTCCCGGCTGAAAGCCCTTTTCAATGGCAATTCCGATTCCCTCCACGGTTGCACCGGCCTGTGACACAATGGAAATCATTCCCTGTAACGCATAACCGTTTGCCAAAAAGTCATCGATAATCAAAACGTGATCATCCGGACCTAAAAATTTCTTGGAAACAATGACCTGATTTTTGCACTTGTGGGTAAAAGACTCCACTTCCGCCACATACATGCTTCCGTCAATGTTGATGCTTTTGGACTTTTTAGCAAAAACCACAGGCACATCAAAATATTCGGATGCGATACATGCAATTCCGATTCCCGACGCTTCTATGGTCAGTATCTTATTGATGTATGTACCTTCAAAACGCTTCTTCCATTCCTCTCCCATTTGCCTGAAAAGCCGGATATCCATCTGATGATTCAGAAATGTATCAACCTTTAAAACATTTCCTTCTTTTACGACACCGTCTTTTTGAATCCTTTCTTCTAAAAAGTTCATTTTGTTTTCCTCCTGTGGTATTTTTATTGCAGCCGGAACACCATAATGTATTCCTCTTCATTTTCATCTACAACTTCAAAGCCTGCTTTCTGATACATTTTAACAGCATAGTTTGCCTTTTGTACAGCTAATGATGTACGGGCATAACCTTTTTGCTTTAGTGCAGAGAGCATTTCCTGTAACATGGCAGTTCCTATTCCCTGTCCCCGGTACTCTTTGTACAGGGAAATCGCCAGAGAGGGTGTACTGTCATCAATGTGTCCGTAGTCATCCATAATCCTTGCCCAGACGGCTCCTGCTGCCTTTCCGTCAACTTCTGCCACGAAAGCAGTATCGTCCTTTTTCCTGCCAAAATCAGTTATATACACCTGCAGCTCTGACTGCATGATAATGGATTTCGGCGGAGGGGACATTCCCTCCGGTATAAAGATAGCCTCATATAAAAAATCCTCAAGCAGACTGTATTCTTCTTTTAACATTTCCCTGATTATATAGTTCATAGATATTATAATTCCTTTACAAATCCCGATCTATCTCTGTGTCAATTTCACATATTCTGCAACCAGAACATAGTTTTTCAAATCATTCTCATCCAAACCACGATACACAAATAAATCGTCATAAATTGGAATTGCCCTTTTTATATCTTCACATTCAACGCAGAATTCCCCGCTTAAAGTATCAATACCAACAAGAATATCTCCTACATGGTAAGTATGGATGTCCGGCTTCGCTCCTTCAGGCAGTTTGCTTCGTGAATGTTCATTTTCCATAATATTGAACTCAACTACCTTTTTAAATTCCTTAGAGTCGAATATTTGACATGTATACTTGTTCCTGAAATAATCATCTACCTCAACGCCTGCTTTCCTGTTGGGAGACAATTCCGAATGGTGCAAATCAAATATCCGCTTCCATTCTTCGATCATTTCCTGCGTTGCCTCTGATGTTATCATAAACCTCTCCTCCCAAACTCCTAACCGGAATTTCATTTACCTTACCTTTATCCTTTTAGGAAGCTATATTCTGTTTGTCGTATTTTCGTCAGAAATGGTTTTTGCTTTATTACATTCTTTTTCCAGCGCAGGAAAGTTTAGACATATCTTCCGCTTTTGAAAGAATTCCGTAGAGCAATATTTACGATGTAATTCATTTGCAAGACGCTCTATTTCAGCACTATTAGTTTGGCACCAATCCAGCTCTTTAGCACATAATCTCTTCCATTGCTTTATAGATACAGAATCGGTTGATTTAATTTTAAGGTCAATCGGGGTTATATATTCATCTCGAATAGGTATCATATTATTTAGATTTAAAGCTGCCAAAATCTTTCCATCTTTATCCCGTATTTTGCGGAAAGTGAGATTTTCTCGCATAGAATTCAGCTTTTCATTCTTTTTAGCAGAATTTGATGAAAGCGGAATACAATATTTAGCATCGTTTACCATGACAACCACACCAAGAAAAGGTCTGTTTTGTTTTCCAATCTGTGGTGATACGGAAGGTACATGATTGTCTACATTATGTAGGTTCCTTATATATTTCAAGCTTACATTATATAGCTTCAATCGCTTACTCACGATACGTTCACTCCTTAGTAACACAAAAGGCTACGCCAAAGCATAGCCTTTTGGTAGCATCCGCCGCAACGGAAATACTCTCTTATTGTTTCCACTTATCGGTAGGACTCACCTGATGATTGCTCATCTGTAGTATTATTATATAAATTGAATCTAAATATGTCAATCAAATTTTGGATTTTGCACACTGTCTGCAAACAGATGAGGTATTGTCTATTCCAGCTTACTCTCCCACTCTTTCA
>CAZDRM010000168.1:0-5328 GCA_964507745.1 uncultured Lachnospiraceae bacterium
CTGCCCTGTCTTAAGATTTCCAGTACGGCAGGAATATCTTTTTCAAATTCCTTTCTGCGCTCACGGATAGGAGTCAACACATCTTCCATAACGGCGTAAAGAAATTTCTTAACCTTAACATCTCCTAATCCGCCGCGGCTGTAATGATCCTTTAATGCCTGAAGATTTTCGTATTCAGGCAGGAATTTCTGAAAATGTTCGTCTGTGGAAAATGCTTCCAGATAAATAAATACCGGATTGCCTTCCACCTGACCGGGATCCTCTACTCGCAAATGATTAGGGTCGGTAAACATGCTCATGATTTTCTTGCGAACCTCTTCGGAGGAATCGGATAAGTAAATGCAGTTATTCAAGGATTTGCTCATCTTTGCTTTTCCATCCGTGCCCGGCAGACGCAGACAGTATTTGTTTTCCGGCAGAAGAATCTGGGGTTCGACCAGAGTGTCTCCGTAAATATAGTTAAATCTGCGGACAATTTCCTTTGCCTGCTCCAGCATAGGCTCCTGGTCTTCGCCTACGGGAACCGTAGTAGCGTCAAAGGCGGTAATATCCGAAGCCTGACTGATAGGATAAGTAAAAAATCCCACGGGAATGCTGTTGTGGAAATCCCTCAGCTGAATTTCGGATTTAACCGTAGGGTTTCTCTGCAATCTAGCTACAGTAACCAGATTCATATAGTAGAAAGTAAGTTCTGTTAATTGGGGAATCTGGGACTGAATAAATAAAGTAGATTTTGCAGGGTCCAAGCCGCAGGATAAGTAATCCAAAGCTACTTCGATAATGTTCTGACGTACCTTTTCCGGGTTGTCCGCATTATCGGTTAAAGCCTGAGCGTCGGCTATCATGATGTAAATCTCATCATATTCTCCGCTGTTCTGTAATTCCACACGTCTTCTTAAGGAACCGACATAGTGACCAACATGAAGCTTTCCTGTAGGACGGTCGCCTGTCAGAATAATTTTTGCCATAGTAAAGTGCCTCCTCATTTCTCTGTACCCTATTGTATCGGAAATAAAATCATTGGTCAATAAAATACATAAATTATCATATGTTGTTATAGTTCAGAAAATCTTTTATAAAGAGCCACATGGTCATAAATACATTTCCATTTACCTTTCGCATTGACGGTAACACAGATATAGCTTCTTTCCCTTTCATCCGTACCATAACTGACGGCGCAGCTGCCTGATTCGTTCACATAGCCTGTCTTTCCACAGATAACTTCCCCGCCGGTGTCCTTATCCTCAATCCGGCGCAAAAACCAGTTGGATAAAAGAATTCCTTCCGGATGCTGTTCTGTTATGGAAGTGTTATAGGTATGGGCGGACATGACTTCCCGGCATATTTCATTATTGAGGGCTGCGTTCATGATAACTGCCATATCATAAGCCGTACAGTAATGGTTTTCATCATAAATCCCGATGCAATTGGTAAAATGAGCCGTTTCCGACAGTCCCAGTTCCTCCAGCTTTTTGTTCATCAATTCTACAAACGCCTCTTGAGAGCCTGCCACATAAGTTGCCAGTCCCAATGCCGCGTCGGCGCCGGAAGGCAGGTTAGTGCCATAGAACAAATCCCTTACGGTTACTACTTCTTCTTTCTCAAATCCTGCGTTACTGCAGCCGTTTACAAAAGAGTAATCGGTAATGTCACTTGTAATTTGAAAGGTATCGTCCAGATTGTCAATATTCTCTGCAGCAACCAACAGAGTCAGCACTTTGGTCATGGAGGCGGGGACGATTCGCTGTTTTGCGCCTTTGTCCGCTAAAATATTTCCTGTTTCCAAATCTATAAAAATGGCATTGCTGCTGTTAATTTCATCTCCTAAGTAAAGGGTGTTTTCCGTGGAGGTATATATATAGGAAGAATTTCCTCCAATGTCTGCATTGACAGGATTTTCCGTCCTGTTTCCGTTATTTGTTTCCCCGGTGTCTGTATTTCCTGTACCGGTATTTTCTGCATCGATATTTTCCAGACCGTCGTTGTTCAAGCTGCCGTTTTCAAAATTATCATGATTGAAACTTCCAATTTCTGAATTGGCTGCATATTCTATTCCGTTGTTTTCTTCAAGGCCTTTAGAAAAATTTTGCCCTGCTGCCATAATTTCCTCATTCTCAGAGGATTTGTTTCCTTTTTGTATAAAAATAATTAAAACAATGAAAATAATAGAAATGCCTGCCACAGAAGCCATTTTCAAACGTTGTTTAAACAATTTCTGTTGTTGTCTTTTCTGCCTTAGTTCCTGTCTTTCCTGTGCGTGCCGTTTCCAACGTAATTCATCTAATTCTTCTTTATCAAAATTCTCAGCCATATCATAATTCTCCGGAAATTAATATTTTATCTTTATTTATAATTTGTATTTGTTTAGAATTGTATTCTTAAGGCTGTAATTTTGTCAATGCGTTTTCCTCATAATAATTCCGGATTTGACAGTTTTTAAATTATTTTTCAGAAGTAAAAAAAGTATAAAGAAAAACAATAATTTCTTGACAAGGAAAAGAAAGAAGAACATAATAATGACGGGTTGTCACATGACAGGTTGTCATGACTGATGATTTCTATATAAGTATATGTAATTTCAGAAGGAGGAGGAAAGATGCCTTCGGAACGGTTTTTACATTTACCGGAAGAAAAACAAAAGAGGATTATTAAAGCGGCATTAAAGGAATTTGCCAGAGCGTCCTATGATGAAATATCCATTAACCGGATTATTCAGGATGCAGGGATTCCCAGAGGCAGCTTTTATCAGTATTTTGATGATAAACAGGATTTACAGCTTTTTCTGTTAGAGGGTTTCAGGGAGCAGCTAAGAAAAAAGGTCCGGCCTTACCTCGAGGAGGAAAAAGGAGATGTGTTCCGCTTTTTTCAGGAAGCTTTGCCGGAAATTATTGAAGTGGGGATGAGCTATGAATTTAAAGATGTTTGTAAAAATACTTTTTCTCAGTTAAGATATGGTGGGGAGTGCCCGGGAAATAAAGTGTTTGCAGAAGAAGGAAAATGGCTGGCTCAGGAATTTATGAAACGGATGAATGATACGGATAATATAAATTATTCCATGGAAGATATGATTCTGGTTTGGGAAATGTTGATACAGCTGATGAAAGAGGCAATTGTCAGGATTTTCCTTTTTGAAGAATCCGAGAATGATGTGATAGAAAAATATCAGAAAAAAATTGCGATAATAGAAGCAGGAGTAAAAACAAAGGAGACAAAAAATGTCTAAATTCAGTGTAAAAAAACCTTTTACAGTATTTGTAGCCATGGTAGCGATTCTGGTACTGGGTGTAGTTGCATATACCAAGATGACGCCGGATTTAATGCCCAATATGGATTTGCCCTATGTGCTGGTAATAACTACATATCCCGGTGCCACACCGGAGAAAGTGGAAACGACGGTTACAAGGCCCATGGAACAATCTTTTGCCACTTTGGACAAGATTAAATCCATTAATTCCACCTCCAACGAAAATTATTCCCTGATCACGCTGGAATTCAGCGAGGATGTAAATATGGATACCATATCCGTGGACATTCTGCAGAATGTGGATATGATTTCCGGCAGCTGGGACGATATGGTGGGCACGCCTTATATTTTGAAGATTAATCCCAGCATGCTTCCGGTAGCGGTTACAGCTGTGGGTATGGAAGGTATGGATACCGCAGAGCTTTCTGCTTTTGTTGATGAGGAAATTCTTCCCAAGCTGGAAGGAATTGAAGGTGTTGCCAGCATTGATGCTTCCGGTATGGTGGAGACAAAGATTAATGTAGTAATTAATCAGGATAAAATTGATGTGGTCAACGGGGATATTACAGCGTCTCTTGACAAGGAATTTGCCGATGCCGAAGCGGAGCTGAATGATGGCAAAGCGGAGATTAATGACGGAAAAGCCGGAATTGCATCGGGTAAAAGAGAATTATCCGACGGAAAAGATACTCTATCCTCAGAAATGGCGGAGGCTCAGGCGAAAATCACTTCCGGCAATACGGAGCTTCTGGAAATGAAGCTGAAGCTGGAGGACCAGTTAGAAGAGCTGAAGGAAAAGAAGGAAGAATTAGAGAAGAGTAAGGTTACGCTTACAGAGTTAAAAGACAGCATTTCCCAGGCGGAAACTGCAAAGGCTCAGTTAGAGACGGTTGTCGGTGGGCTTAAGCAGGTACAGGGAGGGCTTGCTGAATTAGACGCTGCTCAGGCGGCAATAGATGCTCAGATTGCCCAGATCAATGAAAACCCGGTTATGACTCAGGAACAGAAGGACGCCATGATTGCGGCAATTACTTCCAGTGAGGAATATCTACAGCTTCAGGCTGCTTATGCGGCCATTGATGCCCAGTTAGGAGCAATGGGTGCTTCCAGAGAAACAGTGGGGGGTATGATTGCAACTTATGAAGAGCAGTTAGCACAGGTAAATGCAGGACTTGATACTATAGATTCCAAACTGGCGGAGCAGGGGCTTAGCAGAGAAGGAGTAGGAACCTCTCTTACAGAACTTGAAAACGGCTTAAACCAGATTGATGACGGTATTGGAAAGCTGGAAGCGGCTCTTGCCCAGATTGCGGCAGGCAGCGTTCAGTTAAATGAAGCCCAGAAAACTCTGGATGAGCAGAAAACCCTTGCTATTTTCCAGTTAAGTGAGGCGACAACCCAGCTTTTGCTTGGGGAATCCCAGTTAGAATCGGCTTCCTCGGCTCTGGATGACGGAGTGGAGCAGTTTGAAGAAGCTAAGAAAGAGGCTTACAAACAGACGGACATGAACAACATCATTACTATGGATATGATTTCCAGTATTCTGATGGCACAGAATTTTGCCATGCCTGCAGGCTATGTACAGGAGGACGGTATTGAATATATGGTAAATATAGGAGATACCATTACCACAGAGGAGGAAATCGGCGGGCTTTTATTGATGGATTTGGGAATGGACGGCGTTGACCCCATTTATTTATCGGATGTTGCGGATGTATTTATTTCCGATAACAGTGCGGATGTATATGCCAACATTGACGGAACCAATGGAGTTATGCTTTCCTTTACAAAGCAGTCAACCTATGCTACGGCTACTGTTTCAGACAGTATCGGGGAAAAGCTGGATGAATTATGTGAGGAATACGAAGGCTTTCACTACTCTACTATGATGAGCCAGGGAGATTATATCTATCTGATTATTAACTCTATTTTAAAGAGTCTTTTAATGGGAGCGGTGTTTGCCATTATTATCCTGTTTGTATTTTTAAAGGATTTAAGACCTACATTCATTACTCTGTGCAGTATTCCCATCAGTGTAATTTTTGCCATTGTACTGATGTATTTTTCAGGGGTAACGTTGAATA
>CAZDRM010000169.1:0-5298 GCA_964507745.1 uncultured Lachnospiraceae bacterium
CGTAAGATTGCAAAAAACGCAATCTAAGTGCTGACTCATTTGCAGGGTACCTTAAATTAAATATATTTTTTATAGAGGTAGCTCTAATTTATATCCCAATCCCATTATTCCACTCGGCACATATGTAATTTTAAAGTTTATGTGAATTAGCCTAGGGAAATACGTTGCTTAGGAAACTGAGGGTTAATAGTTTTCTTGCGGGGGCTCTGATGGCTCGGTTTTTTCTTCGGTCCGGTCCGCAAATTTTTGTACTTCTTTGTTGAGGGCAAGCATCTTGGAGTCTAGGTCAGAGACCATGGTGGCACATTCTACCAGTTCATTTTTTATGTCCTCGGGGACGTTTCCCTCAAATTTGTAGTGGATCTTGTGCTCCAGGCTGGCCCAGAAATCCATTGCAACTGTCCGGATTTGGATTTCTACTTTGGTGTCCACAATTCTGTCGGATAAAAAAATCGGGATGGTAATCAGTAAATGATAGCTTTTATAGCCGCTGGGCTTGGGATTCTGGATGTAGTCCTTTACGGAGATTACCCGGATGTCGTTTTGCTTGATCAGCATCTCTGCAATTCTGTAAATGTCGGATATAAAGGAGCAGATTACCCTGATGCCTGCTATGTCATTTACATGCTCTACCATGTTTGCAATGGTTGATTCATAATTGTTCTTTTTTAATTTCTTTACTATGCTCTGCGGTGTTTTAATCCGTGACTTAATATGTTCAATGGGATTGTACTGGTGTACGTGTTGAAATTCATCATTTAGTATTTCCAGTTTGGTGCCCACTTCTTTTAAGGCGGAATTGTATATTAAAACAACCTCTTCCCAGCTTTTTATGTCATTTTCTTTTTCAAATTTTAATTCCAAAAGCCTCACCTCTGTTGCTGATTCTACAAGAACATTTTACCACATTTCTTCAATTTATGTATAAATTAGACATAAATTTAACTGTTTTTTCATATTTAGTTTGCTGTTGTCCGTCAATCTATCCTCTGCTATAATATCCCCTGTAAATATATCAGTGTACACGAGCACACAGAAAGGAGCTTTTATGTTTCGTTTGTGGGGTAAAATCTGGAAAGATAACCACCTGCTGAAAGATACCGTATTTGAGGAAGAAAGTACGGATACACGGACTCATAAAATCTTCCGCGGACTGGAAGAAATCTGCTACGAGTTTGACTTAGGCAAGCCGATCTGGCTGGATAAAACCGTTGCGGAATTTAAACGGCACGACAAGGCACGGTTTTCCCAGGATAATTTTATAGAAGAAATCCCCTTCGATTATCTGGAAATCCAGGTTATTGAAGAAGATTAGCCTTAACTTTATGCATAAAACAATTGACATCTGAAATAATATGTTGTAACATCATTATATCAGAACGTAGTTTTGAAAACTACATGATATGTTTTCGAGGAGGTCATATTATGCATATATCAATTCGTGAACCCGGAAGCGCCATTACTCATTTCATTGCCATGGTCCTTGCCATGGGAAGCGCCGTTCCTTTATTAATGAAAGCATCGGAATTCGGCTCGCTTTCCGTTATTGCCATGTTTGTTTTTATTGGCAGTATGGTTTTGCTGTACGGCGCCAGCGCAACTTATCATTCTATTACTGTGGCTCCCAATATCATAAAAGTTTTCCGAAAAATCGACCATATGATGATTTTCATTATGATTGCCGGCTCCTATACTCCTGTCTGTCTTTTGGTTCTGGATAAGCATACAGGCAGCCGGATGCTGTTAGGCGTATGGGGTGTTGCCCTGTTCGGCATTTTAATAAAGGCTCTTTGGATAACCTGCCCCAAATGGTTTTCCTCCATTCTCTATATCGGAATGGGATGGATTTGCATCAGCGCCATAAAACCCATTATCCACACTTTATGTCTGTCGGCATTTATGTGGCTTCTTGCAGGAGGGCTTCTGTACACCGTTGGGGGTGTTATTTATGCGCTGAAGCTCAAGGTTTTCAATGAAAAACACGCACACTTCGGCTCTCATGAAATCTTCCACCTGTTTATTATGGCAGGAAGCTTCTGCCACTTTATCTTCATGTATCAATATGTGATTTAATTATAATTCTACACCGTTAATCTTTAAGAGTTCTCTCGCCGTCTCGACGCTGTCCACACCTGTGGCATTTTTGATGGGAGCGAACTCTTTTTCTCTGATGACCTCAAAGGGCAGACAGCTTTCCAGTTCGTGAATCATATCTAATACCAGCTGTTCAAATTTATAGCCGTTTGGCTCCTGAGGCTTTATTTCATTTCCCTCTTCATCCAGACAGTTGATTTTCTTTTCCACAATATGAAGGGATAGTTTGCGGGACATAATACGCTCCAGTGCGAATACGGAAAACAGGTAGTTCAGGATAACTCCGAAGTTGTAAGCATATTCGCCTTTCTCGTTGCGTTCGTCACGCATCTGCTCTGTCAACTCATAGTACTCAACAATAGAAGGCCTGCCATCATCTAAGCACATAACTCCTACCTTTTCATCGGGAGTCGCCTTACGCACTACCTTTGCGCCTACTTCCACGGCTCTTTCAATGGAAGCACCTATAAAAACAGGGTCCGCAATTCTCTGTAAAACATTGTCTACGGCAAAAATATTTAACCATTCAATGCCGATTTCATGGATTTTATCTACCAGTCCGTTTTTGTCCAGAGAAACAAACCAGCCGCCGTTTCCGTTGGGAGAAGTGGAAATCTTGCTTTTTGTCTCCAAAAACACCTTCCCCTCAAAGTTCACTGCAGGCGCCATTTCCTGTTTAAAAAACCATACCAAATCTTCTTTATATCCGAAGAAATCATGCTCCTTAAAAAAGCTTACCGTTTTTTCATGGTTTTTGTCGCTGGTCATAATAAACAAAGGCACCCATGCTTCCGCTTTTTTTACTACCTCTAAGAGATTGTTTATAAGGCATTCAAAGATATATAAATCCTTTGTCAGACCTATATTATAAACGCCCTTTGGCTCATCGCTGCCAAGGCGGGTTCCCATTCCTCCTGCTAAAAGTACGGCGCCTACCTTCTGCTGCTTAATTGCATCCAGACCCAAGGCTTCAAAGCGGGACCGGTTTTTTTCAATCTCATCTGTTTCCATGGAAGCGATGGGTGTAATTTTTCCCCGCTCTGCTTCGCTTTCCCGATGATTCAGATTTTTTACAACGGAAAAATCCGTTTCCTCAATCTGTTTTAGCAGTTCTTTTTGGCTGTTATCATCTAATTCCTCATAATATTTCAGTAAATGAGTTTGATTGTACTGCGCTAATTTTTCCAAAGCTTGATTATAATTCAATTTGTGTTCTCCTTTCACTATTATGCAAGCAAGTTCCCGCTTCTTACTATGGACAAAGTTTACAAAAACTTTTGTTTTCCATATTCTGTCACAAAATGCCCTTTTTGTCTATTAAAAATCAAGAGACAGTTTCCCAAAGAAATCCGATTTTTCCAGATGTTCTTCCTTGTATTTCATTAAAAACGCCTTCATCTGGGGATGCTCTGCGCCTAAATCCAAAAGTATATCATCAAAATTGTCCGTTGTCAGACATTCCAAATCCGCAAATAGGGAAATATATTCCATATCCTCCCCGTGCTCTTCTTTTAATACCAGCCAGGTCTCTTCACTTTCGCAGCCCTTGGTATGGGAAAGCAGATAGGAGGTCAGTTCCCTTTGGTTAGCTTCTGCTAATCCTTTGTCATACAAAAGCCTTAAAAATGCCAGCCTGACTTTTCTCCTTCTCTTTTGCTCCAAAAAATAGTCCAGATTGTTCTCCCTGCTTCCATAATCCTCTTCTCCGCATAAAAGCAGTTTGGTATATCCTTCCATGTCATCCCCGTGTAGAATCGTCAGCATCCTCGCATCCCACAGGGCAAGCCATTCCTCATCATCCACCTTCGTGGTCTGGAACAAATAGGGCGCATCTAAAATGCCACAGGTGGAGGCTAACAGAGAACCAAAGCCACGGCACACCTCTTCCTCCCGGGCATTCCCGTTCTCTTTCTCTGTAAGGCAGATACGTTTTAAGGCGGTGCACTCCATAAAAAGAGATTTACCCAGTTCATATTCTTTCCGGGAAAGATAAATTTCTTCCAAGTCCCTGCAATGGGCAAATGCCCAGTCCCCGATGCTTTCAAGAGTATTTGGCAGATAAATCCTGTATAAACCGGAAACATTGAAAAAGGCTTTCTTTTCAATGGCAGTTACCGGAAGGTCATCTATTAATTCCGGAATCGTAAGTTCAATCTTATTCCCTTCATAACCGGTAATGGCCACACCCTTTTCTGAAATTGTATAATGATACAAGGCTCCCGCCTGTTCAAATCGTTTATCTGTCATGTAAAATTACCCGTCTTAATTTTGCTTATTCTGTCATTCCGTTTTCTTGCTTCAAATTACTACCTTTTCAATAATTCTACAACTTCAATTCCCTGATTTCCTGTGCCAGCTGCTCCGTTCTCTCGGACAGCATCAGCTGCCTGTTCTGTTTCTGATAGGCTTCGCATCCGAAGGTTGCGATGAATCTGGAAGAATCATTATTGACCGTCAGCTCCGTTACCAGAATCAGCATTTCATTTCCCTGTGAAAAAGCCTTCTCCACAAAATCAAACAATGCCGAAAGCCTACTCTGGCAAAGCTCTGTATCCTGTTTCATCCGTCCTACTTCTTCATCGAAATGCTCTTTGATCAGGGCAAATACCTGATCCGCAGCGGTCTGCTTATTGGTAACCGCTTCTTTTTTGCATTTTTCCAGAAAATGCAGGATCCTTTTATGCTTCTTTTTATCCGCCGGGGAAAGAGAACCGCCCTTTGCCAGATTCTGCATTATCTTTTCCCGTGCCTGTATTTGTTTATCCAGCATATCCAGCCCGTCTTCCGCATCCTTGACGGCTCTTAAGGGCGCCATCATATCCTGCAGATAAGCTCCTGTTTCCATATTTTCTTTAATGTCAGAAAGCATCTTATCCATAAGCATGCCAAGAAGGGAAAGCCGCTCGTCAAAGGGCGCTTCCTCCGCTTTTTTTACAATGGCTTCTGTTACCATTCCTCCTAAAATCTCATCCACGTGATAATCTTTTTTATATTTCTGGTAAAGATCATAATATGCACCAAATTCTTTTACAATTTTATCATTGCGAATATACTGCCCTATAAGGGCCTCGGATACAGGAAGTTTTTCTTCCTCATAGAGAAATAAAATCTGGGAAAGATCCTCCCATCCCCTTGCCGTCACATAGAGTCTGCCTTTGACCGTTGTTTCAATGTGGTAGAAATATTCTTTCTTCAGTTCCAGAA
>CAZDRM010000170.1:0-5282 GCA_964507745.1 uncultured Lachnospiraceae bacterium
TCTGATTTATTTTTGTATCAGGCAGAAGCCGCCGAAACTACTGATGCATCTACAAGCCTGACATCCCCTTATCATTTATAAGATGTCAACCCAACACAAACGCATACACACTACATTCCTTCCGCTTATCCACACATCAGTGGTCTCGGAAATTTCTTCTGCCTATGATTACACAAAAGGACGGATATGTAATCCGTCCCCTCGTGATTATCATCATTATTTTCTAAGTCCAAGTCTTTCAATCAGAGAACGGTATCTTTCAATATCTGTTTTCTTTAAGTATGCAAGTAAACCTCTTCTCTGACCAACCATCTTAAGCATACCTCTTCTGGAATGATGATCCTTCGGATGCTCCTTTAAATGGTCTGTTAACTCTTTAATTCTTGCTGTCAATACAGCTACCTGAACTTCAGGTGAACCTGTGTCGCCTTCTGTTCTGGCATACTCTTTGATAATTGCCTGTTTCTTTTCTTTAGAAATCATTTCTAATCCTCCTTGTTTTCATATGGCCGGACTAAGAACCCGGTTGGAGTCTCCGGAATCCGAGTGCCGGTTAAATTTCACACAAGGTAGATTATAACACGGTTTTCGCCGCCTGTCAAACCTGCTATTCCATATAATCCTCACACCACTGCATAAATCCCGGATGCCATTCCTCATCCGTTCCTTCCCCTCTAAAACTGATGACCACACCATTCTCCATCACAACATGAAGCCTCCATCCATACCCTTCTCCTTCTATGCTATGATAAATATTCAATCCCCCGTAATGATATTCAAAAGCCCCGAAACACATTCCCCGACCTCTTCTTCCGAAAGCTTCTTAACATTCTCCGCCGCAGTATAATCATCGTTCACATTCATCTCCCCTAACCCAAAAGCCGTCGCAGACGTTTATGGCATACACTTAAGGCGGGCGGAAAAATCTTTTTGTTTTCATGCGCCCTTAGCAAAAAAACGCCATTTTTCTTACAGAATGCTCTCAGCCAGGGAAGCAATCCCGGACGGATTGCTTAGCCGTCTCTGCGGCACGATGCCGCATTGACGGCGCCCCGGACCTTGCCAACCCATTTCCGTCCATTCTGTTAGAAAAATGCCGTTTTTATGCTCCGGGCGCACGAAAACAAAAGATTTTTCCGCCCGCCTTAAGTGTATGCCATAAACGTCTGCGACGTATTTTAATCCTGAATCAATCTCCTTACCGTAGTAGGCGTCCTATAATAAGCGCTTGTAATACGAATACCCGTCTTAGGACTGCTTGCATGAATAACCTGTCCGCCGCCGATATAAATGGCAACATGGTTAATCCTGCCGCCCTTGGAGTAGAACACCAAATCCCCGGGCCTTGCCTCTGACATACTGATCTTCGTTCCCATATTCGCCTGAGCCCTTGAAGAATGAGGCAGATAAATACCGTATTTTGCGAAAATACTCAATACAAATCCTGAACAGTCAGCTCCGTGAGTCAAACTGGTTCCACCCCAGACATAAGGATTTCCCCTAAACTGTTTCGCATACTCACACAAATCAACCCTGACATCGGAAACACCTGCTCCATAAAGAAACTCCGACATATTCAAAGCTGTTTTCAGATTCTTGCCTACCGTTACATATTCCGCACTGACATAGGCCTCCTGTCCGTCATAGAGAATCTTGACCCAGCCCTCTAATTCTTCCACAACCTCCAGCTCTTCGCCGTAGGCAACCATGCTGACAATCTCTCCTTCCAAATCCGGAACAGCCCTGACCTTTAAGCCGTCAGCCGAAACTGTCGCCTGTAGTTTTACAATTGTGTCCGCATAATCTATGGCAGCTTGTCCCGAAAGCAGATAATCCATGGATACATAGCCCTCTACGGAGCCGGATATAATATGAGCCTTATTTCCTTCCACACCAATAATCTCACAGCCGGAATCATTACTCATTTTACCTACAATTTTACTATCATCTTCAACAGAAGCACGGACATTTAAATGATCCTCAACTCTGGCAACTCCTAAATGAGTATAACCATATGCTCCGCCGCCGCTTTCTTCCTCTGAATCGTCCGGATCATCATAATCTTCCATGGAAACCGGAACCGTCTGGGAAATAAAGCCTGCACCTGCCGCAACATTGACCGATGCTGCCTGTCCCTCTTCTCCTGAATTTATTGCCTTCTCCAAAGGCGCTTCTGCCTGATCTGTTTCCGTCAAAGCCTCATCTGGCTGTCCGTCATCTTCCAAAGAACTGTTCTGAGATGCGGCGGCCTCAAGACTTTCCGCAACCGGAGCTGCCGCCGGAGCCGCCATAGCTTCCGTGTTTGTCACAACAGTGGAAGCCGCCGTATTTGCATCAGATGATGAAGCCGCCGGAGAATCTTCTTCCAATACGCTTGCAGCCCCCGCCGTTAAACAAACGTTTGAAGGACTTGCCGCATAAACCGTAGACTCTGTTGCAAATATTAAAATCATAACCGCCAACAGGCATTTTACTTTCTTAATCTTCATAATTCTATCCTTTTTCACATACAGCAGATAAACGGATACGAAAATCTGCCTGACTGCTGTTGTTTTAAATGCTCAATACAATTATTACATATTTGTTACAAATGTTACAAATCAATTATATCATACGGATAAAATTCGTCAACTACTAGATTTTGTTATAATTCCTCGGATTTGTTCAAATAAAGCACAATATTGGTGGCGTGGTCCGCAACACGCTCCAATCCGGACACAATATCCGAATAAAGCATCCCCGCTTCAGGCGTGCATTCGTTTCTGGTCAGCCTGTCCACATGGGCCTGCTGCAATTCTCTTTCCTTTTCATCCACCGCATCTTCCAGATGAAGAATATCCTCTACATGCTCATCGGAAATATTATGAAGCGTATTGATGGAAAACTGTACAATGGTATTTACCATATTTAACATATCTCCCAGCTCCCTTGTAGCCTCTTTACTGAAGGTAACATTCATTTCCTCTCTTCGCTTTGCCGCATCCGCCACATTTTCCGCATGGTCCCCGATTCTCTCAATATCATTTACTACATGGAATAAGGCTCCTAAGCTCTTCAAGTCTTCAATAGGAAGCGTAGTCTGGTTAATGGTTACAAGATAGTCCGTAATGGACTTATTTAAAAAGTTGATATTTTTTTCTACCTCATAAACCTCTTCAATATCCTCATGGTCAAGGGTAATCAGTGCATTCATGGCACGATTTAAATTTTCATTGGCAAGATTTGCCATACGTTCCACTTCTTTTAAAACGTTAATAACCGCCGTAGCAGGATTAAACACCACCTTGTCGCCAATGTACTTTAATTGATAATTTTCCCTATAATTCACTGTTTTATCCTCGCCCGGAATCAAAAGATAAGTTAACTTCACAATTCCCGAGGAGAAAGGCAGTAATAGAATTACCTGGAAAATTTTTACAATGGTGTGGGCATTTGCCACGCATCGTCCGGGATTATTGCCGGAAACAATATGTAACAAATTGATGATTTGGGACATTCCCACACTGAAAATAATATATACAATAACCGTTCCGATCACATTAAACAGAAAATGAATCATAGCCGCTCTCTTAGCGTCCTTCTTTCCTGCAAGGGAAGCTAACAGCGCTGACGCACAGGCTCCGATATTACATCCTAAAATAATGAAAAGACAGATAGGCAGTTCCAGCAATCCTTGATTGCACATTAAAAGAACGATGCTGACTGTCACGGAAGAGCTTTGAATGATTCCCGTTAAAACCGTGCCCACAAGTACAGCAAGGATCGGACTTTCCAGAGACTTTAACATGTTAACGACCGTCGGAACGTCTCTTAAACCGCTCATGGCGGAACTCATACTACTGAGACCCGTAAATAATACACCGAATCCCAGAATTACTTCTGCCATTTTTACCACCTTCGGATTTTTACAAAACATGACGCAAAGGGCGCCGATCAGCAAAAACACCGGCGCATATTCTGAAAGGTTAAAAGATACAAGCTGTGATGTTACCGTAGTACCGATGTTGGCACCGAAGATAACGCCCGCCGCCTGATACAGATTCATCAGACCTGAATTGACAAAGCTGACAACCATAACGGTACAGGCCGATGAGGACTGGATAATAGCTGTAAAAACAACACCTACCAACATACCCGTAAAACGATTGGTAGTAAAAAACTCCAAGATGCTCCTGAGTCTGGCGCCTGCCGCTTTTTCTATAGCTTCGCTCATAGTATGCATGCCGAACAAAAATAATCCCAGACCGCCCGCCATGGATAATAATATAGAAACGTCCATTTTTCTCTTTACCTGTTCCTTACATGATTTTGCATAGCTTTACAAATTCTCCGCATACACATCTATTGTAAAATAAGTAAAAAGAAGATACAAGATAATTTTACAAGTTTCCGCTATTTTTTCGTAATTGCTACGGTTCTTCCCTGCAAATGCCAAAATATGCTTCCGCCTCCCGTATATTCTCATAAACGGCAGTCCTTAACTTTTCAACATTTTCAAAGCGCCGCTCCGGCCTTCTGTAATGTAAAAGTTCAATCTTGATGAATTCCCCGTAAATCTTTTCTTCAAAATCAAACAGAAAGGTTTCCACACTGATACGGTTTCCGTCTTCCACCGTGGGACGGTTTCCGATATTGGTCACTCCCCAGAATTTTTCGCCTTTTACGTTTACCCTTGAAAAATATACGCCGTTAGGCGGCAAAAGCTTGTCCTTTCCCGGATAAAGATTGGCTGTAGGCATTCCCAGCCTTCGTCCCAGTTTTTTCCCCTGTTCCACTCTGCCGCTGACAAAATAAGGCTCTCCAAGCAATTCCTCCGCCATCTCCATATTTCCATTTAAAACTTCTTCCCTGACAAAGGTGGAACTGATTTCCCTGTCCTGATATTTCAGCTTATCAATAATTTCCAGCCGGAAACCATATTCTGAAGAAAGCTTCTCCAAAAGCTTTCTGTCTCCCTTTCCGCCCTTTCCAAAGCCCACATCACAGCCTGCCGCAATGAGAACGCCGTTCATTTTATCCAGCAGAAACTCTTTTACATATCTGTCGGGCTCCACATCTGCCGTCTTCCTGCAAAAAGGATATTCCACAAGATAATCAATGCCCATCTCTTCAAACAAAACTCTTTTTTCCTCCCTGGTGGTCAGTTCCTTCAGCTCATCATTGGAAAAAAATGCGGCCGGAGACGGAGAAAAAGTAAATACAGCCGTTTTCAATCCGGTTTCCTTTGCGGAATCCAGACATTTCAACAATTCCTTATGCCCTCTGTGAATCCCGTCAAACTT
>CAZDRM010000171.1:0-5239 GCA_964507745.1 uncultured Lachnospiraceae bacterium
TCTGGGCTTGCCGCATCTTTGCCTATTTTACAAGACATCCTATGACTTGTCAAGAAAAATGCGGTATATTTTTCAGTATATTTTTCGATACATTTCAAATTTTTATATTTTTAAGTCAGACTTTAAAAATAGCCAGCGTATCATTCAACTGATCTGCCAGATACTGCAGTTTTTCAGAAGACATTTCCAGATTATTCATTGTTTCACTCATATCCTGAGCTGCTTGCATGGTGCTGTGGGCTGATGCCGCATTCTGTTCTGATATGGAAGATAAATCCTGTACAACATCCTTGATCGCCGTTCCCGAACCGCTTAACACATCCATCTTTTCCTTAATGCTGTCAATATTGCCTAAAGAGTTTTCCACACCCTCTGCCACTGCATTATACTTGGCCTGCGTTTCTTCCAGTTTTGCCTGCTGATGATCCATGTTGGATTTTACTTCATCCATAATTTCAACCATTTTGTCGGATTCGGACATAACCTCATTGATGATCTGTTCTATTTCCGTTGCAGAGCTGTTGGACTGTTCCGCCAGCTTGCAAATCTGTTCTGCTACAACAGCAAAACCTCTTCCCGCTTCTCCCGCTCTTGCTGCCTCAATGCTGGCATTAAGAGAAAGCAGATCCGTTTCATCTGCAATAGACTGTATCATGGCAACTGCCGTATTAATACTCTGAACGGATTCATTCATGATCATAATCTGGTCAGCTACTTTGGTAAGCGAAGATTTGGTATCTTCATTGGAAGCATTCAACTCCACGATAATCCGCTCCGATGCCTTTTCCGCATCGGACATCTGTCTCGCATTCTTTGTCAGGGAATTAACCTCGTCCGTAATATAACTGATCTGTTCTCCCATTTTTGTCACATTGTTATTGGCCGTCGCAGTTCCCTCCGCCTGAGTTACGGCTCCCTTGGAAATCTCCTCTACCGAATCCAGTACGCCGTCTACCGTACCTTGGGTATTTAACGCCATATCCGTCAAATGATTGGCTGAATGAACCAGGCCATCCGCAGACTCTTTTATGCGGTTCACGGTTTTACGCAGTTCCGCCTGAAGCTGAATGGAAAGTCCGTAAATATCTCCTAATTCATCATTCCGCTGCAACAGCTTTTCTTCAGGAACCTGACCCAGCTCGCCGGTAGAAAGTTTGGCAAGAAACTCCTTGATTTGACTCATAGCCGCCACCATTTTGCCTGACAACAGCATCATGATAACCGAAACGATAACCACAAAAATCAGGGAAAATATCACAACCTTTGCAATCTGTCCGTTTACGATTTTTTGAATGGAAGAAGCATCCATGGCAACTTCAACGGTGCCGATAACAGAGCCGTCGGAATTAACCAGAGAAGTTTCGGTTGTCACTCCGCCGACTTCTTTGGAATTATAAACATAAGTCTCATCTACGGAAACAGACACTATCTGCAAAGAATTTTCTATTTCCTTTTCAATGCCGCTCCTAAGGGAACGGGTACTTATAATTGTTATGATAATACAGATAAAAATCATGGGCAACAGACAAAGACCCACAATTTTTCTGGAAAAAGTCAGAAAACGCTTTCTCTCCTCATACTGATATCCGTTAAGGTTTCCGGCAGTGTTATTAGGCCTTTCCTGCTCCTGAGAAACCACTGTCCTTCTTATGACAGGCTCCTCTGTAATGCTCCTGGTTACCGTATTCTCCACAGGTGCTGTCTCTTCAACAGCCTCCATGGCAGATATCACTTCTGCATTATATGAAAATCCCGTATCAGCCACGGGTTCTATGCTTTCCACAGGCTCCGTATTTTCTACCGCTTTCTCAGCAGCCTCATTCTCCATACGCTCTGCCCGCATACTTAAAATTTCAGCCATCTCATCTTCAATGGAAATATTCTGTTCTTCTTCTGTCAATTCTACGGAAGCCAGAAGCCTTTCTAATTCGTCCTTATCCATATGTATACCCTCTTAATAATTCCTTCTTAAATAAATTTTTTACAACTTGCTCTACTATTTTAACACAAATACCCGGCAGGATTCAATGGCATTAAAGCAATTATGCCTATTAATTACATCAACATGGAAGCAATTTCCATTACCACATCCGTAATCCGGTGTTTTTCCATCCATTGCCGGTCTGCCTCAGGCAAAATCCCCAGCTTTTTTGAAACTGCAATCCGGTTTACCCCTTCAAAATACTCCATGAGCTCCCCATAGCTTTCTGCCCCGTCCAGCACGCTTTCTCCGTATGTCTCATATTCATGCTCACAACTGGTAATGATCTGCATTGCCAGCTTTAATTCCCCGTTTACATCACTTGCTTCCATAAGAATGTCCGGTCGCTTTATTACAAATTCCATAAAATACTCTTTCGCCCGGGACAATTCTTTTTTCATAATGAAATCCGCCAGTCGGTTTTTGACTTCAATGGTTTCCTTCTTTTCTCCCACCATGCCTACCATGGATTCATGGACTTTTAAACCGTTGACAATGATATATACCTTTAATAAGAACTCAGAAATAAATCCGAATACCCTTTTATGATAATCATCGTATCCCGTAAAATCCATCAGCGGCTCCATCTGAAAGAAAATATCAAAAAGCCATTTCACATAAGCGTCAAACAACTCTCGCCTGCAAATGATCATATTGCCGAAATATGTCCTGTTCTCATGGACTAACCTTTCAAAGACAGGATAATAATCAGGAAAATCCTTCTTTAAAATTTCTCCTGTCAAATCCAGATCCTTCCTGTTGTGATTCTCGCCGAAACCGTCATAATAAGTGGAACGAAGGGTTAAGGTCTTGGTGGTCATAATGTCATAGCTATCCAGTATCTTTTCTATTTCTTCTGCCGTATAGGCTTTTCCCTGTTCATTGATCAGATACCTGCGGTAATGGCAGCTTCCCTTAATATCCACATCCGGACAATTGGCGGCCACCCAGTACAACCCTGTCAGTTCACTGTAATAGCAGTTCTTATCCGATATTTCATCGCCTGTATCGTCTCCCAGATATCCCAGATCCTTCTTGCCCTTTTTCCCTACCTGCAATGGCACATAAATGGAATCCTTAGGCGGTTCAAAGGGCTTATGGGTACATACATAAATCCGCGTTTTCACTCTGTTTTCTCCTTTATGGCACCTGTGACATCATTTACTTTATGATGTCATTTTCTTAATTTACAGGCTTCCCGCTCCCAGCAGATAATTGACAAACTGCTGTGCCGTCCTTCCGGAAATTCCTCCGTGGCTTAACTCCCACTTATTAGCTTCCTGTTTAATTTCTTCATCGGTCATGGTTATACCCGCCCTTCTGGCCAGTCCGATGGCAATTTCATAATATTCTTTGGGCGTAGGCTTGGAGTAGCTTATGGTAACTCCGAAACGGTTTACCAGAGACAGCTTTTCCTCCATGGTATCGGAGCGGTGGAGTCCCTCTTTATACTCCACATCATTTCTGTCTTTCCAGTTCTCTTTAATTAAATGCCGCCTGTTGGATGTGGCATAAATCAAAATATTCTCCGGTCTTGTTTCCACGCCGCCTTCAATGACCGCTTTTAAAAACTTATATTCCACTTCAAATTCTTCAAAGGACAAGTCATCCATATAAATAACAAACTTATAATTGCGATTTTTAATCCGGGCAATTACATTGGATAAATCCTTAAACTGATGTTTATAAATTTCAATCATACGCAGACCCTTGTCATAAAACTCATTTACGATGGCCTTAACGCTGGTGGATTTTCCTGTTCCGCTGTCTCCGAAAAGCAGTACATTATTTGCCTTCCTGCCTTCTACAAATGCCCTTGTATTGTCTATCAGCTTCTTTTTCTGAATCTCATATCCGATTAAATCGTCAAGCATGACCTTGTCCATATTATTAATTGCCTGAAACGTAATATGCCCCTGACTATCCGCACTTCCGATACGGAATGCCTTATTCAGCCCGAACATTCCAACACCGTAATCCCTGTAAAAATCCGTAACGTAAGTAAAGAACTCATCTTCCGTATTAGCATCTGCTAACTTATCGCTCAGTTCCTGCACCTTTTCGCTGACATTTTTGTTGTACATTAACTCCGGCTTACCGATTGCATGATAAGCGGACAGCGTAGAAAAGCAATCCACGCCGAGAGCCTCTTCCAGATAGGAAAAATCATAGTGGAACAATTCCATAAATGCTTTAAAGTCATTTTTTGCAAAATGATTGACGCTGCCTTCGTTTGCCCCTATCTTTTCGCAGGTAATGCTAAAGGGATTTTCATCGGTAATTAAAAGATAGGTCAGATAATTCTGCCACAGGTTTTTATCAAAACCATAATCCGTCGATACGATCAGCAGCCTTTTTACCTGTTTATAAGCCCTGGTTATCAACTCATCCTTATTAAAAACGCCGCTTTTTACCTTTTCGCAAATATCCGCAAGCTCCATCAGAATAGAATCTTTCGGTAAATCTCCGTATATGATCAGTTTTGATATAATCTGGTTCATAATTCTGTCCTCTTAATTTGTCTCTGCCATTTTTTCCTTGATATCCTGTATGTTTCTGGTAATTTCATCCAAAGTTACCATAATTTCATCCAGCTTCTTCCGTTCTGTGGCATCAACAACCCCGTCCTGAATAATATCAATTAACGTCTTTGAAACATCATCAATATCCTGAGCCGAACCCAAAAATCTCAATATTACTCTGTCCAGATTTTCCGTTGAACGGTTTCTCTTCTGCTCCCTGGAGTCTTCCTTCAGCAAAAAGTCCAGACTTACCTTGAACATATCGCTGATCACAATCAGCTTATCCGTTTCCGGCAAAGTAACTCCCGATTCCCATTTGGATACAGCCTGCCTGCTTACCGACAATTTATCTGCCAATACCTCCTGGGACATTCCGTTTCTGGTTCGCAAATACAAAATTTTTTCAGAAAAGCTCATTTTCTTCCCTCTTCCTCCGGTTATCATTTCCCCTTGTCAACTTAAGGTTGCCCTTATCTCTTCTATCATAACACAGACAGGAAAAAAAACAAACACTTTTATGATACCTGTTCAAACTGTGAGTTATACAGCTTCGCATAAAATCCGTCCTTTGCAAGCAGTTCTACGTGTCTGCCCTGTTCGATAATATCTCCGTCTTTCATGACCAGAATCAGATCCGCATCCCGGATAGTGGAAAGCCTGTGTGCAATAATGAAGCTGGTACGCCCTCTCATCAGGTTATCCATGGCTTTCTGAATCCGGATTTCCGTTCTGGTAT
>CAZDRM010000172.1:0-5214 GCA_964507745.1 uncultured Lachnospiraceae bacterium
GTGTGGGTATGTTACCGTTGGTTTTAATATCAAGACTGATCTGCTTTACAATCAGGATATCCTTCCTCTCTAAAAAAGGGATGCTGATGCCGGCCCGCCCGATTAAGATCTTAGGCTCTTTTTTAAAGCCCGAAATAATATAAGCAATATCCGGTGGAGCCTTTACATATCCGCTGGCTAATAAAATAACCAGAAGTACTACTGCTATTATCGCGATAGCGACTATAAATTCAATATCCATTTTGTTTGTTACCCCCTTTGTGGTCATTAGTAATATGTATATATAATCATTCTAATAATATTCTAAGCAATAATCAACAAAAATCTACATTGTAATATAAGGAAATTTTATGAAATATACTGGAACTTGCCTTTCTATCTTGTTATAATCAAAGATAATAATTCAGTTATTGATTGGATTGTTAATTAATTTAAGAGAGGTATTCGTTATGGAGTATATTTTTGAGGGTAAGTTTTTAAATGAAGATGAAAAGAAATACATTACCATTCCCTTTAACGTATGGGAAATATGCGAGGATAATGTGGGAAGGATTCCCGTACATGTAACGATTAACAACAGCATGTCCTTTGACTGCCATCTATCTCCCTTAAAAAACGGTTATTACAACATTCCTTTAACTGACGAACAGTCGGATGGGCTTGCAGAGAATACATATTATCCCGTTACCTTTTCCGTAAATGGACGGGAGAGCTGTGAACTGAAATCCGGTCCTTATTCCTATGAAAATCCCATTCGAAAAATTGACAGCATGAATATTATTATCCAACCCTGGGATGGCTTGTGCGGACAAACCTGCTTTGCCATGATTGCCGGCATTACCATTGAAGAGGCCAGCAATGTTATGCATTGCCGGGAATGGCAGGCAAATATGGCCAAAATCGTTTCTTCCTTAGACTACGTGGGAATCAGACATTCCAACAAAATTATTTATACAAGAGGAAAAGATGTTGAACTGCCTAAATGCTGTATTATTATGGAAAATCTGGGGAGGTTCAGTCACTATCTCGTAGGCTATGAAGGCAAATACTACGATCCGAACAACGGCATTATGCCGGAAATCGACAAGGCCAATATTAAGGGTTATCTGGAAATTATTTGTGACTAAACCAACGCTTTATAAGGGCGGACACAATGTCAGACACAAATTCAAGAAATTCAAAAACTCCCTGATTGACAAGGGAGTTTTTATTTTTTACCCCATTTTCATGACAAAATTTCACGTTTCCAATTTTTACCTTATTTCTATGACATAATATCACATTTTCAAAATTATTACTCTGTTTTCATGACAAATTAGCACGTTTGATTTTTTTTTGCGCTTTTATTATAATCAAATACAAAATACTGTAACAATTGGTAGCACTTTTTGTAAGTACGTATAGATAGTGTTTAAAAAATTGCAAATCATATAGTACAATAGTGGGAAAACAATCATAATAACAGCTGTCCATGACATAGCCATAGTCCGGCTTCACATGGAAATCGACTAAGGTATTTTCCATATATCCGGCAACGTCAGCATCCGGGATGATCTCTCCATTTTCCCCTGCGGCAAAAGAAACACCATACAAGGGACTGGTGTTTTCTTCGTAATCCTCGCTTGACTGAATTTCTTCCATAGTGAATATAGCGTTGTCATAAATAACATCATAGGCAGCCTGCTCTAACAGGTAGTTTTTCACTGCCTCACGGTCTGCAAAAATCCCTTCTTTGATGGATTCCTCATATCCGTCTATCTGTTCTTCTGTAACAATAATCCCTTCATTTTCGGCGACGGCCCTGGCAATCAGGGATAATGACACAGCATTATCTACTTCCGCTTTAAAGAATTCCGATTCCATGAAAGCCTCTTCACTTTCATAGCCTACCTTTTTTAAGTATTCCTCAAAGCTTTCATAGCCCTGGCCGACTGCATCCTTCTTATGCATGGATAAAAGCTGCGCCCTGGCATTTTCTTCTGTCTCTTTGGATGCTTTGACTGTGGAATGTTCCACCACGTACATAACAGCCGCCTGCCTGTTATTGTATGGAGCATCCATCTGTGCCTCTGTGATCAGACTTTCCTTTGCCGCTTCTTTAAGCTCCTCTAGCGTGCTTATGTCAGAGAAATGAGAGGCAATCCATTCATCTGTGTATTCCATGAATTCGCCGCTGGTTTCAGCTGCATACATGCATACTTCAGCCACCCTCTGGGAGATCTCCTCTTCCGTTGGGACGTATGAATCAGCAGAATAGCCGGAAACGGTATTCCCTTTATACTGGCATAGGCTTACTTCGTCGCTTTCATAGACAATAGGGATATCTGTCCCTTCCGGTATTGGCTCCTTTTCATTGCTTTTTCCACAGGCGCTCAATATGCCAGACAGCATACACATGATTAGGAGCAATGTTCCTTTCTTTTTTGATGTTTTGTTCTTCACTTTTGCATAATCCTCCTTAAAAACGCGTTATAATTTTTATCATTATTTTGAAATACACTTTAATTCTCCACAGATTACATGTAATTTGCAAGCCTCTTCTCATATATCTTTGCACAAAAATAAGCACACTAATCGAAATTGATTAATGTGCTTATTTTATATTACTAAATTGTTTTTTATATTATTTATAACTCCTGAACATTATCCCAATCACCTAAATCCCAAATATCTTCTGCATTTCCACCTTTGTCAATAATATCCTGTATATCGGGATGAGTCTGTATCGGTCCTACATTTGCCGGCGGTGTAGAGCTATTTCCACCGTTACCAGTGTTTCCACCTGCTGCCGGAGTACCCGTTGCAGGAGTCTGTGCATTTCCAGTGGAACCTGTCGGTGCAGCAGTGTTTCCACCTGCTGCATTTCCAGTGTTGCCAGTGGTTCCGTTACCGGAATTGCCGCCCTTCTTTGTGGTGGACTTCTTAACTACAGTTACAGTTCTTTCTGCAGATGCTTCATTGCCGGCTGCATCCTTAACCGTGTAGGTAAGTGTGTAAGCGCCTTCTTTTGCTGTATCAGCCTCGCCGGTAATGACGATTCTATCAGCTACGTCGCCGTCTACATCATCAACAGCTGTTACATTTGCCATAGGATCGAACTTGTCGCCTACATTAATAGTAACATCTTCTACAGTAATAACAGGAGCTTCCGTATCCAGTAAATTTACCTTCATAACTGCTTCAGCTTTGTTGCCGGATGCGTCAACCGCTTCTACGGTAACATCAACGGGAGTACCGTCAAAAGTGAATTCGTCAGCCCTGCTGCCATCGGAAAGAACGAACATAGTGGTTACTTCCTGTGCATCAGAAACGGAAACATATTTATCAACAGTGATTTCTTCTCCTGCTGCAACCGTAATATCCTCAACAAGGATTTCAGGTGCAATAGTATCTTCCACGATTACCGGGATTACCAGCTGGTTATCCTTGTAAGTGATTACCAGGGTGTAAGTGCCGGTAGTGTTGATGTCAATGTTAGCGGTATCAAGAACGATATCGTTAAATACTTCTCCGTCGCTTACCGCTTCGTCTCCTTCCATAACAGTGATGTAATCTCTTACATCTGTGGAAAGCTCTGTGCCTAACTCTACCTTTACCGGGTTGGTATCAGTAAGCTTTACTGTGTAATTGGTGCCGCAGCCTGTAATCATTGCTGCCATTGCCATTGTTGCTACGATTGCTGTTAAAATTCTTTTTTTCATAATGAATCCTCCTTCCGGAATTCTACTATATGTATTCGTAAACCTTTTATTTCATCTCCTATCTTGCGCAAGGTATATTTACCTAACCATGGCATACCATTTTGTGATAGCATCATCAAGTGTTTTTAATTTCTGAATAAATCAGAATGAGTACCCGTTCTATATAACATGAGTGTTTTTCCTTCTATCCTGTAAATAAGAAGCCAGTCCGGCATTATATGGCATTCGCGTTTACCAATATAGTTGCCTTTTAAATCATGGTCTTTGTGTTTTGCTTGGAGCTGATTCGGAATTGCCAAAGTATCAATAACACTCTGCAATAGAGCCATATCATACCCTCGCTTCTTGCATGTCTTGTAATCTTTTTTGAATTGCCTTGCATATCCTATCTCCAGCACTTTTCAATCCTCCAAGTCAGCAATCAGTGATGAAACGCTGGAATGTCGTTTTCCTGTTCCTTCTGAAAGCATTCTATCGCCCTCTTCAAACGCTTCCAGCGTTACTGAATTTGGAACATCCTCCCCAACCGCTATGCCCTGGAGATATGCTATAACATAACCCATTTTATACTCTGGTACGGATTTTAATAACTGCATCGCCTGTTCTATCTTACTCATACAATATTTCCTTTCCATACTATTCCAAAAACCTTGCCTATAATTTCTGTTCTTTAAGCCTTCAGCTGATGTCAAATATATCAATTACTATACTTATGCATTCTATTAACAGTATATTATCACATTCCTCCCAAAATATCCAAGTCAACAAGTTTTCCCACTTAAATTTTATATTTAAGAAGATAACAGGTAAAATATAAAGTCATGTTGTCCAATATAGTGCTCAAATTAATTAGTTTTAATGTTAAATTCATCAGGATACTCAGCTAAGGATGTATGTGGCATTCGTCTCCCGATCTTCTGTCTGATAATTTATTTGAATAATATTGTTGTCTCTATAATAAATCTCATTAATTGATGCACCATAATCATTAATATATGCTATTATTTTATCAGCGCCATCAATTTGTATCAAGTCATCTACTGTAATTTCAATAGCACCATTGGAAGAACCCCAAATATCTTTCACAGAATTCAATATTACGGGAATTATACGATTTTTATAATCATCATCTTTGATAAATTCTAGTATTTCACGCATACAATTTTCTGATTTTAAGAAGCTGTCACTTAAAATAATGATAGAATAATCTGCTCTTCTAATTCTTTTCATGAATTCTTTAATGCTCTTTGCATATTCTGCATCTCTTATGTCTCTTTCGATTTTATAACCATGTTTTTGTAATTTTTCATCAAATCCATCCACAAATGTTCTATCATTCCATGAATAAGATATGAAAATCGAAATATTATTTTTCATGTATTTTACTTCATAAAATCATTTTTATATATTCTTCGTATTTATTTTACTATGATTTTATAGCATTATCAATAAAATGAAAGACTGATATGTAATGACCTTTGTCAAGAGTAAATTTAAAAATCACTACAAACTT
>CAZDRM010000173.1:0-5198 GCA_964507745.1 uncultured Lachnospiraceae bacterium
TTGGTACAATCTGTGGATGGAGAAAATCAGGAAAGGCTCTTTAGGATTCCCAGGACAAGCGAGATTTACGCTTTCGACTGGCAAGGGGATTATCTAATTGTTACAGGAACGGATGGAAAAGTTTTGAAAGCGTATAAAATAGAATAAGAAACAGTTTATGCATAAAATCATTCATTTCCGCACATGATAAGTAGCAAAGATTTTCGGTATGATGTATTTTCTGTGAGCGGTGTTGATGAACAGAAGTTATACCGGTATATAAAGTTTTTGGTATATCATGAAAAGAGGAAATGTTTATGATGAGTTATATTAATGCTTTCTGGGTGGGCGGATTGATTTGTGCGCTGGCGCAGATTCTGATGGAAAAGACAAAGATGCTGCCTGGCAGGATTATGGTGCTGTTGGTGTGTCTGGGTGCTGTGATTAGCTTCTTCGGATGGTATGAGCCTTTTGCCGAGTATGCAGGTGCAGGAGCAACCGTTCCACTTCTAGGCTTTGGGAACACTTTGATGAAGGGTGTGAAAGAAGCACTGGATCAGGAAGGCTTTATCGGGCTGTTTCTGGGCGGCTTTAAAGCGGGAGCTGCAGGCTGTAGTGCAGCTTTGATCTTTGCGTATCTGATTTCCCTGATTGCAAAGCCTAAGATTAGGAAGTAGATTGCAGAGGAATAATACAATGGTCTAATTGTAAGAATCCCCGGACTGTGTTGCACCACGGTTCGGGGATTTCGTTCTTTGTCCAGATGGACTTATTATCACTTTTTTGCCTATCGGCATTATAGCATATGCAGATATTGGTTGCAAGATACATCTTATAAAATAGTTTTGAAGATTCTCATTCACTATAAGGGAAAAAATGTTCTGCTTTCGATTGAAACTCACATAATTTTGAAATTTTCATCTGACTGTCAAATTCTGCAATGGTTACACCATCAAATCCATCTATATTATTGTCATAATCACATTTGAAATACCATTCAACAACAAGAATATTATTTTGCTGTATAAATCGTTTTATAGACCACTCTAATACTCTTCCTTTCTCATTCCATTCCGTAAACCATTCTATGATTTGGGATATACCGTGATATTCAGGACCATAACATTCGCTGTAAATAATATCATCAGCAAAGGTTTGTTTTATTACATCGATATTATTATCTATCCACGCTTTGAAATATTTTCTTATTACATCTTCCTGTTGCATAATGATACCTCCTTCATTTACAGCAGCTCAAAACTGATTCCTAAAGCAGTCAGTGAAGATACAAAATCTCCGTCCCAGATATTATCGATGGTCTTATCCATGACAAAAGTATGATAGGAAGTCCCGGTAACGCATTTTAAACCGTCTCCTTCATAGCGGATGTTGACGGTCAGCGCCTTCATCTGCTCTAAGTGAAAGGCAGCTTCGGGATTGTTTTTTAAACGCTCCATATACCGCTCTCCGGCATGCAGTACGAGTTTAAAGGCCACAGGGGAGCGGTTTCCTTTTATGAGGGAAAAACAGATGGGGCGCATCTGCTTCCAGGTGGAAAAGGCAGCAGGCTTTACCATGGCATTGCCCTGGGCGTCTGTGCCTTCATAAAATGCATCTACGATGTGTCCGTCTATGAGAAAGGTATTGTAGGTGGTAATAGAAGCTTCTTCCAGATAGAAGCTGTCAAAGGCCTCGCTGTTTAAGAGGTGGTTCATAAATTCTTTGATGCTTTTTATTTCAAGTGCAATCATGTTAGTCTCCTTTATGATAGGACAGCCATGTCCTATCTATGAGTCTAGCATATTTCCGACTTTTCAGCCATATTTTTTGTCAGTATCTCCATTTCCAGATGATGACGTCTGTCTACACCGTGTTTTTTATAGTATGCGGATTTATCCTTGTACATTCTCTTCTCTGCGGCTGCAACCAGTTTTTCTACATTGTTGAAGCCGTCCTTTGCCCATATGCCTCCTACTGCCATATGAACGGATTTGTCATTTAAATCTTTCTTTAGACTTTCAATGCCCTGCCACAATGCCGGCTCTTCTATTTCTGAGCAAATGGCTATTAATTCGTCGCCGCCGATGCGGAACAGACCGTATTTGCCAAAGTTCATTTTCAGGCATTCACAGGCGTCCACAATCAGCTTGTCGCCTGCGGCATGGCCTTTCCGGTCGTTGACCTGCTTAAGTCCTGTTATATCACAATAAACGATTCCCAAACTCTGTTTGTTTTGAAGATTATTAATATATTCATTCATGGCGTAACGGTTCCCAATCTGGGTAAGCTGGTCGTGATAACTCATTTCTTTTAATTTTTGGACCAGATTTCGCCGTTTCAGGGAAGAGATAATAAAATGTGCCATAATCTGGAGCATGTCGGAGGCATAGTCCAGCGAATTCTCGGAAGGGTTGTCTATTCCGTAAAAACCGATTACCTGTTTCTCATCATACAGGGGAACTACGATCAGCGAGTGGATATTCTGCCTTTTCAGATTGTCATACTGTAAGGGGTCGCTTTCCCGGATATCCTCCAAATCGTTTATCACGATATGTCTGCCAACCTGGAAATTCCGATACCAGTTGGCGCACACTTCTGCGGGAAGATTCTGTAAGTTATCTTTCTCCGGAGTGACACCCTCTGCCACCCATTCGTAGGTGTTGTCATCACAGCCTTTTTCATTCCGCTCAAAGATATAGGTTCTCTCGCCGCCCAGAGCCTTTCCCACATACTCCAACAAAACTTCCAGTGTCTGGGAGGGCGTTTCCTGCTGCAGGGCGACACGTACTCCCTTGTTGATCTGTGCTTCCAGGTTCATCAGGTTGTTCCGCCTGATGTCATCAAAGGCAAGGTCCATGCGATATTTTTTTCCATCCACTTCCACTATGGTAGCTTTGAGCATTACCTGCTGTTCCAGAATAGGATTGTAATACAGCCATTCCTTGAAGTAGCCCTGTTTTAATTCGTGGCTGTTGCACATTGGGCAGGGAGCAGAGCAGTTTGGAACAATCTCATAGCACTTTTTCCCGAGAACTTCTCCAAGAGAATGAAAACCGTAGGTCCGAAGAGCCTTTTGGTTCATGTAAACCAACTCATGGCTGTTCATGTCTGATGCATAGACGAGTGCATCCATCGTACCAAAGAATTCCCATATTTTACTCATATTTGCTGTCCTCCTCAAATTGTATAACCGTCAGATATCGTAAGATATCCTATAATTTTATATCACATTTTTTTCATTTGTTTCCCCGTTTTGCGTGAGTGGTAATTATATGGTGTGAAATGCAAATGCCCTACATTTACATTTCACAGATAAAATGCTAGAATGGCAGTAAAATAAAACAATAGGAAAAAGACCCATGTTGGTACAGATTCTGGCATTCATACACAATATCATTACCATGCTGTTTGGCATTTATATCTCCGCTTTCTTTTTAGGAGTAAGGCAGAACCGGAAAAATATCCTTACATTGTTTCTGCTGTTTTCCTGTGAAGGAATCTTATATGTTATCAATTTTTTGTTATGGGATGTAGTGATTACAGACCGGCTTTATGCTGTTATCATACATCTGCCCCTGATTATGTTTTTAGTCCTGTATTATAAATATCCTGTTATTCCCTCCTGTATTTCCGTGTTTTCTGCCTACCTTTGCTGTCAGCTGAGCAACTGGACGGGACTGCTGGTATTGACCATTACAGGAGAACAGTGGTGCTATTATATTGCACGAATCCTGACCACGTTCGTTTCCTTCTTTTTGCTGTGTAAATTTGTATGCCGCACTACGGAAACCATCTTTGCAAGGGAGACAAGAGAACTTTATATCATAGGTTTTTTGCCCACAGTCTATTATTTTTTCGACTATTCCTTTACCAAACTTTCCAGTCTGCTTTATTCCAACAACAAAACGGTCGTTGAATTTATGGGATTCATCTTCTGTATCGCATACTTTGCTTTTCTGTTTGTTTATTTCCGGGAATACGAAAAGAAGCAGGAGATAAAACAGTATAATGACCTGATGAAAATGCAGTTTCTCTCCGTGGAAAAGGAGATTGAGCAGGTAAAGCGCAGCAAACAAAAGCTCTCCATATTGAGACACGACATGCGCCATCATTTAAATATCATTCTGACACAGCTTCAAAATGATAACATAAAGAATGCAGTCGATTATATTGAGGAAATCGGAAATCTCTATGATGATACGATGATTACAGCCTACTGCAAAAATGAAATGATCAATTCCGTAATTTCAATCTATTATACGCGTTTTGAAGAAAAAGGAATTACGCTCCGCTACAATATCTCCGTAGGGGAAACGCTTCCTTGCCCGGATACTGCGATTTGCACTATTTTATCCAATGCTTTAGAAAATTCCATGCATGCATTAGAAGAGACTGCCATAGAAGAAAAGTGGACAGACCTCACGATTTCTCAGAAAGGCAGCCATCTACTGCTTCAAATTGAAAATCCGGTTGTACATGTTCCCAGACTGGTCAACGGTATTCCGGTCTCAAGGAAAAAGGGGCATGGCATTGGTGTTAAAAGTATTGTATATTATGTAGAACAATTAAACGGACAGTATTATTTTTCGGTTACTGACCACTCCTTTATTTTAAGAATCATTATTTAGAGGTACAAGCAATGAAAATAGGGATTTGTGATGATGAAATACGCTTTATAGATGCAATCTGCCCTCTGTTAGAGCAATGGGCAAAAGAACGAGGGATTAAGCTTACACTTTATCGTTTTACCAACGGAGACGACTTGGTTGAGGCTCATCAGAAGGAATGGATGGATCTGATTATTTTGGATGTTATTATGCCCTTATTAAACGGTATAGATGTTGCTAAAGAGCTTCGGAATATAAATCAGACTGTCCCGATTATTTTTCTTACCTCATCTAAGGAATTTGCTGTGGATTCCTATGAGGTAAAAGCTTTTCATTATCTTATAAAGCCCGTTGACCAAACAAAACTGTTTCTTGTTCTGGATGATTTTTTGAGAACCTTTAACCTGCCTAAACCATCCTTTACCGCAAAAACCGCTGATGGATTTTGCAGGATTGTAATTGATGATGTTGATTATCTGGAGGCACAGAATAAGCAGGTTCTTGTCCATTTGACAAACGGCAGGATGATCGCAATCCGTGAGCTGTTTTCAAGATGTGCGGAAGTTTTTTCGCCGGAAAACGGATTCTGCTGCTGCCACCGCAGTTATATTG